>JBBQBY010000480.1:0-5338 GCA_038318235.1 Caldilineales bacterium
ACCGGTATAGGTGAACAGGTAACAGGCAAACAAGAAGCCAAAGAGCAGAAAAGCGATGCTGCGGTCTCGCGCAGGTATATCATGCATTAGAATTTTGCGTTATGATTGTAGATATTCATGTTGCGCAGTGGCAGTATTGAAATGCTGCGGGTGAATTCATTGGTCCAGCCTTGCGCACAACATGAGTTAGATAGTTGACTCAGCGATCTAACTACTCGATCCTGCTTAGGATCGAGTTGCCTAGCGCGCCACCACATCCAGATTAAACGATAGATGGTCACTGCTTGTTCCATCGGGTAACGTTAAAGTACGCCGGCCTTTTGCGTCATACAAGCCCACCAACAATTGATAAGTGCCTGGTTGTGCATCGGCCGGAATGGTCAACTGATAAGGATCGCGCACAAGCTCGTTGGGCGCCCAAGTATTGGTCGGTGAGCGGCCGACGTTTGGCGGGTTATCTTGTTGCGCTACCATTTTGCCAGCCGCATCAAACAATTGCGTGAAGACCGTATAACTGGTCGCCACCGCTTTCTCGGCCTGCCAGTATAGCACCAAATGCAATGCATCGCCTACTTTCGCCGGATCCATTTCATAATGACTTAGCAGAATCGGCCCACCCGTTACCGCAGCCGTGGCCAGCGGCGCACCGGTAAGCCGGATCACGCGTGCCAGATCGCAGCCGCGCGACGTTTGCTCTTCTAAAATATGCACGGCGCGGTCAGCGAAATAATCGCCGGCTTGGGTCGCTAGACCTTTTTGTGTCACCCACCAAAATTCATGCGCCTGGGTCAGTGCTTTTAGTTTGTCCGCAATCACCGCTGCCTGCGGACGGTCATACGGATTATAGCCATCCACCCCACGAATCGTATAGGCGTTGCGCAGCCACGGGTAAAAATCGCGCCACACTTCCGGTTGGTCACTGACAATTGTGCGGTTGGGCCACACGCTTTGGTCGCGCAGATAGGCGATGGTCGTGGCACAGGGCTGTTCCGCCAGGCGCCGTTCACCATAGGCTTGCACCGCACGTGGCGCGCCGACGATGGCGCCTAGCACGCCGATGATCATCACGCCAACGGCCAGGATGCCGCTGACCTGGCGCATCCGTTGTCCAACGTGCGCGGTCGGCCACATTTGACCGAGGAATTCTATCAACAATAAGCTGAGCAACGCCGTCCGCAACAGCACTGTGCCAATCATCAGCCAATGCTCGTCGGGCAGCAGAATCAAAAAGATGTCAGCTTCTACAAAGTTGAGCAGGCTCAAGAAAATTGCATAGGCCATGCCACGCATCGTGGGTAGCAGCAAGACGATGAAGGCCAGAATCCAGACCAAAAACTGCGGACTCCAGCCCTTGCTATAGAGAAAAAGCCAGATCACGCTCACCGCGGCAAAAGCGACGGGCGTGCGCGGTTGCTGCCAGTCATAACGACGAGTGTACAGCCACAAATAGAGCACCGCGAACGCAAGGCCGATCGCGGTCCAGGGCAGATGCGACGTGAATTGACCACCTTTGGCCAAGCCAACCAGATTGCGCATATCCACCGGCACCAGCCCAAAGCCATAATAGTTATCAAGCAGCGCCCAGATACTTTGCCAGGGCGGGCGAATGCTATTGACCCGAAAGCTGCTCAGGGCCAGCGCCGTTTGGCCGCCCACCAGCCAATAACCAAGCCCGATGATCGTGACCAGAAAAATCAAGCCATAGAGCAGTGGCCGTCCAATATTGCCCGCCGCTTTGGGCTTGAACCATTCCTGGCGCAGGGCTGTCCAACTGAGCCGCCCGCCCAGCCAGCGCACGCCAATCGGCACCAACACGGCTGGTGTCAACTTGGTCAAAAACCCCAATGCGGCGGCCAGCACACTGCCGATCCACGCCCAGCGTCGCGTGCTCAATAATAGATCCAACCCCAGCAACATAAAAAAGAGCGGCATCGCCTCAAACCAGCCGGTTAGGGTGTAGACGGGCGTAAAGAGTAGGGCGTATAGGAGTGCGGAGTGTGGAATGTGGGATGCAGAATCGACACGCGCTTCGCGCCCACTCCCCACTCCGCACAGATTTAGTTTCTGCGCAAGGCGGTAAATTAGAATAAAATTGCCGCTCTCGAAAACGAGCATTGCCAGGCCGAAGAGTATATGGAAGAAGAGGCGCGGTTCGATCCAAGGGGGGATGCGGCTAGATAATTCGAAAATCGGCAGCATTAGCGCGGGGAAGAGTGGCGGATAGGCCGTCCACAAGTTCTCGAAGGTGTGGTAGCCCATCGGGATCAATTGGCCCCAAGTGGCATAGAAATCGTAGTCCGAGAAATCGGTGATAAAACCACCGGGGCGAAAGAGCAGAATTGTCAACAGGCGAAAGCTGACAAACAGGCAAAAGATCAGGATGAAGGTGTAATGACGGCGGTAGACCGCGGACAGCTTTGCCAGCATGTACCTTTATTTTCCAATCCTAGAAGATGAGTTCACAGGTGATTTTTGTGTGAGCAACCATTGCCCAAAACCAGCGGCAAAGGTAATAACGCCCGTGAAGAGTAAAAAGCTCCAGTAGCTGATCGCCCGATTGACCAACACAGCGGCGGCTACGTTAAAACCGGGCAATTTGAGCAGGCTTAGCAGCGCAGCGTTGACCGTCTCGATCTGGCCGATGCCGCCGGGGGTCAAAGGCACAACCGCAAATACGTCTACCGTCAACGCAATAAAGGCCGCGCGACCAAAAGGCAATAACACCCCTAAACTCCATACACATAACCACATGAGCAGGGCATCACAGAGCCAAATGTAAAGACTCTCGATCACGAGCAGCAGCGCGATCCCTGGTTGACGCAAGAGGACGCGTAGGCTTTCTACCAACTGCGCTGCAAAATTGAGCAAAGTTTGCCAAAAACGATGGGTCGACCAGCGGCGCAGCCAATCTAATAACGCGGGCGTGACCAGGAGCGCCACGCCCAAAAATACCAGCCCCCCAATTCCAACGCCATAGGCGGTTAGCACCCAGCCCGGCAATTGGGCGCGCAAGACCAGCAACCCAAAACTGGCGCCCAAGGCCAAAATCGCCAGCAGATCAAGCACCCGTTCCAACACAATCGAGCCCAACGCATCGGCCACCGGCACCGCTGCATGATCGGGCGCCGACAAACGCAGCACGCCGACCCGCATCACATCACCGGCGCGTGCTGGCAACAGAGCGCTGACGAACCAGCCGGCCAGCAACAAGGTGGTGACAAAGCGCCAGGTCAGCTTGTGCCCCATTGTGCGCAAGAGTTGTTGCCAGCGTAGACCACGCACGGCAAAACCGCTGTAATGAATGAGGATCGCCAAGACCAGCAAGCGCCAATTAACATGCGCCAACGCGCGGATCGCCTCACGCCCGCCACCGAGCACCAATAGCAGCACCAGGGTCAAAACACCCGCGCCGACCAGCAAGATGAGGCGTTTGCGGTTCAAAGCCAGCGCCGCAAAATTGGGAAACCGCGCCCCTGTGACCTCCTGTGCGTCAGTTTCCACTCGACATCTCCCTGGCATCCACTGGTGCAATGGCCAACTGGTAGCTGCACATCGCGCGTCCATACAAATTGAATGGACGCGCTAACCTAAATTGATGGCGTTCATAAAACCGGCGCGCGCCGGCATTGTCGGCGTCCACCGTCACATCCAGCCAACGGATCTGGCGCAGGCTGCATTCGGCCAACAACGCTTGCAGCAATTGCGCGCCGATGCCCTGGCTGCGAACTGCTGGCGCCACCATGATCGACAGCAATTCAGCCGTTGCGCCAGGGGTTTTCCCCTGATCCTGCTTGACGAGAAATGGATAGAGGAGGGTCTGGAGGCTGCGCAAAATCAGGGTTGGTTGGCGCGCGAATCGCACGCACAATGGCGGCAAGAATTGATGGATACGGCGCGTGCCCATTTCGGCAAAAAGGCGGCCAACATTGGTCGTCGCACTGACGAAACCGGTGACAAGTGCGGAATCTAAAACATGATTGGGGGCAACAGTCTGGCTGTGATCTATGGCGGTATAACCGAAGCCAATCGACAATTCTGGGAGGGCGCGATAGAGCACTGTTAACACATCTGGACCCAAACTGGTCAAGAAGGTGCCTGGCTGGCCGGCAATATGCAGCCGCGCCGCTGCTTCGGCATGGGCGCGCGAAAGTTTCACAATCGTCATCCAAATATTGTAACACAACCCAAAATGGATGGCGTATTATCGGGCGGGTCGGGATCGGAAGCGTTGTGGCATTGGGAACCAGACCCCTCCCGCGTCCAATGGACATCTGGAAGCGCCGTGGGTGGACAGACGAAATATCCCCTTCCGTCCCGTGACACAGGCTCACTCCCAGCAGGGGAGGGCGGGGGGAGAGGTCTGGCCTGGTTCCCCATCATTCAATCAATGATTGGAACCCGAACCACCAATCTTTGCGCGAGCGGGGGTCTAAGAATGAACCAGTATCCCGGATTGCCACTTTAATGTTGGCACCGGTAGCGATGCCAAAGCGCTCGTTTTGCTGCAAGGCCGGCAACTGTGATCGCCCGGCAGCGTCTAGCTGATTGTATAAGGCCAATAACGCGGGATCGACGGTAATATCTTCTAGCTGCACGACATAACCAATCGCTGGCGTATCCTGGCGCGTATAGGTAAATGTGATCCGTTGTGCCTCGGCGTAGAGCACGAGCACTTTGTAGCCACCGCCGAAAATTTCACCATTACGCGTGGGGATGAACAAGGGTTCTCCAGGCGTCGTCGCGACTTCGATCAGCGTCACCTCCGGTTCGGTCAGCAGCCCGCCGCGACAGCCATGCGGGCCGCAACCCCAGTTCCAATCATACACTTGATAAGTGCCGACAAACGTCGGCAGGCGCGGCGGACTGAATAAACCGATCAGTTGCGGGGCATCGGGATCAACGTCGCCATTGATGTCCACCAGGGTGAGCGCCGCGGTAATACTGATATAGCCACGCAAAGCAAGATTCAAGTCGCCATTGATCGCCGCGGGGTGGTCAACCGGTGGCCCCATGACTGGGATAGCATCAAATACCCGATCGCTGATCGCCTGTGGATTCACACTGATCAAAGGGAGATAAAGCGCTTGATTCGGAATCGTGCCCGGCGGTAGCGTACCGCTGGATGACCCAGTGGCCGGATCGGATAACCCAGCCGGTGTCGCCTGCGCATAGGTGCGATGCGTCAAGCCGCTTAAAATTAGCATCAACACAAAAATAGCCCCAAAAATTACCCGTTTAAAAAAGACATGGCCTTTGATTGCCTGAATCGTGGGCGTGTTCACAGTCTGCTCCTTTGGTTAGAAATGGTTCGCAGCCAACGGTGGGCAGGGAAGAGAGG
>JBBQBY010000481.1:0-5334 GCA_038318235.1 Caldilineales bacterium
ATTGTTTATCCCAGAGGGGTTTTATTATGGGCTTAATTACATTATTTGTTTTGCTGGGGGTCTTTGCCTGGCTGGCGGTTGTGGCAGATCGCCGCATTCAGGCGCGTAAGCAAGCGGACCTAGCGGCTGCGCAATCGACAACTGAGACCAAGCTCGCGCGGAACTGGCGCGCCCCTTGGCGCCGACCTCGGCCAATCGAGAAGACGCAAACTTTCCGCGCCTGGGCGGTCACCAGCTTTGCCGACCAACCCGCGCTCCAGCACTGGTTGGCGGCATTGTCCGATGAGGCGATCCAATTATTGACCGCCAAACTCACCGACTTCTGCACCGACCTGGGGTTTGAGTTCGACTGGCTCTTAGACCACAAAGTTGACCAAGAAGGTACACTCGCGCCGCGCTTACAGAGCATTGCGCTCCAATACATCGCAGCTTGTTATCAAGCCTTGCTCGTGCAAGAGGATGTTAAGGTCTTCCAAACTTGGCTAGACTTTACCGAGCAACCTTATCGCAAAGAACAACAAGCGCTGGCGCAATATCTGCTGGCGAAGCTGTTAGCGCAAGGGTTGACGCCGCCTGCGGTACAGAACTTGCTGACGGCGCCAGAAAAAGAGCGCGAGATCTATGTTGTCCAAGCGGTGCGTGAAGCCGCCCAGAAACACCCAGCCGCCTTTCGTGCCGTGCTAAAAAATGTGCTCAACATCGCGGTTGATACCCCTTCCGCGACCGAACCCATCGCCAACCAACGAGAACCAGTCCGGCGTTACCCTGCGGACGAAACGCCGCCAATGGTCACTGAACAGCCAATCGCTGCAGCCGTATAAAGCTGTAGCGCTGCGCTCAGTCCAATCTATTGTATGTGAATGCCACAGACACGTTTGGGGCAAAAAAACACCACCTGAACGGGCTTGAAGCCTGTTCAGGTGGTGTTTTGAAGATGTAGTTATGCCGTCTGCAACGCATAGGCTTGCAACGTATTCATGGCGTTGCGTAAGCGCAAAATTGTTTCTTCACGCCCTAATACGACCATACTCTCAAAGAGCGGGGGTGAAATTGTCTTGCCTGTGATCGCAACGCGGAATGATGTTAAAAACGGGCCAACTTTGATGCCCATTTTCTCGGCTTCGGTGCGAAAGGCCACCTCTAGGGTTTTAACATTGAAGTTTTCCGTACGCGTCAGAACTTCAATACCGGCCGCCAAAACCGCAAGCGTCTGTTCAACGTTTAGCTTCTTGTCCACTAACAATTTCGGCTCTGGCTGGATCGCATCGGCAGGGAGAAATGCCCAATCAACAAATTGCGCGGCTTCACTCAGCAATTTGATGCGCTCTTGGATCAACGGCGCCAACTCTGATAGCTGTTCACTATGACGCAAGGCCGCTTCATCAATGCCGAGTTGTTTGCTCAGCACAGGCGCCAGCCGCAGATGAAGTTCACTCGGGCTGAGGTTGCGAATGTAAACCCCGTTGAGCCATTCTAATTTGGCATAAGGCAACGCCGCTGGTTTTGGCGTAATGTCACGCAGTTCAAACCGTGCAATCGCCTCTTCTCTGGTAAAAACCTCACGTTCTGCATCGAAATTCCAACCCACGTTGGTCAGAAAATTGAAGACAGCTTCGGGCAAATAGCCGGCATCGATAAATTCATGCACCAGCGCCAGGTATTCTTTGCCGTCTACCACCTGTTTGCGCTTGCTCATCTTCCCTTTGCCATTCGGGTTTAGAATGACCGGAAGATGCACCATCTGTGGCATGGGCCAGCCGAGCGCATCAAAGAGCAATTTATGGATCGGCGCCGACGGTAGCCACTCTTCACCGCGCAACACATGCGTGATCTTCATCAGGTAATCGTCAACCACCATCGCCAGATGATAGGTGGGCATGCCGTCAGTTTTCAGCAATACCGCATCGACCAGCGTGTTATTTTTCCAGGTAATCTCCCCGCGCAGCAGATCGTCTACCGTGGTGGTGCCATCCAACGGCGCGGCAAAACGAATCGCGTAAGGTCGGCCTTGGGCTTCGAGAGCGGCCTGTTGTTCGGCAGGCACAAAACGGTCATGCCGGTCATAGGGCTTGCGGGTGACAACCATTGGCTCCGCTTCCCCTTCTTCTGGCGAGGCTTCTTCCCACTCTTCTACAGGTGTATAACATTTATAAGCATGGCCACTGGCCACCAACTGTTCGGCATACTGGCGATAGATCGGTTTGCGCTCACTCTGCACATAGGGGGCATAGGGACCACCGATGTCCGGGCCTTCATCCCAATCTAAGCCTAACCAGCGCAGACCGCGCATCAGAAATTCCACACTGTCCGGGTTATAGCGTTTCTGATCGGTATCTTCAATGCGTAGAATAAATTGGCCGCCGGTGTGGCGCGCATAGAGCCAGTCAAAAAGGGCCGTGCGCAAACCGCCCAGATGTAAAAATCCGGTGGGGCTGGGGGCAAAACGGACACGGGCTGGCGTCAATTTCTCCGGCATAAGGTTACTTTCTATGAATCCATCATCAATTTGTTGGCGTTGTTCTCTGAAAAGGAGAGCCTACCACAAGGGCCGCGATGCGTCAATAATCAAGAGTTTTGTTTTCGACCATGCTTGCTAATTCGTCAATATGCTGGCGTACCTGCATGGTCAATTGGCCGAAGTGGGCGCTCCCCATTTGCGCGAGGTGGCGAGGCCGCGGCAGGTCAATCAACAGTTCGGCGACCACGCGCCCCGGTCGTTCGCCAAAGATCAACACCCGATCCGCCAAAAAGACGGCTTCAGGAATACTATGCGTCACCATGATCACTGTCTTGGCCTGGATTTGCTGAATACGCAATAGTTCAAGGTTGAGCCGTTCCCGCGTCAAGGCATCTAACGCGCCAAAGGGTTCATCCATCAGCAAGAGTTGGGGGCGATGGATCAGGGTGCGCGCCAATACAACCCGTTGGCGCATGCCACCGGAGAGTTGCTTTGGGTAAGCCTCCTCAAAGCCCGTTAGCCCAACCAACGCGAGCAGATCACGTCCCACCTGGGCCGCATTTTCATCCAGCTTGCCCTGAATCTCCAATGGTAAGAGGACGTTTTGCAAAATCGTGCGCCAAGGCATCAAATTGGTGGTCTGAAAGACAAAGCCAATCTCGGTATGTGGCGCGAGCAGCGGCACGCCTTGCAACAAAACCGACCCTGTATCGGGTGCCAGCAACCCACCGATAATGCGCAGCAATGTGCTTTTGCCACTGCCACTCGGCCCCAATAGGCAGACAAATTCACCGGTGGCCACCTGAAAGCTAACCGAATGCAAGGCCTGCACTGGTTTTGCACCGCCGACAAAGGCCTTACTAACCCGATCGATTTGCAAGAATGGAGCAGTTGTTGCGTTCACCTATAACTCCAAGAGAGGTCGATTGTGATCACGCGTAATTCGATATCATTAATTCTGAGCAGCGGCGTTTCTAACCTTCCTGGAAGCGGTCATGGTCGGTTACGTTGACCTAGACAGCCTGACCGCTTCCAGGAAGGTTAGTTCCTTAAAATCGAGTTTTCGTTCTGACATGCGTATAACAATGGAGGGGCAGAGCATGAATGATTAAGTTTAGATTGCGAGAGTGGGAGATTAAGAACGCTCAGTCTCCCACCCTCTCTGTTTCACCTACGGCAAAAAATCGTTCGTAAACATTTCTTGCGCCGGAACCAGTTTATCAACGAGGCCGATCCGTTGCATCAATTGCGCCACAGCCTGCCACTCTTCGACATGCGTCTCGCCTAGCTTGTGTTCCGCTTGGGGTTTCCAATAGTCCAACGCGGCATCAAAGACGGCACGATTGGCGACTTTGTTGTCGCCACCAGCTTCTGGGACAAACTTGAGGGCAATCTCGAAGGCTTCATCTGGATGATCCAGTGTATATTGAATCGATTTAAGCGTGGCCCGCACCATTTTGCGCACCAATTCCGGGTTGTCTTGAATGGTCTTTTCGTTGGTCACTAGCCCATTCGATGGGATCTGCAAATAGTCATCCAATTTGATCTGCGTGGTTGTAATGCCTTGTTGGGCCAGCACTACGGGGCCATTGACTGCATAATCGACCGCAGCCTCCACTTGATCCTGGCTGATCGCAGCCACCTGGGCAAAACCGATACTCTCGGCCTTGACATCACTTTCTTTCAGCTTAGCCGCCTCCAGAATACCGAGAAAAGCCACGTAAGACGCACCAAATGGCCCAGGAATCCCGATCTTCTTGCCGGCCAAGTCAGCTGGTTTAGTAATATTGGCTGAGCTCTTGGCGAAAATCACGACTGGATATTGAGTATACCAGTTAGCCACGTAGCGCACCGGCAACCCTTGCGCACGCCCAAGCACAACCTGGTCGCCACTGCCCACCATAAATTGTGACTGGTTAACGCCCACCAATTTCAGATAGTCATTTTCAAAGCCATAATCAAGGCTAAGATCCAACCCTTCCGCGGCATAAAATCCTTTTTCAACCCCCACATAAAACGTTGCAAATTGGACATTCGGCACATAGCCAACACCCAATTTAACAGGCGTCAGTGGCGCCGCTCCACCATTTGCCACCGTTGTAGCTGCGCCAGGCAGGGGGGCTGCTGGATTGATACAGGCCGCTAACAAGCACGCCACAACCAAAACAATTCCGACGAACGACTTCCGCATAAATTTCCTTTCGCTTGTAAAGTCCACCGCTGAAAATTGATAAAAAGTGTCAAAAAGCCGAGAAAATCATTGTTTCGCACCCCTGCGCCTTTGCAGCAAAACAGTGATAGTCCCGTCAATCTTGCCAGCGCAAACACACGTGTTCAAACCAAGCCACCAAAAGATAAAGCGTCTGGGCAATGACCACCAGGCTGAAGACAGCCACAAACATCAACGGCGTATCCAATACACCCCGCGCCAAATTGATCAAAAAGCCCAACCCTACATCCGCCCCCACAAATTCGCCCACCACAGCCCCGACCACGGATAAAATAACGCTCAATTTTAAGCCCCCAAAAATAACCGGCAACGCCGCGGGCAATTCCAATAATTTAAACGTTTGCCAACGGCTGGCTCGCAAACTGCGCATCAGATCGCGCAGATCAGCATCGACATTGCGCAAACCGACCATGGTACTGATCAAGGTGGGAAAAAAGGTGATCAAACCACAAATGAGCACTTTGCTCGTCAGGCCACTGCCAAACCAGATCACCAGCAATGGGGCGAGGGCCACAATGGGCACACTCTGGCTGGCAACAATATAAGGCGATAACAGACGTTCGATCGCGCGATGTTTGCCCAAGATATAGCCCAATACACAGGCCGTGGTAAGCCCCAGCAACAGGCCGAGAGCAATCTCGGTTAA
>JBBQBY010000482.1:0-5321 GCA_038318235.1 Caldilineales bacterium
TCCGTACTCCGCAAGCCGTACTCTGCAAGCTGCGTGCGCATAACTTCACCTTCATCGACAAAAAGCCGCACATACCCCCCTGGCGCGGCGAGGGTTAAGGCGCGTTCCAGCGCAACCAGCGCACCCGCGCGATCCTGTTGGGCCTGGCACGTCAGCGTGCGCAGCAGCAGCAGTTCAATGACGCTGTTCCAGCGGGCGTTGACCTCTGCCGCCTGCAACCAGCGATCCAACACGGGTAATAGTGCCGGCAATACGGGTGACAGTCGCGTTAGGCGTCCGCGGGCAAGCTGGATGCGCACCAGGGTTAGATAGTCCGCTTCGTGCAAGAAATCCGGTTCGTCGTCTACCGTCAGGCCGCAACTTTCGGCCCAGCGTTGCGCCGCGCCCAGATCGCCTTGGGTCAACCAGAGCCGCGCTTGCGCCGCCGCACTGCGTTGGTGCATGACGTCAGCAAATTTGCGGGTGCGGGCGAGTTGGGCCAGCGCCTCTAGGGTGGTGTTGGCAGCAACCCTATCCCCGCGCGCCTGTTGTAAGCGCGCTTGGGCCACAAAACCCAAAACGACCACATCGGCATCGATGGGTAAAACCTCCGCCATCAGTGTCATGCCCAACTCTAGATGGGCCTCGGCCTGCGCCCGATCGTTCCAAGCATAATGTAAATCGCCCAAGACAAAATAATAGGCGGCGCCGCCAAACATAAAGCGCAACATGGCCGGGTCGGGCAAAGCCTGCGGCGCGGCGGCCAATGTGATCGCCGCCTGGCGGAGTCGCCCCTGGCTCATTTGCAAGCGGGCCAGATTTGTGTGGCTGTTCAGGGTCGCAAACAAATTGCCAGAGGCCGCAATCGGTGCGAATACGCTAATCGCTAGCGCTTCGCTGGCTGCTGTTACATCGCCACTCACCAGCCAGGCGCGGGCGAGATCCAACATGGCCACTGCCCGCATCTGTAACGGTTCGGTTTCCACCACCGGCAGCCGCGCCACAGCAGTCTGCGCCCAGGTAATTGCCGTGGTCAGATCGCCGCTGATCCGCGCCAGGTCGGCCCGCATGGCCGCGGCCCAACCTTGAATCAAGCGCGCCTGGTCGGGTGTCGTTGTTGGGTCAAGCGCTTGTTCGCCATCGCCCAGAAAACGTTCGGCGATCTCGAGTTGGTTGGTGAAGAGATAAAGCGCCGCCGCATACAGACAAAGTTTGGGGCGCGTGCGGATCAGCGCTTCGGGCAAGGCATGCAGCCATTGCCGTGCCGTTTGAAGCTGGCCACGAAAGACAAGATCGGGTGTGACCTGCTCTAGCAAATGCGCCGCGCGCCCAAAATCGGATGCGGCCAGCGCATGGTGGATGGCGTCATGCAGCAGATTGGCACTTGCATACCAATCACTGGCGCGCTGATGTAGCAAGGTGCCAACGTTGGGCTGGTGGTGACGCAGGCGACTGCGCAGCACCTCGGCAAAGAGATGATGATAACGGTACCACTGGCGCTCCTGATCCAACGCAATCAGGAAAAGATTAGCGCGCTGCAACTGATCCAAGATGGTCTGGCTATCGTTGTGCCCGGTCACAGCCTCACAAAGTGGGGCACTCAACCGTTCGAGAATCGCGGTTTGCTCCAAAAAATCTTGAATTTGGGCCGATTGGCGCTGCAATACTTCTTCGACCAGGTAATCGATGATGTACCGGTGGCTGCCCGTAAACTGCTCGATAAAGCCGGTGAGCTCTGGGCGGCCTTGGAACGCGATCGTGCCTTGCATCGCCAGCGCGGCCAGTTGCAACCCGGCGATCCAGCCCTCGGTGCGCGTCTCCAGCGTCGTGATCTCTGCGCTGGTCAGGTTCAGCCCCATGATCTCATTCAAAAAGGCGGTTGCCTCGTCTGGGGTGAAGCGCAGATCTTCGGCGCGAATTTCGGTCAGTTGATTGCGTACACGCCAGCGCGCCAAGGGCAATGGTGGGTCAACCCGACTGGTGATGACCAAATGGATCGATGAAGGCAGGTGGTCAATCAAAAAGGTCAACGCTTCGTGGAGCGGTTGGGCCGTGATCACATGATAATCATCCAACACCACAACCAACGGGGTCGACAGCGTCCCTAGCTCATTGATCAACAGTGTGAGGATCGTTTTGGGCGACGGTGGCTGCGGCGCGCTGAGCAACGCTAGCGCTGTCTCACCGATCTGCGCTTGGCAAGCTTGAATGGCCGCAATCAGATAAGTGAGAAAAAGTGGTGGATGATTATCATCATCGTCTAAAGACAACCAGGCAATATCAGGCTTTGGGTGTTGCGCGTGCCAATTGACCGCAATTGATTGATCAAGGCCGTGATTGGCTGAAGCATGCCGTTGCCCTTGGTAAGCGCCGATCCATTCGCTGACCAGTGTCGTTTTGCCAAAACCGGCTGGTGCCGCGATCAGGGTGAGCGGGCGCGTCCAATCTGCCCTGATCTTCGCGACTAGTTGGGGGCGGCGGATCAGATCGGAACGGGCTGGCGGCGCATATAATTTGGTCTGGAGTAATGGCAATGCCACGGAACAGCTCTCCATCGCTGGTGAAGATTAATCTGCCGATCAATATTGCCATTATACCATAAATAACCCTATTTTTCCTATGGCCCCAAATATATGTAACTACTTTGACCCTGTTAGATTCGTGAGTGCGTCGCACTCATCTCCATCCAGCTATTTTAACGTTGTCATACTAGACATCGTTTGTCATGCCTAATACCTATGGTCAGCGACCGTCACTTCTAGTCAATGCGCTGCAAGCGGCTGCCGCGTTGCCGTCTGCGTGCTGGGTCTGGCGCCGTTGCCATGCAAGCGCCGGATCAAGAAGCTAACGGCCAGCACCGCAAAAATCAAGGTAAGAATGCCACTCTCACCCGCCAGATATTCCAGCGCCAGCGGTGCCAGCGGCACGGCTAAATCGGTGAACATCCCCCAAAAAAGGTTGAACGCGCCATGGCCCAGTGCTGCCGGCCAGACAGAATCACTGGTGAGCCGCAGATAGCTATAGAAGATACCCCCGACGCTTAGCGTAAGTAAAAATAAGGGCACGACGATCCAGCGATTGCCATCACCGTGATAAAACGGGGTGAGCAGGATCATGGGCAGATGCCATATGCCATGCAATAGCCCACCCAACAGCGCCGCGCGTACAGGTCCCAGGGCGAGCAATTTTGGCAAAAGGTAACCGCGCCAGCCGATCTCTTCACCCAGCGCAAAGAGCGTGTTGATCAAGAGCCCAATCAGCAAGTTGGGCAAGAATTGACCCCAGGTCGCCCCGGCTGGCCATTGCCAGCGTGCCACACCCAGCAGCGTTGCCGTCTCGAAGGAACAGGCTAACACGAGCAAGGGCAGCCAGAGCGCCTGCCCCCAGGTGCGCAGGCCAAAGCGTTGTAAACCCAAGGTCTGCCAGCCCGCTTTGCTGTAACCGTCACGCGTGACAACGAGTTGCATCAGCAGCACAGCCAGCAAAGGCGTAAACATGACATACGCAAGGAGGTCAGGTTTTTGCAATGTCACGGTGAGCACCGCTATGATGGTAGCAAAGGTAATCGCCATCAAGTAAAACAATGTCGCTTTGGTTCGATCTGATAAGTGTTGAAACATCGGATTCTGCTCCTTGCAATTGGTTGTGAACGCAATAAATTTTTTGATCGTTAGTTAATCTCTCGCTAAGGTTATCGATTAGGACTCTAAGACAGTGAGTCACTACCCTAACATCCCTCGTTACTAGGATAGCGCTCAACCAGGCTGTGAATCATGCCCCCACGGGTGTAGATGGGGGTTGATTTTTAGAAAATAGGGTGCGTGCATTGCACGGGTCACCTGATTTTCGAGTAAGTAACCCGCGCCTGACCCGTGCGTTGCACGCACGCGACCTATTTATAAATTACAAAAATGTTTGACAGTCACTATTCAAGCGTGTTACCATCCTGAGCGCTGAATGGGTCAATTCTGCTTGGCCTATCCTGATTATTCGCCTAGTATTTCCTTTCAATAGGACTTACGGATGCAGAGGCGGAGCCTCACCGCCCGTAAGTCCTGTTCATATTATATCTGTAGGGAGGAACGATGAACCGTTCCGTTGATGGCTTTGTCTTTGATTTAGATGGGACAGTCTATCTGGGGGAGGCCGCTTTACCAGGCAGCGTAGACGGGATCGCGGAATTGCGCCGCCGCGGCAAGCGTGTGCTTTTTGTCAGCAATAAGCCGTTAGAACCGCGCGAACTATACGCCGCAAAATTGACGCGCCTGGGCATTCCAACCAGTCCGCACGAAGTCATCACGTCGGCGTTTGTGCTGGGGTATCACCTGGCTCAGACCTGGCCCACCTTGCGGCTCTATGTGATTGGTGAAGAAAATTTGCGGGCTGAATTGCGCAGTCACGGCTTGACTGTTATTGATGAATTAACTGACCAAGACGCCAAAACTGTGCTTGATCCGAAAGGTATTGATGCCGTGATCGTTGCCTTTGACCGCACGCTCGATTATCGAAAATTGAACACCGCTTATCAAGCGTTACGGCAGGGGGCGCGCTTTTTTGCTACGAACGCCGATAAAACTTGCCCGATGCCGGGTGGCGCGATCCCGGACGCCGGGGCAACGCTTGCGGCATTGGAGCACATTAGCGGGCGACAAGTTGAACTGGTGGCTGGCAAACCATCTACCTTAATTGCCCAGGTGGCATTGGAACAACTGGGCATCCCGGCGTACCGTTGCATGATGGTGGGCGACCGTTTGGAGACCGATATTCGCATGGGTCAACAAGCCGGCATGGTGACTGCGGTGGTGCTGACCGGCGTCGCCACGCGCGCACAGGCGCAACAGATGCCGACGCCGCCCGATTATGTGATCGAAAACTTGGGCGAATTGCCTGGCTTGATTGCTTGACTTGTGCATAAAAAGTCTAACGCAGAGGCGCAAAGACGCAATGAAAGGTTGTGTCTACCTTCATTCAATCTTTTAACCCATGTTACGCAAGTCACCCCCCAACCCTCCCGTTCGACGTGATCTCAGCCGAACGGGAGGGTTGGGGGGGCGGTAGCTCTACATAACATGACCTTTTAACCCAGCTTTATCCGCCATTTTTAACATAGGTTCAGGCATGAAAATCGCGATTATTGGAGATCTGTTTGTCAAGGCGCAGTTGTTTGAAGCGGCCCTTTCCCGCCATGTAAAACCGCTGGTAAATTCGTTCATTTTGGTCAGCCAGGAAGTTGGCTGGCCCGATGTTCCCCAGATTCACAATGACGAGATCGCAGAGTTTGTCGGCGACCCGGCACAGATTGCCGATTTTGTGCGCGATGCGGATGCGCTTGTCACCCATGT
>JBBQBY010000483.1:0-5316 GCA_038318235.1 Caldilineales bacterium
TGAGCCATCCGACCAACAACTCAGTTGGCAGCATAAAGCGCTCGCCATCGCCGAGCAATCGGCCGATCCACGGGCCCAGCAATGGCTGGGTTCGCTCTACAATAATATTGGCTGGACTTATCACGATTTGCAGCAGAATGAGGCGGCGTTGGCGATTTTCCAAAAAGCCCTCGCTTGGCGTAGAACCCAGGGTCAACCGCGCGAAACTCAAATCGCCGAGTGGTGCGTGGGTCGGATTTTGCGTGCGCTAAACCGTGTTGAGGAAGCGCTGGCTATCCAATCCGAACTAGCCAAACAATTAGAAGAGAATGGCGAAACCGATGGTTATGTACAAGAAGAGTTGGGTGAATGTTTACTACTGCTCAACCGTGCAGATGAGGCGCAAGCACATTTTGCCGCGGCTTATTTGCTATTGGCGCAAGATACTTGGATGGCGGAAAACGAAGCGGCCAGGCTGGAGAGATTACGCAGTCTTGGTCAGGCTACATAAGGCCGCTCCAAATCAAGCATGATGCAGGGATCGAGACCTGACAGGAGGGAAGGGCTCCACCTGTCAGGTCGGGCGTTGACCATTTTTTCTATCAGTCTCTTTACCCGGCTATACACTTTCTGGGAATGAACCAATTCAGTTTTATAGCTGTTGTAAAAATTGGTCAGCCGTATAGACAGGCAGTGATGAAGCGCTAAACCCGGTAGAATCTCGGGTAACAATCGCTTCAAGTTGGGCAAGCAAGGCACAAGCGATCTGTAAATTATCCTCAAAATCACTCCCAGACAGCTTGCGTGCCTCATTCAATGCCTGACGATCAACAGGACAGACTTCAAAGGCCTGTAAGCAGAGATCGACTGCCTGAAACGCTCGCGACAGATCTGTGTGACGGCGTGCAATATAAAAGATGTTCGTGAGCGTTGTTGCTGTAATATACCCGGTCAGTCGTCCCTCATCATGGGCTTGCCACAATGTACGCGCAGCCTGAACCCAAGGTGGGCGATTTAACAACACATCCAGCACAATACTTGTATCAAAGAGGACGCGCATTAGCTATATTTCTCAGTTCGTCGTTCCTCGAGCCATGCTTGCACCTGTGCATCTGAAGGCGCTGGCGCGGTGGTTGCTAACAAGCCTAACGCCTGATCTAGGGTATCCTTGGGTTGGCGCTTTAGCTGGCCCATCTTGGGTGCGAGCGATTGCAATACAGACTGGACAAGCGAAATTTGTTGGTCTGGCGGCCATTGGCGGATCAATTGGAGAACATCATCCACGGTTGCGGTTTCTTTTAACATCATTCGTTCCTATCACTCCTCGCCGAGCAAATTTCATTATGACTTCAGCCGGTGTAGAACCGGGCTGAAATAACACCAAAGTACTGCTACCGCCTTGTCAATGGGAGCGATGTTTTGATAAATCGTTGAATATTATTCAATATCGCGTTCATCACGCACCAGATCATCTACCGTTACCTGAAACAAATCCGCAAGCTTGATAATCATTTCGGTGCCAGGAAGCTTTTTGCCGGTTTCGATTTCACTGACATAGCTATGCGACGGAAAACCCAAAGCTAATGCTAACGCTTTGATGGTCATTCCTCGTTGCTTCCGTAACATCCGCACTTTCTCACCAAGCCGTTGCACTTATTCATTCCTCTTTCAATTTGGTTCTTGACAAGCCAACAGGCTTACGCTAAAATGTCTCTAATTAGCGACATTTTAATGGGTTACCACGATCAGAAACATGGAGAAAATAATGGCGACATATACACCTGCTGAATTATGGCACCTATGGAAGACCGAACAACTCCCGCTCGAAATGGCGACCGGCCATCTTCTTCAACACCTTGTGCAACTGCACAGCGAACTTGAAACGGAGCGCACAACCGTTTTCAGCCTACGCGCGGATGTTGACCGCTTGATCGCCCATACCCATTTGCCACCACTTGCCAAAGGCAAACAGAAATCGTCCAAACCAGACGAAACGGCTGAGCCGGCGTAACCATACTGAAACAACAAAGCCCCTTTGTGTGGAGAAGACGCATAGAAGCTTTGATCTTACTTCGCTTTGATGGTTTATGCAAGCCTTGAGAACTACTTCCGGATAAAGGCACTGAAACGGTTAGTTCTTGATCTCTTTTTTATCTAAATCTGGTGAAGTTACATGGAAATAGTCAAAATCAACAGGAATATCAGGCGCATTATATGGGCAATTCGGTGGGTTATTTATAGAAGTCACCCCGCCAAGTGCAATGATTCCGACCTGAGGATTGGCAAATGCGGGAACTGATATGGAACCGAGCCGGGTCCAAGTTTTGCCATCAGGACTGTATGAACCTTCATACAGATCACCATTTTTACTGATTTTTAGAAACAGACCATCACTATTTAGTTTTCGATACCTCAACAGCGAGTTAGACCCTTCAAGTACAAATTTTGCGTTTTGTTCTGCGACAAGTGCAATACCCTCCCCAGATGGGTTGCCCGAATTCATTAACGCATTATTCCACTCTACATCTACTTTGACCCAGTTATCTGGATCATTCCAAATAATTAACCCGCCCTGTTGATAGTTTTGGGTCGGACGGATAAAAACCCTAGTTTCTAGTTCATAATCGCCCGAGGGTGCTGGCTGCAACAATAGATTTTGAAAATTAGTACATTGCCAAGCAAAATCTCCACCAGTGGCTATAATTTGCAATTTGCCTGGCACAGTCTTCAAACTCCAGCGGCTGGAGTCTTCATGCAGCCAGGTGCAGTTCTTGTTTAGCACCGGGCCATCGAACTCATCGTTGTAGGGGTTCTTTGCTGCTTCTTCTGTCGAAGATTCCTCGGCGGATGAAGTCGAAGTATCAGTGACTAAGAAAGCCTCGATCTCCACTGGGACAATATACCCCACAAGTGTAGCGCAAAACTTTCCTGAGTCAGGATCTATGCTACTGCCAGACAAATCGACTTTCTGCATTAATTTTAGCAGGTTGTCCTTGTCTTTTCCTTTGAGTTTAGGATTGTAATCAATCAATGCACGAACGATTAGCTCATCCTTCGCATACGCTTTCAGTTGTTTCGTAGTAAGGTTTTCACCAAGGATACAATCATTTTTCTTCTCGATTCGTTCAAGGGCAAATTTTTCTTTATCCTTATCCGTAACATAAGCTTGGATATTGATACATACTTGGGCAAACTCATCACCTTTTATGTATTGTTGATTTTCCAAATGGATATAGCCGATTGATGACAGATGGATTTGATCGTCTGTAATCACAGAGTTTTTTACAGCGGTCGAAGCCATTAAAAACTCCCCGAATATTTGATCAATCGCAGCTTTTTTCGCCCCGATCAATAGCGCATGCTCAAGTTCAGTTAAATCCTTATAACCAAATGCATATAAACAATAGGGGGGTGTCTCTACTTTAATTACGCCATCCGCCGCCATTACCCGTGATGGAAACAAAGAAATCAATAGGATAAAAATTAAAGTCCAGTTGAACTTCATCATGCGCTCCTTGTGGTTATACCAACTTGCATCCGCTGCAAAGGCATATCACTTTGGCACATTGACCACATATTCTACTGTTACTTGCGCTTTTCCGGTGTTGTTGTCGTATTCTTGTTTGGTCGTGTTGCCAAGCTCATGAATGGTTGCATTTACAGTCTTTCGGATAACATCTTCCGTTTCCACACCTTTGTCGATAACAATCACAGACTCTAAGTGAGCGCCTGCTATCCATTCGGCAAAGTCACTTTCGGCAACAACTTCAGCCGCGCGAATGGCCGCGCGTTCTCTAACCGCCGGATCAGTTTCAGTGCTTGGCGCTAATCCAACGCCCGTTACAATAATATGACGCACTTCAAAGGTAGAGGTTAGAACACCAGAAGCAACTTGCGTAGTCGGTGTAGCGGCTGGTTGGGGGGCCGCTGTAACCGTTGGCTGTAGCGTTGGTGTAGTGGATATGACAGTTGTTAGAGCCGCAGAAGGAGTCAGATTAACGGGCGGGCAACCCATGATAACGAACGAAGTAAAGATGGCAACGCCAAAAATAATAAGTCGGTCGCGCATGATCTAGGTCCCCTTAATCGGTAGTTTACGGGAAGTTCGCTGGTTGTTGCTGACGAAAAAAGCCTTCTGAATGTACATCGCCCAAACGATTCCCCAAATCAAACCAAACAGACTGGCAACCGCCGTTGTGCCATAGACAACGGAGTTACCATCCGTGGTTAAATGGTTCACGAAAAGGATCGAGCCTACAAAAATAGCATAGATAGGGATCAAAAGTGAAAGAATCACACCAAAAACACGCCATCCCGTACGGCCAATTCTGGCTATATCGATTGCTCTAATTTCAGAAGGTTTTCTGGCAAGCCATAAACTAACGATAATGCTGATAATGCCAGCAATCGCGCCGATGCCTTGCCAAAAATCATTACCCAGAAACTGAAGCATATTGTTTAAGCCTTTGTTGCGCGCCCAAACCGGATTTAATTGAACAATTGAGGAATAAACATGGAGTACCACAAATAGCTTATATGATTTTCTAGTGGTTGTCAATCATTTTTGCAAGCTAATTTTACGCATAAATTACGCTTTTCGTCCATTTGCGCCAAACTAAGCGTAAGCGCAGATCCTATTCTTGAAATTGCGCAGCTGACAATATAGTCTCGGCATAACGGTCAAACATTTCATTCTACAAAGCCATTTGACAAACGAACGTTTGTGCTATATAAAAATGTAACCGATCTCAGAGATTTATGTGAGTGAAAAGGAGGCCATCATGAGCAAAAACGCCAGCAAAATGAGCGAAAGCACAGTGATGCAGGAATTAGAAGCCCTCGGCACTGAGCAAACCCGCAAAACCTATCGCCGCCACGGTGCAACTGAGCCGCTCTTTGGCGTCAGTTTTGCCAACCAGGAAAAATTAAAGAAAAAGCTCAAAGTTGATCAGGATTTGGCGCAAAAACTCTGGGCCACGGGCAACCATGATGCGCGCATTTTGGCGATGATGATTGCGGATCCCCAACTGTGTACGGCGGCGTCAGTGGAGTGCTGGTCGCAGGATCTAACCAACTATGTGCTCACCGATGCATTGGTCGGCTTGGTGGGGCGGACGCCATTGGCGCAGGCCAAAGCGGAGGCCTGGCTTCGCTCAGACGACGAGTGGATAGGCAGTGCCGGTTGGCAGCTTGTGGGCCAGCTGGCCCTGCACGATGAAAATCTGCCGGATGGCTACTTTAGTGACTATTTAGCCACGATTGAACGCACGCTCCAGACAAGCAAAAATCGAGTCCGGCACGCCATGAATAACGCCTTAATTGCGATTGGTGTTCGCA
>JBBQBY010000484.1:0-5311 GCA_038318235.1 Caldilineales bacterium
AGATGCGTGCCGCGCTGCAAACAGTGGAGCGACAATATTCAACTGCGCAACAAGTGGCCCAAAGAGTGCGCATCATCCTGTTAGCCGCCGAAGGGAAAAATCATCGCCAGATCAGTCAAGCGCTCGGTGTCTCCATCGATAGGGCTCGTCAATGGCGCAATCGATGGCCAGTCTTTTAAGGTTACATTGCGTTGCATTAACAAAGCAGCTAGTCCGGAGACTTGAGGTGCAGCGAGCCTACTCCCGCTGCCTCCTCCTGATATGGTTTGGATGTTTGTTCCTGGGGCAACCACTTCCGGTTTCTCAACACCTGTGACAGGATTTATATCAGAAGTTAGTGTTCCCATTATATCATCTGACCAGTTCACAGTACGGTGAGCCGAAGTTCCTTGATCATTAAGGTTCCCGATAGCAATCACATTCCATGCCTGAGAGCCTGTTTATTAATTACAGACTCTTATCTATAATCTTCCACTTTTTACGGTTAGTCATGTACAATTGAATTGTACATGACTAACTCTAAAAACTCAATCCAATGGCAAAATCTTGCGCAAATAACTTTCAATCGGGCGACCCGCTAGTCGTTGCTGGGGATAACCGAACGACACTTCTTCGAAGCGCACGCCGTCACGCCAATGGGTGGCGGGAATGTGCAAGTGGCCATAGATCACCACCTGGGCCGCAAAGCGCAGATGCCAATCGGTGGTGCGGCGCGTGCCACACCAAAGTGAGAAGCGCGGGATACGGGGCAAGATTGCCAGATCTTGGCGGAGCGGAAAGTGGTTGATCAAGATCAGCGGCACCCCATCCAACGCATGCAAACGTTGTTCGGTCACGTCACAGCGCGCCGCGCACCAGGCGGCGCGCGTTGGATAGGGGTCAGGGTGCAAGAGGGCTTCATCGGCACAGAGAATGTCCTCTTGCGCGGCCCAGGCCAATGCCTCTTCGGCGCTGACATGATCCGGACGAAAGCTGTAGTCATAGAGCAGAAAGAGCGGGGCTAACCAATAGCTCGGTCCCGCGCCCGGCCAAGCGACGTAGGGATCTTCCGGCGTTAGCACGTTGTACGTGCGACAGATCGCCACGAACCGCTGATATTTGGCCTCGCCGCGCAAATCATTCGCCTTATTGGGCATCGTCCACAGATCATGATTGCCGGGCGCCCATAAGACGCGGGCAAAACGCTGCGTCAGAATGTGTAAGGCAAATTTTAAGTGCGCCTCGTTTTCGCCAACATCCCCAGCGACGATCAGCCAATCATCGGGATGGGGCGGCATGGCGGTCAGCGCTTGACGATTCGCTTCGTAGGCCAAGTGCAGATCGCTAATGGCATATAGTTGCATATTGATCCAGATCAATTAATCCACCGGCCAAAGCAGCACCTGCACAAAGAAGTCTAACGCCCAAGCTATCCACGTCCGACATAGGGCATTTTGGTCGCCATCACAGTGACAAATTGCACATTGGCTTCAGGTGGCAGGCTCGCCATGTAGACCACGGTGCGGGCAATATCATTCACATCCATCGTCGGCTCAACTTCGATCGAGCCGTTGGCCTGGGGTACACCCTTTTTCATGCGCGCCGTCATTTCTGTGGCCGCGTTGCCAATGTCGATTTGGCCACAGGCGATGTCATACTTGCGACCATCCAGCGAAGTCGCTTTGGTCAGCCCCGTGATGGCGTGCTTAGTCGCCGTATAGGGTGCCGAGTTTGGCCGCGGTGCATGCGCCGAGATCGAGCCATTGTTGATAATCCGCCCGCCGCGCGGATCTTGATGCTTCATGATCTTAAACGCTTCCTGCGTACACAGAAAGGAGCCGGTCAAATTGACATCCACGACCGCCTTCCACTGTTCGTAGGTTAGTTCTTCGAGCAGGACAGGTGGTGCGCCGGCCCCGGCATTGTTGAACAACAGATCAAGTCGGCCAAAGGTTTCCAAAGTTTTGGCAAACAAAGCGCGCACGGAGGCTGGATCACCCACATCTGTAGGCACAGCCAAGGCGCGTGAACTGGCCGATCCAGCCTCGGCAACAGCGGTCTGCAACGGTTCGCTTCGCCGTCCCGCCAGCACCACTGAATATCCTGCTTGAAGCAGCGCCAGCGCCGTATGTTTGCCAATCCCAGTGCCCGCGCCGGTTACCAGGGCGACTTTTCCATTTCCATCCATCGGTCATCTCTCCTTATTGGTACAAACCAGAACTGAAAATCTTCAACGCAGAGGCGCGAAGAAAAACTTTGCGGCTTTGCACCTCTGCGTTGAAGATTTGCTATTACTGTTTAAAAGTCGTAATCAATCTGCCAGCTAATTGTTTGTCCCGACGCCACCGTGCGCTCGAAGAATGGCTCCCAGGAGAAGGTGCGCGGGTTACCCCAGATCGGAAAAAAGGTGGGGGTGAAATCGCAGGTGGCGGTCAGTTGACCCAGTTGCGGATGGCGCTGGGTAATGATTAAATTGTTGGTGGCCGTGTAATTTAGCGCCTGATAGGGTCCGCCGGTCCACGGCCAATTTTTGCGGCGGATGAAGCCATTGGCGGCTAGTTCGTAGGCGCTGCTTTCCGGAAAACTGACCGGAATGTTCAATTTGATCAGTTCATCGCTGCCACTCGGCAACTGTGGAAAGAAGGGATGCGGAAACCAGCTGAGCGGGAAAGCTTGTCGCCCTGTATTACGCACAACCGTCGTCGAGCGCACGGTGCGTTCCAGCAAAGTGACAGTACGATCCAGTTCGATCGCCCAATTTTGAAACGTGTGCTTTGTCTTAAACTCGATGGCGTTGTCTGTCTGGTTGATCTGCCAATCGCATGGTACCTGAATCTGCTTGGCTGGCAGGTCACACAGGCCAATACCGAGGATCAGGGCCACGGGTTCACTTTCGCTAGTTTTCAGCGGCGCTAAATTAAACGCATCGGGGATGCCTTGGCCATCGAAAACGTTGAATGAGTCAGGATAGGTCGGTCCGGTCAGCAAAGGCCCGTAGGTGGCGTCATGAATTTGGAAGATGTAGCCGCCCGTGCAATAGCGCGTGCCGAAGCGTGCTTGATCGACATTCGGGTCGAGAATTTCGACGGTTAGTTGGTTATTTTTGATCGAGAGCATAGGAGGTTCCTGTCGTTTAGATTTTATGGGTAGAGCAGGGCTTCTTTTTGCAACGAATTACACGAATTAAGACGAATTACTACAAAAAACATCTTCCTGCTGCTTTAATTCGTCTTAATTCGTGTAATTCGTTGCCGGATTTTGATTTTACAACTACTCTTCGGGCAGATGTTCCGGTTCGCCAATTGGCACTTCATACAATCCTGCCCCACGCCGGCGCGCAAAGGTCATGGTGACGCGCGCCGATGGTCGGTCGATCGCCCAGGCCGCGAGTTTGGCTTCGTCAAAGGCTAGGCCGAGGCCGGGGTCATCGCTAAGCACGACGTAGCCATCCTCAACCTTGTGGCCATGAATCATGCCCTGGTCACCGCCGGCGTCGAGCACTTCGATCATATTGTGGTTGGGCAGCGCCGCGCCCAGTTGCGCCATATAGTTGGCCGGGCAATTCATGAGCGAGACCGGCAACTCAAAGCCATAGGCCATATCGGCCACCATCAGCGCGCCGGTGATGCCCGAAGTGCCGCTACCGACTTGCACGACATCAACCGCTTCGTTGGCAATCAGCGCCATGAATTCGCTGATATCATTCAAATTCTCGCCGGTCGCCACGGCGGCGCGCACACTCTCGGACACCTTGCGCAGCCCACGATAATCCCAACGGCGCGCTGGTTCTTCCACCCAATTCAACTCATACTGTTCTTCAATCGCCTGGATATGGCGAATCGCCTGTTTGGGCGACCAATACTCGTTCGAATCGATCATGAGCAAAGGCGTCTTGCCGCTCAAAGCCAGCGCATCGTGCATGATGCCAATCCGGCGCAAGTCATCCGATTGGTTGAGGCCAACCTTGATCTTGCCGGCGTTGATGCCCTGTTTGGCCAAGCGCGTGTAGAAGGCGCGCAACTCATCATCGTTCAAATTCAGCCCAATGTCGCTGGCATAGCCCTTCACATAACGCGAGGAGGCGCCGAGTGTCTTCCAGAGTGGTTCATTGTTGGCTTTGGCCTTGAGGTCCCAGAGCGCAATGTCAATCGTCGAAATCGCACCGCTGGCTGGCCCGCGGTTGTTGCCCTTAAAGACCTGATCGACCATGCGCTTCCAAAGTCCGCGCACCCCGCGCGGGTCGCGGCCGACGATCAAATTGTCGACCATGCCTTTGATTGTCTTTTCCATACCGGGGCCACTCAGCGCCACCCCGGTCAGACCTTCATCTGTATCCAGAAAGACGGCCATCATGGCGAGATGCGTACAACCGCTGGGATCGTTGGCATCGCCGAGCGGACGCGTCAGTTCGATTTCATAGGATTTGGTGCGAACACCGGTCACTTTCATCTTTGATCTATCCTCTTCCCGAAGAATTTTATCGCGATTTATAGTTTATTGGCACAGTCGGATTATTGCTTGCCCAGTATAAATTGATTGAGGCTTGTCGTCAACCAGTTTTTTCTTGAGGCCGCAAAAAAGCGGAGACAGGTAATGATAAAGGGCTTTCAAAAATTCCCTTGAGAAACGCGGATTTTCTACTAGCTTTTGCGAATCCTGCGTAATGATATACGTTCATTGATTTCAGGAATTCTCAATTCGGACGCGGATAAACGCGGATTTGCGCAGAGCAAACGGTTTGCCGATGGCATACGATAGGTGAAAGATCGAAAAACCGATTGTTTAGAAAAAAATCCGCGTCTATCTGCGTTTATCCGCGTCCGATTTTTTGAATTGATAATTGCTGCATTGATTTATCGCTTGTTCGGATGTACAATGTTGCCAGGTAAAGTAGAAAAACCTGGATCAAAAGGATCGTATATGGCTGGCACGTTAGAATTCACGAAGGCAACACTACCGTCACACGCAGAATTTTTGCAGTTGCTTGCAGCAACAAGAGAAGAGTATGATCCAGTAGAGAAATTACTAGCCCTAGATCGTGGATTAATCGCATTCAAACAAAAATACGGCATGCCATCTGCTGAATTTTTCCAACGCTTTGAAGCCGGCGAATTGGGTGATGCCCTGGATTTTATTCGGTGGGCGGGATGCTATGAACTCTATATTCGCCTCAAGCAGATGATTTCCGCCAGTTTAGACGTCGTTGTAACCGAGACACGCTCAGTATATGCTTGAAGCTTATGCGTTTACAACTTTATCTAGATGGTTTGCATAATATCCTCATTTCAAGAGATGAGCTTATTCTTGAATATCTGCATATAGACGAAATCTT
>JBBQBY010000485.1:0-5294 GCA_038318235.1 Caldilineales bacterium
AAATTGGAAGCCAGTGGGTTCAGTTCGCGGCCCGGTGCGGGCAGTCTCAAAGACCTGAATGGTGATGGGATTCAAGAAGTGCTGTTGGACGCCTCTGATTATTATGTCTTCTGTTATGCCTGTGGTGTCGAGCAAGTTCAATATAATATTTTGCGCTGGGATGGCGCCAAGCTGATCCCTGTCACATTGACGCCACTGCCCGAGTCTGCGCCACCCGCGCTGCGCGAGCTTAATCAAACGGCCATCACCTTGGTGGAGGCTGGGTTGTGGAAGGAAGCGTTGACGCTAGTTCAAACGGCCACACCCGCGCAGGCCACCGATGAAACCTTCACTTGGAATGCAGCCTATATTCACCTAAACGCCGAAGCGAAACGCGCAATCATTGGGAATGCTAACGATCCGTATCCGCTCCTGAGCAATCTCTTTTATGGGGATTTTGTCGCCGCCGTGGATGTGATGCGCCAGGAGACCCCAGAACAGATCTTTAGTGCGAGTTCGCCTTTGATCACCGGCACCGTGGCCGCCGGTTTTGAGAATGAACTGGCCGACACGCTGACCAAGACCGTCGATTCTACGCTGAAAGTACGGCCTAATCTGGCGGCGGCCTATTTCCTGCGCGGCTGGGCACTTTATCTCAAAACCAAGGATCTCACCGCCGCATTGCCGGATGTCAAACACGCTGCGCAGTTGGCGCCCGAGGATCAGCTCTTTACGGAAAGTGTCGCCTATCTGGAAAAGTAACAAAGTCATGGACCACATGCGATGAAAAGCAAGTGACACAGAGCCCACAGAGTAGGCCAGAGTTACACGCAGAAACGGCTTAAAGTAAAATCAGCGAGAGAGCAGTGGTTTTCGTCGAGCCAGTTTCCTGGAAGCTTCAGAACACCCGTTTTAAAACTACTTTCACTTTAGCTTGCGTTTTTCTCTGTGTGGCTCTGTGATTTCTCTGCGCGTCTCTGTGTCACGGCTATGGCTCCCGTATAGACGCCTGTACTTTAGGCTAGGCCGACATCAGCCAAATGAACAGATGCAGAACGAGGTTTTTCATGTTATGCTAATGCCCAGGGATCAACAGCGCGCTGTTCGTTCCTGGGTATTCGTTTTCCCCTTCCCCACTGTGCGCTTGTTACGTCATTTACGTTTACACAAAGGAGAGCAACCATGACCACGCTAACCGCCCTCGAAAACACCAAATTTATCCGCGCCGCCCGGCTCGTGGATCTGCAAAAGATCAACTATCTAACGGTCCAGGTGGAAGGCCATACGGTGGCGCTCTTTCTCCATGAGGGCAAAGTCTATGGGGTCGATAATCGCTGTCCCCACATGGGTTTCCCACTGGACAAAGGCTCGGTGAATGAAGGCATCCTCACCTGTTATTGGCATTATGCGCGCTTTGACATCGCTTCGGGCGGTACCTTTGATCAATTTGCTGATGATGTACGCGCCTTTCCCGTGGAGGTGCGCGATGGCGAAATCTGGGTGGACGTTGCGCCACATGTGGATGCCTGCGCACACCAGAAAGAACGGCTGCACATTGGGTTGGAGCGCGATATTCCACTGGTGATCAGCAAGGCAGTTTTGACGCTAATGGACGACGACCGCGCGGGTGACGCCATAGAACCGTTCCGCACCGGCCTGATCTTTGGCACGCAATATCGGGAACGGGGCTGGGGGCAAGGGTTGACCATGCATGTCTGTATGATGAATATGCTCCCCTATCTGGCCAAAGAAGACCGGCCACGTGCGCTCTATCATGGGCTGTCGGCGGTGGCGCGCGATTGTGCTGGTTCGCCGCCGCGCTTTGGTGTGCCTCCGCTGCCCGACGCAAGCACCGATTTGGCCACTTTGAAACGTTGGTTCCGCAAATTTATTGAAGTGCGCGACAGCGAAGGCGCCGAACGCTGCGTCATCTCCGCCATCCGCACCGGCGCCGATCATCGTCAGATGGCCGACATGCTCTTCGCCGCCGTCACTGACCACCGTTATATCGACATTGGCCACCCGGCCGATTTTACCAACAAGGCATTTGAAGCGCTTGACATTGTCGGGTGGGCGCACGCCGAAACGGTGCTAACCAGCCTGGTAATGGGCTATGCCAATGCCAGCCGCCGCGAAGAGTCCAACGCCTGGCGCTCGCCATTTGACCTGATCGCCATTTTGCAACAGGCATTTGCAGAGTTGCCAGCGATCGTGACACCGGCTCACTATTCACAACCGGCCAATCCACAAGCATTGCAACAGCGTCGTGAGATGTTACTGCCACTGTTATTAGGGGATGATCCCCAGGCGATTGTTGATGGATTATTGACCGTATTACGCGGTGGATGTGGTCTGGAGGAGTTGGCGGCTACGGTCACTTATGCCGCTGCGCTACGCGTGGCGCGTTTCCATACGAGCAACGAATTTGGTGACTGGGATACGGCGCTGCACACCTTTACCTTTGCCAATGCGATCCAACAGGGGTTGCGGCGCGCGCCATCGGTGGAACTGTTGCGCGGCGTTTTCGATGCAGCGATGAGTGTTTATCTCGATCGCTTCTTGAATATGCCAGCGGCCAAATTACCCACGCCCAACGGCCTAGTGAGCGATGTCGGTGCGGCGTTAAACGAGCTAACCGGCTTGCTCGACCGCCAGCAACAAGTGAACCAGGCGGGACAAAAAGTGGCGCACTATTTGTATGGCCAGGGCGACGCCGATCAGCTATTGGCGCATCTCGGTAAACTTTTACTGCGCGAAGATCGCGATTTCCATACGATCCAAACGGTGGAAGCGGCATTCCGCCAATATAAGACCTTAAGCCAGACGCCAGAAGGGGTCAATGTATTGGTGGCGGCCATCCGCTATCTCGCCGCCCACGCGCCAACCGTGCGTGCGCAGGGCCAGACTTATCAGATCGCCTACCGCTTGCATCAAGGGGCGCGCCTGTTTGAAGAAGAGTAGACGGTTAAACAAGTAACTTTGGCGAATCTAGTGTACTGTCAGCGAAGTTTTGATCGGTGGCCGTAAGTCCGGTTTTTAACCGGACAAGTGCGTCAAACAGTCTTTTCCTAGAGCAGTGATCAGGTTTTGCGCGGCTTGTCACGCCATAGGCGGTGACCTACGAATTCCCAGCCTAACTTCGCTGACGCTGGACTCGCCAATCGTGACTTGCGTCATGATTGGCGAGGTTGGTTCTAGGGTCGCGGCAACGCTCCGGCGCGATAGGCATGCCGGATCGATTGATGGGCGCGTACGTTTTCTAAGAAGGAATGCCACAAGCTTTGATTGGTAAGCTTGGCCGCCTGGTCGGTTAGCTGCTGATTGGCTGTGGTTAACAGCGGCCAGGCGCGTGGATCAGCCTTGGCGTCTAATACTTGATAACAATTCCAGTAGACCAGCATTGGTTCGCGAGCGCCATTGAGCGATTTTTCGGCCAAAAACTGCTTGACTGTCTCACCGCTTTGCTGTCCAACTATTTCCGCCGCGCTGGACTAGGCGGTTTTGCCAATGATTGCCTACAGCAGCCATTCGACGGGCAAAAACCTCCGCTTTCCACGGATCACCGAAATTCATGTTACAATGCGGAACATAGGATGCCCATCCGGTGGGCAACTTACTTTTGGCAGGAGAGATCCATGACAACTGTTGCCGTACAGGCGAACAATCTAACCAAAATGTTTGACCAAAAAATTGCCGTAGATCACCTGGATCTCACCGTGCAAGAAGGTGAATTTTTTGGCTTTTTGGGGCCGAATGGTGCGGGCAAATCGACCACGATCAAGATGCTGGTCGGCTTGTTGCGTCCGACTGCGGGTACGGCATTGATTGCTGGCGTCGACATCTGGGCGGATCCGTTACAAGCCAAGCGCATGATTGGTGTCTTGCCCGAAGGCCAGAATATCTATGAGCGGCTGACTGGGCGCGAGTTCATCACCTTTGCCGGGGTCATGTACGGTTTGAGTGAAGGGGAGGCCGGTAAACGCACCGAAGAATTGCTCCAACTATTTGATTTGAGTGAGGCCGCCGAAAAGCTGATCATCGACTATTCACAGGGCATGCGCAAGAAGACCGGGCTGGCCGCGGCGATGATCCATGCGCCGCGCGTCTTATTTTTGGATGAGCCCTTTGAAGGCGTAGATGCAATTTCGGGGCGGGCGATCCGTGATGTGTTGCAACGGTTGCGTCAGCGCGGCACAACGATCTTCTTCTCATCGCATATTTTGGAAGTCGTCGAGCGGCTTTGTACGCGTGTGGGTGTAATCGCCAATGGGCGTTTGGTGGCGGAGGGGACGATCCCCGAATTGCGCGAGCGGGCCCATGCCGGTGAGGCGTCCACGCTCGAAGAGATCTTTCTGCGCGCGGTGGGCGCCACCCATGAAGATGGCGCACCCGAAGCAGAACGGAGGCTGTCGTGGCTGGAGTGATCGCACGCCTGTTGATGAGCTTGGGGTTGGATCCTACGCGCCAATGGGCGCTCTTTCGGGTACGTGCGCGCTTGACGTTGCGCACCTTCACGCGCCAGCGTGGGAGAATTGTCGGGCTGATCATCACTGCGCTCTGCTTTGCTCCGCTAATCATCGGCGGGGCGATTGGCAGCGCCTATGGCTATCGAAATTTACCCGCGCCCTGGCCCGCGCAACTGTTGGGCGGCGTGTTGGTGCTCTTATGGCTGATCTGGATTGCGGCGCCAGTGTTGGCGTTTCGGCTGAATGAAGGGTTGGACCTGACGCGTTTGCTGATCTATCCGTTGCGACCACGCGATCTGGTAGCCAGCACGCTGCTCGGCACCTTGCTAGATTTCCCCAGTTATTTAGCCCTGCCGCTTTTTATCGCAGCGCTGATTGGCTGGGGTGACAATTGGGCGCTGCCTGTTGTGATCGTGGCGCTTGTGCTCAGCTATGCGCACATGATCATCATCAGCCAGTTGGTGCTGACCGCTGGTGGGGGGCTGTTGCGCAGTCGCCGTTTTCGCGACGTGTCGATTGTCATCCTCTCCTTGCTTGGTTCCTCTTGTTTCTTTATTAACCAGGGCATCCAAGCCCTGGTGCGGCGCATGGATCCAGCGCGCTTGAGGAGTTTTCGTCCTTTAGATTATGTACAATGGTTGCCGCCCGGCGCAACCGCACGCGCGATTGAGCAAGCGACGGCGGGCAACTGGGGCGCGGCGCTCTTCTGGTTGCTCTATAGCAGCCTGTTATTAATCGTAATCGCCTGGCTTTGGTGGCGGTTATTGTTGCGCGTGGTAACCGGCGAAGGGTTCTTACAATCAGCGCCCCGGCCAGAAAAATTAGTGACGCAGTCCGTGGCATCACGGC
>JBBQBY010000486.1:0-5289 GCA_038318235.1 Caldilineales bacterium
CGTGCCGAGTCTGGCAAGCTATCTGGTTCAGGCAACCCGGAGCTAGCCTCAGCGGTCATAAATCATCTTCTTATGGCGCTTTACATCTGAAAGCAACATGCAATATAATAGGGATTGACCACGGCTATCGTCGGTCACGCACCAAGTCAAGTTTTCCACTTGTCATCACAAGGGATTCTATGGAACCGAGCATTAACTGAGCGCAGACAAGCACACAACGACGCAGCTTCGCTCGTCGTTGGCGCATTCAGATTAATTACACCGCACTGCTGGTGAACCTTCACGCGCAGACGTGGTTTATTGCCCAATTCCAGGAGAATCCTATGATGTCTAGCCTACAAATTCGTCCCTTTGCCTATTCCGATGCCGACTACGCGGCCAAAGCCGCCTTGCTCCAAGCCAGCGATCCCGCATCAACGCTCACCGTCGAAAAGCTCAAATTCTGGGATCAGTGGTGGGATCCCAAGTACCGCCGCGAGCTGTTGCTTGTCGAAAGCGCCGGCCAGATCGTGGCCAGCGGCAGCTACGAAGAGTGGATCTGGTGGTATGAACCCGGTCGCTATTATGTGGGTCTGGAAGTCCACCCTAGCTTTCGCCAGCAAGGCATCGGCGCGGCCTTGTATGACCATATGCAGCAGCGGCTGGCGGCGCAGGACCCCAAAGGCAGCCTCTTCATGACCAAGTGTCGTGAGGATCAGACCGCGACCATCCGCTTCCTCACCAAACGGGGCTTTCAGCAGACGGGCCGTGAGTTGGCGTCAGAACTCAATGTGGAAGCGTTCGATCCGCAGCGCTTGGTTACCAGTACCGAGCAGATGCGGCAGCAGGGCATCGAACTGGTCACCTACCCAGAACTAGCGGATGATCCCTTGTGTCACCGCCAATGTTATGCGCTAGCCTGCGAGAGCCAGCAGGCGATGCCTGCGAGAGCCAGCAGGCGATGCCTGCTGGCGGCGTCCGCACCCATCAGTCGTTCGAGCAGTATGCCCAGCAGATCTTTGCCAATCCAGCCTTTATCCCAGAGGCGTTCTTCGTGGCGCTTGATCAAGGGCGCTATGTGGGTGTGAGTGCGCTGGCCGACGAATACGAAGATCGAACCCGCCTGGCGACTGACTATACTGGCGTCATTCCCAGCTACCGACGGCGGGGCATCGCCACGGCGCTCAAACTGTGCTGCATTCATTACGCCCACACCCACGGGGCGAACACGATCAGGACCGGCAACGATGCAGCTAACCCCATGTACCAACTCAATGTTGGGCTTGGTTTCAAACCAGTGCCTTCAGAGTTGCTCTTTGAGTTGAAGTTACCGTAACAGTTCGACAATTTGAGATTAGTGGTAGGGCAGACCAAGGCGATGGGTGTGCGATCACTGCGCAAATGTGATCGCACACCCATCGCTCGCGACGCTCACCTGCCCCCAGCGCAAAGCAAATTTGAGCATTCGTCCCTTCCTTGGTATCATAATAGATTCGGCGTACGACAATCTCTATTGAACAAAGCGAGGGAACGATGATTGCTGGCATGGACTTCGGCACCACGCATTCAGGCATGGCCGTTTACGACGGTCAGGAATTGCGCTCGATTCCGCTCAACGTGTTAAACAGCAGAGAGCGGGTCACCCCTACGATCCTCTATATCACGAATGAACAAAAGGTGGCGTTCGGGCGCGAGGCCATGAATGCCTATTTTGAGCACAATTTGGGCCGCCTGACCAAGATGGAGCGGGTCTGGGTGGGCGAGATCACGCAGACGTTTGCTGAGTTGCCCACTTTTGTACGCGATGTCTACATTTGGATCGATGTGCTTTCACCAGGGCGCTTATTTCTCTCGTTCAAGACCGATCTATCCGATTCCAGCTATGCGGGCACGGCGATTGGTCGGTTCTTTTACGCGCTCGAAGACATTACAACCACCTATCTCTATCTGGCAAAGAAGCGGGCTGAGCAATTTTTGGGTTATGAATTAGACGAGATCGTCCTGGGGCGTCCGGTTAAATTTAATGAAGACCCCGAGGCCGACACGCTCGCACAAGCGCGTCTGCTAGAAGCGGCGTTGCAGGCTGGCTACAAAAAAGTCTACTTTCAACCCGAACCGATCGCGGCCGCCCATTATTACGAAATGACCATGACCCAAGCGCAAAATGTGCTGGTCTTTGACTTCGGCGGTGGCACGCTGGATGTCACGATTATGCGGCTGGGCGACCCGCGCCAACGGAAAGTGTTGGCCACCGGTGGCGTCCCAATTGCCGGTGACATCTTCGACCGCAAGATCGTGCGCGCCAAGGTGCCCAAACATTTTGGCGAAGGCAGCCTATACCGTTCCATGGACAAAAAGTTGCCCGTTCCCAGTTGGATCTATGATGCCTTTGGCGACTGGCGCACGATGCTCACCTTACAGACGCCCGAAAACATGCAAATCTTGCGTACAATTGCCCCAGCCGCCGACAAACGCCGCCAGATCGAAGCCCTGATCAAGCTGGTCTCAAGCAACTATAGTCTCAAACTATATGAAATCGTCGAGCAGGCGAAGCGCAAACTCTCTACGCATAACGAAGCGGTGATTGGGCTGCAAGGCGAGGGCTTTCTGATCCGCGAAGTGATCACGCGCCAGGAATTTGAGCAGATCATCATGCCCGAATATCGCATTATCGAGCGCCATCTGGATGAGACGGTCCACGCCTCGGGCTTGCGGCCAGCCGAGATTGACGTGGTGATTCGCACGGGTGGTTCCTCACAAATCCCGCTCTTTCAACAACTGTTAGCGCATAAATTTGGCACTGATAAGGTCAAGGCGATTGACATCTTTGGCAGTGTCACCTCCGGTCTGGGCGTCATTGCGCAAGGTATTGCCAGCGGCGCGATCAAGGCCAAGGGTTATACAGAATCACCCAAGACCAAGCAGGAAGCGCCCACCAATGTGCCGCCGGTGAATCTGGATTTGCTCAAAAAGCAGATGGCCTGGCAGATTGGCGCAACCGCCGAAACCGCGGGTGAAGCCAAGCAAAGTTTGGCTTTGCTCTCCCGCGATTATCAGTTAACCATTGTCGAACACGCCGCTAGTTTATTCGATGCCAAGCAGCCGCAGGCGGTGACCGATTTCGGGCTACCGCTCAACCCTTCACCCTTGACCCTGATCAGCACAGACTTAGACGAGCAGTTGCTCGTGATTACCTCAGCGCACCGCTTTTTGTTGGTAACGCCGCGTGAGTTGCTGAATTACCAGGAAGCACAGCTAACCCTGGCCGATGTGCAGCGCTTTGAACGCACCGAACAAATTTGTTTGGTGCGCCGCTGGGCAGATCTAAAAACCCAAGCGCAACTTGTGCTCATCAGCACCCAAGGCCATGCGCGTAAATTCGACATGCCCCAGATGCGCCCGCTGATTGAAGGGCCGACGCCCACCCGCATTGACTGGGCGCTGCCCGGCTGGCCCAAAATTGTGCTGGGCGCGGAACCAGGCCAGACAATTGTCGTGGCGAATAATTTGGGACGCGCCGTCCGGGTGCCACTTGACGCGATCCGCCGCACCGGCAGCCGCATCATGCCCAAACAAAAGCATGATGCGCTTATCGGTGGCTATGCGGTGGCGGCAAATAGCTGGCTCTGGCTAATCTCTACCGAAGGCTATACGAAATGGGTGGGCGCGGGCCAGTTACCAATCGCGACCGAGGCGAATCCGCAAGGCTTATCGATCGTCCGGCGGCGCGGTGAAATTTGTGGGATCGCCATGCCCGGCGCGCCGGCTTCAGTCTGGGCAATCTCCTCGTCGCGCGTCATCCCACTCGATCCTGAGGCCACCCCACGCGCCACAACTGAATCCACGGCCATGCACAAAGCCCTCACCCTGGCACCGTCCGAACAGGTGCTCGGTATCATCCATTGAGCAGCCACCTGTCTAGTCCACGGCGGCGCAAATAGACCAATGATTATGCGTGAGACAGTAACACAGTGGACTGTAGTGTCCATTTGCGCGGTAAAAGGAGGTCTGTTGTCATAGAGCTTGAATACTTACCCAATATTTACAGAAATTCTGCGTAACCTTTCGTTCATCTAAACGTCAGGCTAGCTATACGGGCGGTTTCTTACGATTTTGCCCGACGCAGAGACGCCACATCGTTGGTAAAATCTAGCCTATCGATAGTCCAGAACATTGTCAGCAAGCCCAATCGCCAAATGGATCAGCTCGCCTAACAAAGCAATCTACTGTGATCGAGTTTTCTCAACGCACTCTCTAGAAAGGCCAGCCAACCATGCAGTCTCAGCATTTTACTTATCACTCTAAAAACAAATATTATCGTCATTTTGTACTCTCCTTTGCTCTGAGCTTGCTTCAACTACTCGGCAGTAATCAAACATTTTTGACCCCAGTCATCGCCCAGTCAAACACCGAGCCCGAACCAACCCATCTCTATCTACCGTTGATTGCCTATCAAATCACCTCAAAAATTATTTCCCCACCCATCGCTAAGCCAACAGATTGGGATCCGCGCCTTGACCAACGCGGCGCCATCTTTATCCCGGCCCAAGCCACGCCTGGCGCAGGATATTGGCGTCTGACGAAGGCGCGTTGGCTTGATAAGGATCAATCTGCGGGCAGACACCATATTTTTGTCGACACCCTCAATCTGTCTGGCACACGCCAGATTGAGGTACCCGTCTTGATCAGTTGGACTGACGACAAGACAACCATTGTCACCCAGGCAAAAAACAACGAGGAATACGCCGCAGACTTTGCCATGTTTGCGATTGCGCCATCCTATCAAGCCCGACCTGAGGCCAACGCCCCAGCAGACAGTGTAGATGGCATGGGATTGGGCGCGATTGATGACCCCACGCATGGGATCCATACGAGTTATGGGCTGACCTGGCAATGGGCGATCGCCCCAACGGTCACCGTCACCGCCACCCCGACCATCACCGTGACGCCAACCGTGACCGTCACTGCCACTCCAACGGCCACCGTGACGCCAACGGGAACGATCACACCGACACTCACCCCTTCGCCAACCCCTTCGGCGACACTCATCCCTTCACCAACCGCCACCGCACAAAAATTTTTATTCGAACAGGCAGAAATCACCACTTGCCAACCGGATAACCAGGGCAGTAGCTTTGAAGGCTATACTACGTTGGCCGGTCAGCCAGTCATCGGTTATCGCGTGGTCTTCAGCTATGAGCCGGATGGCAGTTGGGTAACCCAACCCAGCATCACCCGATCCATGCCCGCCGGTTTCTATGCGCATATTATCAGCGTCGGGGTGGCGCGCAGTGGCAATTGGTTCGCCTG
>JBBQBY010000487.1:0-5284 GCA_038318235.1 Caldilineales bacterium
GCGCTTGGGTGAGCATATCGATTGGGGTACCAAGATTTTTAATTTTGGGCGCAACGAGGTACGCAACTTCTTGATCAGCAGTGCAATTTTCTGGTTAAAAAAATATCACCTCGACGGTCTGCGCGTCGATGCGGTGGCCTCGATGCTTTACCTGGATTATAGCCGCGAAGGCAAGGCCTGGCTGCCCAACCGCTATGGTGGACGCGAAAACCTTGAAGCGATTGATTTTATCCGCCGCTTCAATGAGCTAACGCATGCCGAAGTGCCAGGCATTTTGACCATTGCCGAAGAGAGCACTTCTTGGCCCATGGTCACACGACCAACCTACACGGGAGGGCTTGGCTTTGATTTGAAGTGGAACATGGGTTGGATGCATGACACGCTTGATTATATGCAAAATGACCCGATCCACCGGCGTTTCCACCAGGGCCAGATCACGTTTAGCCTGATCTATGCCTTCACCGAGAATTTTGTGCTGCCCTTTAGCCACGATGAAGTGGTGCATCTAAAACATTCGATGTTGGACAAGATGCCTGGCGATGTGTGGCAAAAATTTGCTAATTTACGGGCGCTCTACGGCTACATGACCGGACATCCAGGCAAAAAGCTGCTCTTTATGGGGGATGAGTTTGGCCAATGGGGTGAGTGGAATGAGGAGCGCAGCCTAGACTGGCATCTATTAGAGCGGCCGCTACACCAACAGATGCAAAAATTTGTCGCCGAGATCAACCATCTCTATCGTCAGGAACCCGCACTTTATCAAGTAGATTTCAGTTGGGAAGGTTTTCAGTGGATCGATTTTAATGACGCCGACCAATCAATTCTCAGCTTTGTCCGCCGTAGTGTGGTGCCGCCGGAGCAAATTGTGATTGTCTGCAATTTTACGCCCGTGCCGCGCCTAAATTATCGCGTTGGCCTGCCAGTCCCAGGAAATTACACAGAAATTATGAACAGTGATTGGCCACAATTTGGGGGCAGCGGCATTGGCAACGGTGCGCCGATTGTCGCCCAGCCGATGGCCTGGCAAAATTGTCCTTATTCTGTCCAGCTAAATTTGCCGCCCCTTGCCGTGATTATGCTAAAGCCTAAGTCAGGTGGATAACCAGTCGATCTTATATTCAATTATTTTTGGATGACTTTCAAACGGATAAGATGAGCAAGTTCGCAGAAGATTTGGCGTCTGTTACTCGCAGCGATCAACCAGGGGCCATCATGGCCGCTATTATAGTGCAGCACAGGTAAATAGGCCGTGGGACAGTAGGGGCAGTGGGCCTGTGTTTGTACTGACTCACTGTTCTACTGTCCCACTGTTCTAAGCAGATCTACATTGGGCAATGCATGATTTTGTGTTCATCGGGGAAGCAGGGCAACGTCTACATTTCAATCTCAGTTTGGCCATTTGCACATGTTGCACAGATGAGCCTAGTTTTACCAAAAACGTAAGCTACAAGGAGTGACAGAATAGGATGGCAACCGAAACACCAAATAGCGCATCAATCCTGGTGGTCGAAGATAATCCAGATTTGAATACCGCGATTTGTGAAATCTTGGAGTCATATGGCTTCAAGGTAAATTCAGCAACCAACGGCTCAGAGGCATTAGAGCGGCTTAAATGGGAAATACCGGATGCAATCCTATGCGATATTACGATGCCGTCGATGGATGGCTATACGCTGTTGAAGCATGCCCGCGCTGACCTTCAATTGCGGACGTTGCCTTTTATTTTCTTGACCGCGCGCACTTCGATGGCCGATCAGCGTCTGGCCAAGGAAATTGGCATTGAAGACTATTTGACCAAACCCGTCGATAGTCGAAATCTGGTGGTTGCGATCAACAATGCGTTGCGCCGTCGCCAAATTATGAAAGATGAAATGCAGCAACAGATGGATGCTTTGCGCAACCGGATTGTGGGCCTGCTCCAACACGAATTTCGCACGCCACTTACCTTTGTGCTCGGTTATGCCGAATTTTTGATGGATGTCACGGCTAGCGACGTCAATCTAGATGAATTGCGCTCATCGACGAGTGCTATTCTGGACGGCGGGCGTCGTCTACAACGGTTGATCGAAAGTTTCTTGATGCTCGCCGAATTACAAAATCGCACGCTTGAAAGTAATAACCTAGAAAGCGTGCGTGCCTTTAATCTATTACGCGATGTCACCAATACATTTCGTCAACAGCTGGCTGAAGCAAATATGACGATTATCCTCCTCGAGCAGAACAGTGAGGCAGTGCTCAACGGCGATGAAGAATTATTGCGCGAAGCCCTGAAACGCCTGATTGATAACGCCATTCGTTATCGCCGGGCGGAATCGGCCCACATCTGTCTTTCGGTCGAAGCCGTCGCGGCCTATGTAGGGTTCCGCGTCCAAGATGAAAGCGTAGGCATGCCACCCGAGATGGTAAAACAATTCGCCCGGCCTTTCGAGCAAGTGGATCGCGATAATCGCACCCAACCGGGCGCCGGTTTGAGTCTGGCCTTGGTCCATCACGTTGCCCGTTTGCATGGGGGAAAATTAGAGGTCCAGAGCGAACAGGGCAAAGGCAGCACTTTTACGATCTGGCTACCTGCTGCTCCTGAGTCGCCAGTGCCCACCAACTTCAACAATCACAGATAGCGCCAATTTATTGGACTGTTTAAGTAGGAGCGACAGGGCGTCGTGCAAAATATAAGCAGCTTAGCCATCCACAACGGGGCCATACCAGCCGAATTTGCCCCACGCATGGCGTCAGGCCCAATCCCACAGGCCATCTCGCCAGGATTTAGCCTGGCGCAGATTGTTGTTAGCGAGGGTCGAATTTCCCTTGTAGATCCGCCTACGGGTCCAAGGCCAGGATCAACCCAGCCAACGCCCACCCTGGACGCCAGTGGTTGCATCGTCTTACCTGGTTTTATCGACATTCACGTCCACGGGGGCGCCGGGTATGATGTCATGGACGCCGACCCAGCCGCGCTCGGCGCGTTGGCTCACTTTTTCGCCCAACATGGCGTCACGGCTTTTATGCCGACTACCATGACCGCGCCGCACCACAAGATCATGCAGGCTGTTGCCGCCGTCACAACCACGCTGGCCCAACCACAGCATGGAACGGGCGCGCACATGCTGGGTATCCACCTGGAAGGACCTTACATCAGTCCGAAATTCCCCGGCGCCCAACCAGCCACCTACATTCGCCCACCGAACCTGGCCGAATTCACCGAATTGCTCGCGGCTGGCCCCATCCGCATGATCACATTAGCGCCAGAGGAACTAGGCGCAGACCTACTGATTGCCGCAGCGTTGCAGCAGCATGTTAAAGTCGTTCTCGGCCATACCAACGCTACCTACGAAGCGTGCGAAACGGCGATTGCCGCCGGCGTGAGCCAGGCCACCCACACCTATAATGCGATGAGCGGTTTACATCAGCGCCACCCTGGTACGCTGGGGGCGGTGTTAAGCAACGACGCGATCTATGCCCAACTGATCAGTGATAATTTTCATGTTCACCCGGCGGCCATGAAAATTCTGGCCCGTTGTAAGGGTGTGGCCCGCACCATTTTGATCACCGACGCTATGCGGGCGACGGGCCTAGTTGATGGCGAATATGATCTGGGTGGACAAATGGTGATCGTGAAAAATGGTCAATGTCGCTTACCAGATGGCACGCTCGCGGGCAGTACGTTGACGATGGAGCGTGGGCTGATCAATTTTATGGCCGCCACCGGCTTGTCGTTAGCCGAAGCGTGGCCAGTATCCAGCCGTACGGCGGCCCAGGCGCTGGGGTTGGACCATGAAGTGGGCGCGATTACGCCGGGCTATCGTGCGGATCTAGTTGTGCTCGACGCTCAGTTAGCCGTGGTTGCCACGATTGTCGATGGATCCCTTGTCTATTTACGCGAACCCGAACGGCTTACGCCTTAAGCTTTTCCGAAAAATAAAATATCCATCTTCAACCGGAAAAACCCCAGCCATGCCGAGAAAGCAGCTTAACGCGCGGATATCTATTTTTTCGGCATGGCCTTAATCGTCGTCACAATCACATTTTTAGCCCCGCTTGCCAGTAGGGCCTGTTGCACGGCCCCACTTTTCTCTGGCTTTACCAGGGCGATTACATTGCCACCGCGACCACCGCCACTCAGTTTGGCGCCCAGTGCCCCGGCGGCTTTGGCCGCCTGCGTTAATCTTTCCAATGGCGGCGAACTCACCCCTAATTCGGCCAGCAACCGTTGATTGTGGTCAAACAAAGGCCCAAGTTCAGCAATTTCGCCCGCTTCAATCGCCTGGCGCGCCGCACTCGCCAGCTGAGCAATCGCGTCAAAGCGTCTTTCATACTCCAGCGGATCGGCCTGCCAACCCAAGCGTACATCACTCACAGTCGTTTTGGTCGGCGCGGCAATTCCGCTGTCGGCAATCACAATGGTAAAGGGTTGGCGCGGTGTAAAAATGGTGGGCGACTGGCCTTTGACAAACCAAATCGGCAAGCCATAGGCGATCACGGTATTGTCGATGCCGCTGGGGGTGCCGTGATAAAGCCGCTCACTCTCAAAGACCAGTTCACTGATCAAGGCAGGCGTAACCGGTTGACCAACATGCGCATAGATCGCGCGGACCAGCGCCGCGCTCAAAGCCGCGCCGCTGCCCAGGCCGCTGGCGATGGGAATTGTACTGGACACTTCGATCCGCCAGTTGGGATTAGGCGGCAAATCCAGCCGCGCCAGGGTCAGGCGCGCCACCAGCGCTAAGGCGAATGTCTCCGGCGCATCGCTTAATACAGTTTGCAAGCCAATATCAGGGGCGCTGAGCACGCAGTGGCTACCCGCGGGTAAATCTCTGATCGTCGCCGTAGCCACGGTCTCCCAGACTGGCACCGCAATTGCTGGCCGGCCATAGACCACGGCATGTTCGCCGACTAGAATTATTTTGCCAGGCGCGGAGGCAGTGGTTAGCATAGCCGATAGCTTATCACATTTTCTACGCTAGCCAAAGCCATTCATTGCCACTTGACAACCAGTTCAAACGTAGCTACAATGTGCTTACATTGTTCAGTTTCAGAGCGTACGCAAGCCAGAGAATTGCACGCAAAGCCACAAAGAGCGCAAAGTTACCAACGCTTATCAGTTTTTCTTGGCGGCTTTGCGTGCGTAAGTTATGAATTTATCCTCCCGGAGGCGCCTATGGACACCGCAATCAGGACGCATATTGTTAAGATTGGCAATTCTCAGGGCATTCGCATCCCTAAATTACTGCTTGATCAACTCGGCTTTGGCAGTGATGTTGAAATTGCGGTCGAGCAGCGCACACTT
>JBBQBY010000488.1:0-5259 GCA_038318235.1 Caldilineales bacterium
CGCGGATCGCGCCGGTGTAACCCTGGCCACAGTGGTTAACTATGCCTGCCATCCCACGACGCTGGCCTGGGAGAACACGTTGATCAGCCCCGATTATATTGGAGCGATGCGTGAAGTAGTCGAACAGGCCACGGGCGCACCGTGCATTTTTGCGTTGGGCGTCTGTGGTGATTTAGGACCCCATCAGGGTCAGCAAGGCGACACAGCCGTAGCCGATAGCAATGGTCGGCAGCTAGGTTATGCGGCGCTTTCGGCGTTAAATGGCATGGGGCCGCAACTCCAAGAATACCAATATCAGGGACCGGTTATTTCTGGCGCCACCTTGGCTGACTGGCGTTACAAACCGTTCTCGAGTGAACGGTTGGCCCAGACCGCCATTTTTAAGGGTAGCCGCTTTGTGGTCGATCTGCCACAGAAGCGCCTTCCCGACCCAGTGGCGCTGGAAGCGGAGATGGAAGAATGGGGCACCCGCCAACAAGAGGCGGATAAACAGGGCGATACTGTGGGGGCGCGTGATTTCGGGGCGCGCCTGGAACGCGCCCGGCGCTGGTTGCTGCGTGTGCAATATTTGGTTGACCAACCGACTTATCCCTTCCATTTTGCGGTCTACCGCATGGGCGACGCCTTTTGGGTGACGACGGGTGGCGAGCCGTACAGCGTGCTACAGACCGAGTTGCGCAGCCGTTTCCCCGGCCATCCGATTCTCGTCTCACCGTTGGCCGGGGAATTTCAAGCCGCCTATCTGCTCCCGACTGACCGCTATGGCAAGGGGTTGTACCAGGAAGAGCCATCGATTCTGGCAACTGGGTGTTTGGAAATTTTAATTGAAGCGATCGCCGAGCGCATTCAAGAATTAAGTGCGTAAGCGACAAGTGCTCTTCGCGCAATAACCGGCCGCAGACCTAAAGTGTATGGGCGCACGCAACAATAGGTAAAGCTGAAATGATTTTTTTGCGCGCTTGCGTGAGTATAAGCCCGCGAATGATGATATCATCCGAATTGGCTGGGCTCTGTTGATATTCCAACGATGTGCGTTGCACTGAGCAAAATTATCTTCACAAATTGACGGCCCAGTGCAACGCACATACACATTCGTGCAGCTCACCAAATGGCAATAGCACCTAGCAATGGCACAGGATCAACTATCATCTCTGCGCCATTGCTAACCGATAAATCGGGTGCGCTTCTCCACATCTACTGATAAACTATTCGAGAGCAAAACGTTTATTTGAAAATTTGAACAGTGGTAAATTTATTGAGAGGAATCGTGAGAATAGGACGGACGCTAGATTAATCGGATAATAATATTTTGAATCTCAACTAACACAGTATCAAGATCTAGGGGATAGGCATTAATAACATTTGTTTCTTTACCTACATGTTTATGGTGAGGGAAATTCGGCAAGGTTGGATAGTGGGGGGTGTTATCGTAACGGAAAATGAATTCTCCGCCTACGGCTTGATAATGATACGTATATGTATAACGGTCAATTGTCGGCTCAATATTAATATATTCGCGAAAGTGTAGACGAGATCCGTCCACAAAGAAAAGCTCCCCGCGAACAAAACCAATCGTTGCATTACGCTTATCATAAGTGATGTTCGAAGACTGAACGACCAGGTTACTTGCAATCAATAATTCCAGGTGATGAAAATAATCGTCAATCAATTCAGACGAGCACTTTCCAACGCGTGTTGTTGGGTCTTGAGCAAATGATAGGTGTTGATTTCCCCCCACCATTCGGTGTAATCTAAACTTTCAGCGATATCACCACGACTAAAACTTTGCTCAAAATCTTCAGACGTCATTTTGTAGCGTTCTTCAAAAGCGATCAAACGTCGATGTGTCCGTTCCAGGCCAAGTGCAAGCATCCGTAATTCAGTCCTGATCGCCGATTCAACCAGTGGTTTTAACGCTACCGCGGTATCTGCGATGATAATAATTTGCTGAGTCATCTTATTCTCCCTTGCTACAATCTCTAAGTTCACCTATTCTAGCGTATAGAGTCCCGCGCGTCAAAGGGATCTCCATAAAACGCTAACTTCATCAGCCTATTCACCTGATCCATAATCCGGGTTCACCCACTCGATCAGCGTAGACCAATTATCCGATGCGCTATCTTCGATATAATTTTCGATCAGACCGCGCAGGCGAAAGCCTTGGCGCAGTTGAAAGCTGAGCGTGGTGTCATACAGTTCGCCAGCGACCACGCGGTCAACGTACCCCTTCACCGACAGCGCTTGTTTGTGTTGCGCATAACCTGGGATCAGGCCGCCCCCCACAATGCCCCGCTTGTGATAACGTTTGACCAAATCCTGGCGTGCCTGATAGATCTTTTGCCCAATCCCCTGCCGTCGATAAGCGGGATGGACGCTAATATCTGCGCCATAATAATAGGCGCCGTCCGGATCGTGGTTGGTAAAGTAGAAATTGGCGCAAATCTCTTTAAAGCTGTGCTGCGGGTGCGCAAAGTCGAAATTGATAAAAAAGCCAGAACCCTGACCAACCACATGTTCGTCGGCGAGGACGACGATTTGGCCTTCGGCAAAGATCTGATATTGGCTGGCAAAGTGCTCAACGCGCATCAACTCATGGTCAGCCAGCGTCGGGTAACAGGCGCGTTGCAACGCTTCTAACCGCGCAAAATATTCGGGGCGCAAGGTCGTAATCGTAATTTCAGGCATCAATTGATCAACTTTCTTTCTGGCCGAATTACCAGGTCTCGCTCCCTAGCTTAAATTTGACCTAACCCTTGATCGCACCGGCGCTGATGCCGGCCACAAACTGCCGGGTCAGCAGCACATAGGCAACGACCACCGGCAGCGCCGACACCACAACGCTGGCAAAGACCAGGCCCCATTCGGTGGAATAGACACCAACAAACGACATGATACCGACCGGTAGTGTCTGCGTCGATGGTTTGATCGCAATGATCAACGGGATGAAGAACTCATTCCACATCCAAACACCGTTGAGGATCACAACCGAAGCCAGGGCAGGGCGCACCAGCGGCAACATGACGCGCCAGAAGACCTGCCATTCATTCGCGCCGTCAATGCGCGCGGCTGCGGCTAAGTCGCTGGGCAGGGTGGCGAAAAAAGGCACCAAAATCAGAATCGCCAAAGGTAAACCCAAAGCCGAGTAAGGAAAAATCAGCGAAAAGAGGGTACCGGATAGCCCCAGTTGGCGCAACAAAATAAAGAGTGGCAAGACCGTCATCTGCACCGGGATCAGCATGCCGCTGGCAAACAACACATAGAGCGCGGCCGTCAGTCGCTTGTCACGCTGGCTTAAACCATAGCTGGCAAAAGCGGCCAGAAAGGTGCTCAGCACAACTGCGGCGCTGGTGACAATGATGCTGTTGGTCAGCGTCACCGCCACATTGGCTTCATTCCACGCCCGCACATAATTTTGCCACGCCCATTGGCTCGGCAAACCATAGGGCCGATCAAAGAAATCCTGGACACTTTTGAAGGAAGCCAGGAGCAAATAGATAATCGGCACCAACACCAGCAAACAGACGATGGTTAACAGGAGATGGCGACCGATCTGATCAAAGCGCAGGGCACGTCGATGGCGCGCGTTTGATTGCACTTTGGGGGCGGGTCTGGACAGGGTAACGTCGGTCAACTTTGTACCTCCCGGCGGCGTAATTGCGTCAAAAGCAGCGTTGAAACAAGGCCAAGCACCACAAATAAGACAACGGAAATCGCAATCGCATAGCTAAAGCGCGAGGAGGAAGTCGTCATCGTGGTCACACCAAATGCAGTTCGATAAATTAAGGTGCCGAGCACGTCTGTCGCGCCGGCGGGTGAGCCAATCGGCCCAGCCAACACATAGACCACGTCGAACGTGCGGAAAATTTGAATAAACGTCAGCACGGTCAGCGAAGTAAAGGCCGGGGCGAGCAAAGGAAAGGTGACGTTCCGAAAGCGCTGCCAGTTGGTAGCACCATCGATGATGGCCGCCTCCCGTAGCTCTTGGGGAATATTTTGCAGGCCAGCCAAATAGATCACAATCGACCAGCCGAGTGACTGCCACGCCTGCACCGTGATCACAGTGGGCAAGGCCCATGTTGTATCACTAAGCCACGGGCGCGCCAGCGCGCCTAGCCCCCAAGCCCGCAACAGAGGATTGAGGAAGCCAATATTAGGGCTTAACATTAAACTCCAAATAAAGCCAACCGCGACCAGCGAAATGATCACCGGCAAAAATAAGATAGCGCGATAGACTTCCACCAAGCGCGGGCGTGCATCCAGTTGGGTTGCCAAGAAAAGCCCAACGGTATTCTGGAAGATAAAGAGTGCAATAAAGAAGATCAGGTTGTGCCAGGCCGCACGATAGACGATCGAAGAAGTCAGGGCCTCTTGAAAGTTTTTTGTGCCGACAAACTTCATTTGATTGCCAAAACCGTTCCAGTCGTAAAAGCTGAGCCAAAACGCCGACAACGTGGGATAAAGCACAAAAAGCCCATAAACAAGCAGGGCGGGCAGCACAAACCAGAGATGCGTATAGTGACGTGTTTTCATAGTTATCAAACTTAAGCCAATCATGGTTCGTGAGACAGTAGGGCAGTAAGACAGTAGGACGGTAGAACAGTGAATCGATGATCAGCCCACTGCCCTACTGTCCTACTGTCTCACCATTTACTTCGTGCTCGGCTTGATCGAATCCTGCAAAAGTTGGGCGAATTGTTGCGGTGTGATCGCGTCGGTAAAGAGTTCTTGCCCGTGATCGCGAATGACTGTAGAAATGTCAGCCGTTTCGGGGAATTCGTACCAGACGCGCACGTCATTGCTCTTAGAAGCCTTGATCATCTCTTGCATGGCCGGGTTGTTGGAGGGCGTCACGCCTTCAATCGTGGGCAACGTAATGTGGTCAGCCACCATCTGCCCGGGTTCCTTGGTCAACATCCACTTCAAGAAGACGACCGCTTCATCCAAGTGTTTTGTCTGCTTGTTGATGGCAAACGGACTTTCCATGCCGGTCACGCTTGAAGGCGCGCCCACGCCAGCCGGTGACGGAAAGGGCACCACCCCCAGTTTTACATCAGGGTTGACTTCGGTATACCCGGCAAAGTCCGCCGATCCACCTTCCATCATCGCCGCGCGACCGTGGGCGAAGAGTGCCTTGCCTTCGGCATATGGGGTGCCCAAAGCACCTTCTTGGAAGTAGGGATAGAGGTCGTGCAAAAACTGCGAAGCTGGCAGTAAGTCCGGATCGGTCAACTTGATCTTGCCTTCGCGCACTTTTTCAAA
>JBBQBY010000489.1:0-5254 GCA_038318235.1 Caldilineales bacterium
AACCCTTCACGGTTCCCTCCCTGGGGAGGGTTAGGGTGGGGCTTGGTTGTTACTTTTGCTAAATAAACGTGGATAGCCGCGTTTTTCGTTGATTCAGGGCGGCTATCCACCTGTGTGCGGTGAAGTTTAGCTTTACGGGGCCGGGTATAAAGTCACCACAACTTTGGTGACGCCAGCGCCAGCCACATTACAGACAACCGGACAGTTGAAAGCGGCATAGATGTCGTAATTGACACTACCCAGGCGATCTGCCTGACGATTGAGCGCAAAAAGATAGGGCGAATTGAGCACTTCGATGCCACTCGCCGTATTGAGGCCGAGGCGCTCATTCGACACTTCTAGCGAGATGGTTTCACCAGCCTGCACCCCGTTATGGAGTACTTTCAGTTGGCGCTTCTGATCGATCGTGTCACTCGCCTTGGTGGCATCGTTGCCATAGACGCTCAATTCGTTACCGTCAATCTGCACCTCGGCATTGTTACTCTGATTACCATTATCCCCGCCATAGCCATCATTCGAGATCGAGTCACCAATGTCAACCGACAGACCATAAGGCGCATTGCCATACGTAATATCAAAGCGCGCTTTGACGTAGCCCGTACTGTGCGGATCGAGCGTCAGGCGCAGCAGTCTTAGATTGCCCTGTTGTTCCATCACTGTCACGCCGCCAATATTGCCGCAATCGTTATGCGTCAAGTTCAGCTCAATCGTACAAAAGACCGGTTGCGCCGGTGCTTGGACAACCAGCGGGGTTGCCACGGGTGATGGTTGCTGCGGTACCAGTGGTTGCGCGGTTGGTTGATCAGCCACCTTCACAGGCGTTGACAGTTTGGCTAGTTCTTCGCGCACCAGACGCACCACTAATTTGTCCAGCGTATCCACCGAATAGTTGTCCACATCATGGTTGGTTTCCGTACCAGGGCCGCTGCTCGGGTCGTCGCCATTTTCATACGTCAAGAAAACGAACTTGCCTCCCGTAAATTGGGCCAACTGGCGGAAGATATACTCGCCATCCCCTTCCAAATTGCTGGCACCCACGGGGAAAATTTTGATGCCACGGCGTGCCATCTCGATCATATCGCTGGCATAGCTGAACGGTTCGCCATAGTCCAGGTGCGGCGGCGCATCGGCCACCAAGATGACCAGGCGCACAGTGTTCTCATTGCGCCAACTCAGTTGGTTAAGCGTGACATGCAGCGCTTCGTTGAGTGATTCGGGCGTGTCGCCACCACCATCAGCCTGTAAGTTGGCCAGATCACGTTGAAAATCATTCAGGTTGTAGGTGAAGTCATGCGGCTGCACCACAAACGCATCACCGCGGTCGCGATAGGCCACCAGACCATAACGAACATCGGGCTTGGCCGGCAATTGGGCAATCTGGTCGGCCACATCAGCCATCGACGCCTTAAGCTTGTCGATCTCGTCGCCCATCGAGCCGGTGGCATCCATCAAGAAGACCAAGTCCAACTGGGTATAGTCGGCGCGGGCCGGGCTGGTCAAGGTTAACCGCCAGGCAGCGCCACCATTGCGGGCAAACGTCTGTTTCTGCGCCACATAACCCTTCTTGGCAACCACCCGAAACTCGCTGGCGCTGTGCAACGGGTAACTATCGTCTAACGCACGCGGGTGAAAGAGCAGTTGGCCGCCAGCATCGGTATGACCAGCAAAGACCAATTGATCGCCCACCGAGATTTCAACCACAGCGTCGTGGACGGGCAAATTATTCTCATCCAGCACATGAATAGTGTAACGCTCGCTGACATCGCGGTCGTTGACGTAAAATTCGCCCCGATGCCGGCTACGATAATCTAAATATTCGCTCCATTGTTCATTGTCGTCGGTCACACCAGCGGTAACGGCTTCAAATTGGTTGGCCTGGGCTGGTGCAGCGGCCCCGCTGGCGGCGGGCGCAGCCGCCGGGGCGTACGTTGACGCGGCGTGATCGCTGGCCCCTGCTGCCGCACCGCCACTGCTAGCGGCTGGTGCGGCAGCAGGGGCCGCAGCGCAGCCATGCATGAGTAAGATGGTGAGCAGAACAAGCAGTGAGATTAGGTGCTTCCAGAATCGTTCGGATAACATGAGAATAGCTCCTTAGACATTCAATCGGTTCATAGATTTGATTCGCTATACTGAGTTCAGAATGAAACTCGGAATTTTCGTCAACCATCTTCCTGGAAGGGGTCGCCGATCGATTCGATTACCCTGAAGAGTCTGAAGGGTTCCAGGAAGATTAGAAACTCCGGTTCTCAACTTGATTTGAGTATAGACAATTGTCTGATAGCGCCTATCATGCCGCAACGAATCGGCATTTCAAGCGCCAGATCTGTACCATTGATGTGTATTTCGGTGTAACAAACGGGTTTTGCGCTGTTGATCAGCTGCACACTGGGTGCAACAGGGTGTTGTTGCCAGTTATTCTATCAAGTTTTTACTCCGCAGTGTCGAAGAGGGCGCGCCGAATCTACGCCGAGTTTTCGGAGTGAAGGCCAGCGCACTAGATTTATCAACGTCCCCGCCTTAGAGTAGAATAGAGGCAACTTGCACCCTGGGTTGAGAAAACAGAGAGGCTTGGAGCAATATGCCGGTCTATCGGGAAAATTTTGCGCAGCTATTGAGCGAGGGCATTCACCGCGTGCGCTTGTGCGAGTCGAAGGCGATCCAGATCGTCCAAGATAAACTGGGGTATGCTTTGGGCCGCGAAGGGGGCTCGGCGCTTGAATAGCGGCGGTGGCGCGTATGTCGCCTTTGCGCTCCTGTTAAAAGGCCAATCGCTCTGGCCGATTTTCCCGCTGAGTCTGCTCTGTATTGGGGTGGGGCTCAGTGTAACCCTCTGGCTGCCCTTGGTGCTCTATCCGTTTTGGGTGGCCTGGAGCAGCCTACTTTTTCGGTGGGATCAACAACACCCAACCGAGCCACTCCGTTTCCACCTGCACCCCGCCTTCTGGGATGAACATCAGCGTTTGCCCTGGCCTAATCTGGCGGAATATCTGGTCTTCGCCGTCGAACGCAACCCAATCCAGGGGCAGGCCGCCTTGAACTTACTCAGCCAAAATCGCCAACGCTGGGCCGCCCAGGCTGCCCAGGTTGAACTGGATGCGCGTCTGTTGGAACGCTGCGTCAGCGTCGATGCGATTCGCGCCGCCTGTCGCCAAGTGGCCGCCAGCGAATTGGTGAGTCCGGCGGGTTCACTGGTGCGCAGTTTTGGGCGCATCGGGATCGACCTGGATGCCGTGCTGGCGCAGGAAAGCAGCTACAATCAACGTTTAGCGCTGCTAGCAGTGGAGGATCGACTGGATGGATTACTGCGCGAATTGATGCGCAGCGACGAGGTTTATGCCGTGCGTTTTCAGCCAATTGCCAACGAGTGGCGAAAAATCGTGACCGAGCACGCCCAAACCCTGTCAGCGGCCGTCGAATTGCGCCAGGAGATCGATTCACCCTACGTGATCGGGATTCCGTTGACGGCTCGGCAGGAGATCTTTGTGGGGCGCAGCGAGATCAGCGCCCGCATCGAGCAACTGTTGCTCGACCGCCGGCATCCCCCACTGTTGCTCTATGGGCAACGGCGCATGGGCAAAACTTCGCTGCTCAACAATTTGGGGCGCTTGTTGCCAAGCACGATTGTACCTTTTTTCGTGGACATGCAGGGACCAGTTTCGTTGGCGAACGACTATGCGGGTTTTCTCTACAATTTGGCGCGCAGCATGGTGGAATCGGCACCACGACAACGCGATTTGACGATCCCACCGTTGACACGCGCCACTTTGCAGCTTGATCCTTTTACCGCTTTTGACGAATGGTTGGATCAGGTGGAAACGGCCTTGGGTGAATGTACCGCCTTGTTAGCACTGGATGAGTTCGAGGTGCTAGACAGCGCGATCGCGGCGGGCCGCTTTTCCGAAGAGGCGATTCTGGGCACGTTGCGCCATCTGATCCAACACCGCACGCGCTTCAAAATCCTCTTGACCGGTTCGCATGTGATCGAAGAGTTGCAGCATTGGGCGAACTATCTGATCAATGTGCAAGTAGTTCAGATTGGCTATTTAAAAGCCGAAGAAGCACGCCAACTGATCGAACGCCCCGTCAAGGATTTTATGTTGCGCTACGAAGCCGCGGCCAGCCAACGCGTGCTGGCGTTAACGCGCGGTCATCCGGCCCTCACGCAATTGCTCTGCTACGAGATCGTCGCGCTGAAAAACCAGCAAATACCCAGCCAGCGCCGCCTGGCAACCTTGGCCGATGTGGAAGCTGCCGTGGAACCGGCCTTGGCGCATGGCAGCATGTTTTTCAGTGAGCTTGAAAACGGGCAATTAGATCAGCCCAGCGCCACGCTTTTGCGCTTCCTCGCTGCGCACGGCGAAGCTGCACGGCTAAGCCAGACCATCCTGGTTGCACACGATCCGGTGCATGCCAAACCGGCGATCAAATTGTTATTAAAACGCGAGTTGATCGAGCTAGTTGACGGCGGTTATCGGTGCCAGGTGGAGCTAATCCGCCGTTGGTTTATTCAATAACGCAGGTTGCGCAGGTGCATGCAACAATCGATCAATCGCAAATCACCCTCGTCCCATCGGGGCGCTTGACCTTAGCAACAGGCATAAATTGTGTGGGGTGCGCCCGGAATTTTTGCCTCATTTGCCGCCACTGCGCGACCGGCGTATACTATAGATTCTGCTCTTCCATGGAAAGGATGCCGTAGGCCACCTGTGCAGATAGGAGGTGGTGGCTGGCAACCTTTTCAGCGATGGGTCCTAGATTCAGCTTGTGCTTACCCTATTTATTCATCACAGATAGTTGGAGGAACCTCATGAAACCGATTCGGATCGGTGTTGTCGGCTGCGGCGCGATTGCCCAGGTACACCACATGCCCAATTTACATGCCTTGCAAGATCTCTTTACCGTGACCGCGGTTTGCGACGTTTCTGCTGGCACCGCAGCGTATGTGGCGCAACGGTTTAATGTGCCCCAGCACTTCACAGATTATCGAGATTTGCTCGCGACGGATGTAGATGCCGTATTGCTCTGCCAGTCCGACCCGAAGACCGATGTCGCGCTGGCCGTCTTTGCGGCCGGCAAACATCTCTTTATCGAAAAACCAATGTGCTTCTCTTTGGAAGAGACCGATGCCATCATCGCTGCCCACAAGAAATCGGGCAAAGTGGGGCAGGTGGGCTATATGAAGGTCTATGACCCGGCCTACGAATACGCCAAGCAGGAAGTGGACAGCATGAAAAATATCCGCTTTGTACAGGTG
>JBBQBY010000490.1:0-5245 GCA_038318235.1 Caldilineales bacterium
AATCTGGATCGGAAAGACCGGCGATAAAGGTGCTTGTGGTCATATCCTTACCCAGCCCTTTCACCCCCTTGCCTTCCGGGCCATGACAGGCCGCACAGGTAGAAGCAAAAAGCGTCCTGCCTTTTTCTGGATCACCCGTAGCCGTTTGCGCCGCGACTTGGGCCGGGGTAACCTGTTCTGGCGACGCTTGCGTTGTTGTCACAGCCACCTGAGCAGTAACCGTCGTAGACGTTGTCGCTGTTAAGGCGGTGCTAAGCGCCATGCTAGAGGTAGCGGACGCAGCCACTTCCCAAGGGAGTGGGCCAGGCGTATCCAGGCTCTTGGCAATGACCAGCAAAAGCCAAACCGCAGCCACAATCACGACAGTTGGCAGACGATTTTTGCGGATAGCAGAATTCAGCTTCATCGGTGATCTCCTTACTTGACCTACTGCTCTACATTGCAGCGTAGGTAGATCATGGCTTGTTACATTATATTCTCGATAGTTGTGTTTTCAATGCAAACAGAATTTGACAAAGGATTCGGATAGCATTCATGCAAATAGAGAAAATGAAAATAGACCTCATTCGGTTTTGAATCAGGCCGCTCTGGAAAATGACGATCGGTTAACCCTGAATCTGGTTAGAATTCATCATATCTTTCCATGCTGTACATGTCGATAAGCCAAATCCGAGTACGATGCGTCGCTTATATGCCGCAGTTTTCGATATCAATGGCTTTGACGATATCGCTGATGACATCAATCCGATTAAATCGCTCAATTTGCTAACGATAGAACGCCGAAAAGACAGGTTAACACCAAGTATGAGCCAGAATAATAACATTGTTGAGGCCAGCTCATATCTTTTTATCTGTCAATTCTGGCCATTCGCAAAAGTACAACTGCCGAGTTATATTGCTACATTATGGTTTGTTAATCGTTCGGATAAAAGCAATGACATTGAGCAATTCTTCATCTTTCATCGCCGGGTTGCCACCTTTCGGCGGCATGAGCACACCGGTGGTGTTGAGCGGGTCATCGACGGGGCGCCCTGTTTTGATAAAAGCCATTAATTCATCGTCAGACTTGCCGGCAATAAATGTACTGACAGTCATATCTTTGCCCAAATTTTTCACACCCTTACCTTCCGGGCCATGACAGGCTGCGCAGGTCATGACAAACGATGCTTTGCCTTGGGTGGCATCGCCTTTGGCTGCCGGCGCAGGCGCAGGCGTGGCACTAATGGTGGCTGAAGTTGCAACTGGCGCTGGCGTAGCTGTTGGCTCATCTTTGCCACCGCACGCCGCCAATATCAGCGCAACAAACATAATTACCCAAAGGAACAGGCTCTTTCGCATTTTTTATACCTACTTTCTTTTTTATGTTTGGTTTTATATAAATCACAACTAACGCGCCTTCAAGGCGGACCAGGTTAACACCTCACCATTCATGGTTGTCGCCATAGATTGCGCCGCTTCACGCGTGGTGTGAGCAGCTATACCGTGCCCCATTGGCGAGCGAATCTCTGCGGCGAAGACGTAAAATGCTTGAGTCGCATCTAACCATTCCTTACTTTGATAGTCATGTACATACCACCCAGCGATCTTGTGTTCTGGATGCTTCTGCGCATGCATCAACATGTCGCCGATGTCATCAAAAGCGATTGTCGCATAGCGGCCTTCACTTAGTTCATAGGCATAACTGGCAGCAAAACGCGGGTCACTGATGATCATATTACATTCTGTACAAGCGTCCTGGCCGTAATGAATTTCAGCGGGTCTGATCTCCGTATCGCCACGAGCACAGGCACCAAAGATAAGTCCAAACAAAAGGAAAAGCCCACATAATCGCTGATACATACTCAATTCACCATTACAGATCACTTTTAGCATGAAACCGTGCATACGCCGCCGCGGCGGGCAGCACGATCCACAGCACGAGCACGCCTAAAAAAATCCCCACTAAACTGTCGCCATACCGTTGCACAGCGTAAATGCCGGCGGGTCCTAAAATGTCCAAGGTAGCCCGAATATCCAAAATCGCCGCCATTTTAAACACCTGCAACGGGTTGCTCAACGAGAGCCAAAAGAGGTTATCGATGGGCACGCGCAACGCAATCACAGTGCCCATCATGCCCAAGTCGCCAAAGAAGACAAAGGCCAGCCACAGAAAAAGGCCGATGCCCACGGCGACGCCCGCCTTGTTGGTGAGTGCCGAGATCAGAAAGCCAACACTTAACATAGCCAGGCTGAGCAAGAAAGCCAGCAACACCAGTTTGACATAGGCGCTAGGATCAGCCGCGCCGCTGCCATTCAACGCCATTACCAGCCCAGAGATGCCAAAGCCGAGGGTCAACGAGGCCAGCAGGCTGAGCGTCAACCCCAGGTATTTGCCCAAAAAGACTTCAATTCGATTGATCGGTTGCGCCAGCAGATAGGCCAGGGTGCTTTTCTCCTGTTCGCCCGCCAGACTTTGCGCGCCAATCGTCAACGCCATCAGTGGCACAATCAACAAGACCAAATTGATCAGGCTAGCGGCTGTGCGGCCAAAACCAGCAAAGCCCACCATACCAGCGCCGGCCAATGCCAGATAGGAAAAGGCCAATGAGAGGGCAATAAAGGCCAATGTGTAGAGCAAAAACCAGCGGTTGCGCAGCGCATCGCGTAGTTCTTTTTGGGCCAAAACCCAAATAATCGAAGGTTGCATAAATACTCCTGAATCTCGGCCTTATTCCACTTCAAAATCTGTCACCAGAATATCGGCCTGGCTCAATAGATGAATCGGTCTGGCCTTTTCGTCGGCTAAGACATCCACCCAGATGCCAACGCCATTGCGATGGACCGTATAACCGTCATGCTGCAACACGTTGAGCGCTGCGTCGACCAGGTTGGGCGGCAGCCGTAACTTCACCTGCGTGCGCAATCCCAGGCGTGGGGCCAATTCGTTCGCCCGACAGATCAACTTTAGGTGACCGCGTTCCATAACCAACACCTGGTCCGCCAGTTGCGCAACTTCCTCTTGGCGATGCGAAGTGAAGATAATGGTTTTGCCGGCTGCTTTAACCTGGGCCAGCAGTTGCAAAAACGTGTTGCGCGTTGCCACGTCGAGGTTAGAGGTCGGCTCATCTAACACAAGGATTGGCGGGTCACCTAGCAAGGCCAACCCCAGCGCCAACCGTTGTTTCAGGCCACCGGAAAGCGCCCGCACCGGTTTATTAATGTGTTCGGCCAGCCCCACCTGTTCTAATATGCTAGCAACCTGTTGTAGTGGCGCTTTTTTCAATTGCGCAAAAAAGCGTGCGGTGTCCACTGTGCTCAGATCATCGTAAAAGGCCAGTTCCTGGGGCACATAGCCGAGCAACTTACGTGCGTCCCGACCCTGGCGCTGAGCATCAAGGCCAGCCACGCGAATCTGGCCAGTATAATGTAAGAGACCTAGCAAGCACTTGATAACGGTCGTCTTGCCGGCGCCGTTGGCGCCCCAAAGAGCGACGGCTTGCTGCGGCGCCACGGTAAAGCTCAGATCGTTGACGGCCGTGAACCGCCCAAATTTTTTGGTGACATGGTCGAAGGTGATCATAAGGGCCTATTGCTTCCTATGCGAATGGTTCAACGGGTTTGCGCCCACCGTGAGAATGAACAACGCCAGCGCCAATAGGCCCGTCGCAGCCAATAGATTGATCAGCCAAGGCGGCGTAGGCAAACCGGGCACAACGGGTAATGGCGGCGGGACCATCAAGGGCGCATCGTCGGCCAACTTGGGGTGGGGTTGGAAGATCGGGAACGCTTTGGCCGCCAAATCGAGCGCGTCGGTGGCTGGGCTTAGTTGAAATAGACGCAGTTCGGGATATTGTTCTAATAAATCTTCAAAGAGGCTCTGCGCGCGATAGGGCAGATCGCCAATCTGGTTGCCGTCAGCATCGAAACCGGCATAATCGCTCCAATAATTGCCCGCCCCATCATGTGACCAGTCGTTGCCCTTCAGTTCGCCCTGCGCGGCAAGGGCCACTTGCTCGCCGTTCTCTTGAAAAATGTTTTGGGTAAAGCGATGGCGTGTGACTAACGGTTGCAGCGTGACGCCAATCTCGTTGTAGGCGAACAAATTATGGTCAACCTGAACGGTGACGCCAGATGCGCGGGGTGAATTATCCAAATAAATGCCGACGCGATTGCTGACCAAGCGGTTGCCGGTGAGCACGGCCTTTTCCACATCTTTCATGCCCACGCCATAGCCACTGGCGCCGCGATTGTCGTAGATCAAGTTATTGCGCAGGGTGACGCCATTGCCATACATCGTATAAACGCCTACCGAGTTGTGGCGCAGAATATTGTGCTCCAACAATAAATTATTACTCGACATCGTATGGATGCCATAACGGCTCTGCTCCACGGTGTTATTGCGGACAACGCTATTGGAGGAAAACCAGACAATTACATCGCGCGTCCCCTGCACATCATTCCCTTCGAGCAGCGTGCCTTCGCTATACCAGACGCGAATCCCATCACCACGGCGCGCCTCGGGTAAAGCTTTCGACCGCACAACATTGTTGCGAATCACGCTCTTAGGTGCATTCTTTAAATAGATGCCAAAAAGCGCATCTTCCACTCGATTGTTTTCGATAATGGCGTGCGACGCTAACACAGTGATGCCCGCGTTTTCCTGATCAAGCGAGTCGCCGCTGTTGCGGATCACAAAGCCACGAATCGTCACATTAGCCGCGCTGATGGTGATCACATCGCCATGCCCGGCGCCTTGGATAATCGCTCCAGTCTGGCCTTCTAATATCACCGGCTTGTCAATTTGTAATGGCCCCCCATAAACGCCAGCGGGCACAACGATGGTGGCGCCCGGTTGGGCGTTGGCCAGCGCCGTCTTCAAGTCAAATAAAGCCGCGTGCGCAGAGACCGGCGCTGTGGTTAACCCGATAAGAAGCACGATTATGCACAAAAACCTGTGTTTATCTGTGTTCATCTGTGTTTATCTGTAGACTATTTTTGCGCATCCACGAATGGCTTATAGGCCCGACGGTGGAACCAAAGACCAATGGCAATCAAGACTGAGGCGGCACAGGCGAGCCATAGCCCTGTTTCCGGCCCCGCCACTGTGGTAAACTGAGCAATCTTACCTTCACCCAACACGGGTGGCACAAAAGGCTTGATGCTGCTAGAAAGCGGGGCGTGCGGGTCCAGGTTTTGCCCGAAGTTCGCCAACCAATATTGCAAGTCAATCAGGAAAATCGCCGGCAAGAGCAGCGCCGGCAAGGTT
>JBBQBY010000491.1:0-5242 GCA_038318235.1 Caldilineales bacterium
GCGGCCGCGGCTGCGCTCATAACCGGCATATGGCGCCGTACAAAATCTTCCACCCAGAGCAAGTTGCCACCGGCATACTTGATCGTCTGCAACAGCTTGGTCATGGTATCCACTTCCTCCACCTGTTCGGTGACAAACCATTGCAGGAAAAGATTGGTGGTATGATCACTCTCGGCAACGGCAACCGAGACCAGATCATTAATTTGCGTCGTAGTTTTCATCTCTTGGTCTAACGAAAATTGAACCGCTTCCGTGGCATTCATAAAATTGTTGCGCAATTCAGGGATGCTGGGGATTGTCGGTAAGTTGCCTACAGATAAAAGAAAGTTGATAAATTTCATGGCATGCAGCCGTTCGTCTTCGGCTTGCCGATAGAAAAAGGCGGCCAGTTCGGGCAGCCCTTCATTGTCAAAGTAGACGCTGATAGCCAGGTAACCAAACATGTTGGTAAATTCATGGCGGATCTGCAAGTTGAGCGGCTCAATTAATGCGGGTTTAATCATTACCATTTTTATGGTCCTTTTGTGTGATGTGGGTCGCCTCCATGGCAGGTCAAGTATATTATGCCACATTGGTTGCCATTGACCATAGTTGTCCATCTGTAGTAGGTGTATCTCAGGCTGGACGAATTTTAGCACCTTCCTGGAAGCAGTGGCTGAGCTTTGGGATTGGCCAACTTGGTTGGGCGGCCGGAAAGCGGCTGATTGGTGGTCATCCTCCTTCCGGGAAGGCTTGATTCGTTCAGTAACTGGTCGAAAATATCCTTCCCGGAAGGGTTATTATACTCAAAGGGCTACCGCTCCCCAAACAGGGAGGGAACCGTCACAAGGTAGACGAAGGATCAGTTCCTCCCCAGCAGGGGGAGGTTAGGAGGGGGTAAAACTCCGCTTTTCATTCTGATTTTAGTATAGTTCCAATAATTTTGCCCAGCCTACCTTTTGGATTGCAAAGGATAACCGATGTTCGATGCTTCTTTACGTGAACTCAAAGATCGAATCGCCGCGCCACTAGCTATGCGCATGGCAGCTGTCTCGCCAGACCTGCTCTCGCTGATCGCATTGGGGATAGGCATAGGCTCAGCGCTTTTCGCGGCCCAGGAACGCTATGGCTGGGCGCTGGCGTTCTGGCTGCTGAATCGCGCACTCGATGGCTTAGACGGGTTGCTCGCACGGCAACATGCCAAGCAAAGTGACTTTGGCGGCTATTTCGACATCGTGGTAGATTTCGTTGTCTATGCCATCGTACCGATTGGGTTGGTCGTGGGCGCGCCAACGCCAGGCAATTATCTCACCTTGGCTTTTCTACTGGCGAGTTTCTACGTCAATTCCGCTTCATGGATGTATCTTGCCGCCATTCTGGAAAAACGCCACGCCCATGATGCCCGGACGATGACCACCATTGTGATGCCCATTGGGCTGATTGGTGGCGCAGAAACGATTGTCGCTTACTGTCTATTTCTGGCTTTCCCTGCTAGGATAACCCTGCTCTTTACACTTTTTGCGGCGCTGGTGCTGATCACAGTGATTCAGCGCCTGGTCTGGGCGTGGCGCAAATTGCGCTGAGCAAAACTTCGCGCAATTGGTAATCCCGTAGGTGCGGTTTCTAACCGCACAAGCAGCGAATAAGGCCTGTGCGGTTAAAAACCGCACCTACGGTTACTGCATTAAATCGTTAAAAATCATAAACGCCCTGCACGATTCAGGAGAATAATTAGATGTCCGATGCATCCAAAATCTATGACGTTGCCATCATTGGCTCCGGGATTGGTGGTTCTACCTTGGCGGCCATCCTCGCGCGCAACGGCATGGATGTAATCGTCTTCGAAGGCGGCACCCACCCGCGTTTTACAATTGGCGAATCGATGATCCTCGAAACGTCTGAAGTGATGCGCGCCCTGGCCGAGTTTTACGATGTGCCAGAACTGGCCTATTACAGTTCCGAAAATTTCTACAGCTACATTGGCACTTCGCACGGGGTCAAACGCCACTTTAGTTTTGTCCATCATACGGCTGGACAACATGTGGAGGCCAGGAAGAGTCTGCAAGCCGTCATCCCTCGGTTGCCCTACGGCCACGAAATCCACATTCAGCGCCAAGATTCAGACTATTTCCTGACTTCGATTGCGATCTCCTACGGCGCGACGGTGCGGATGGGGGTCTTTATTCAGGATATTAACCTCAATCCCGACGGCGTGGAAATTATCACCAACAAGGGGGTGACTTACCAGGCGCGGTACATTATTGATGCTGGGGGGATGAAATCGTTGCTTGCCAATAAATTTAACTGGCGCCACCGCGACTCGCTTGCCCATTCGCGCACAATCTTTACCCATATGATCGACGTGCCGTGTTTCAACAATACCAGCCTCTCCCAGCAGGAATTCGGCCACCCCTATCCGCTCTCACAGGGAACCTTGCATCACATTTTCAAGGGCGGCTGGCTATGGGTGATCCCGTTTAACAATCATTCGCAGGCCACCAATCCACTATGCAGTGTGGGTCTGCAGCTCGACCCGCGCCTCTACCCGCAGCGCGATGATCTGACCCCCGAAGCCGAGTTCTATACCTTCATTCAACAGTTCCCTGACCTGTATGCCCAACTCAAAGATGCCCATACCGTGCGCGACTGGACGCGCATCGACCGCCTGCAATACAGCGCCCATCACATTGTTGGTGACCGTTGTGCTCTGCTGGCGCACGCCGCGGGGTTTATTGACCCGCTTTATTCCAAGGGACTCTACATCACCCATGCCAGTATTTTCTTGATCGCCGATCTGCTGCTCAAGGCTAAACAGACCGGCGACTACTCCGCCGCCGCCTTTGCCGAACTGGAGACCATGACGCTCAATTACATTGACATGCACGACCGGCTGGTGGCGAGTTCGTACAAGGCATGGCATAACTTTAAGCTCTGGAACGCCTACGAAGTGCTCTGGCTGTTGGGGGCCTATTTAGAATATGTGCGGCTGATTATCAACCGCTATCGGGCCAAAAATCGCGCGGAATATCTGGCGCTGATGCGTCCTCATCGCCTAGCGGGCGGAGGGTTTGAACGCTTCTTTGCGCTACAAGAACAGATTGACGCGCTGATCGACGCCGTTGATCCCGAGGATGAAACGGATGTAGACCGCACCGTCACTGAAATCAAAGCGTTGTTCGATCAGTTTCCGTGGATCTCCTCGGCGATCCGCGATTTGCTGGACGGCAAGAACCATTTGCCCAACAACAAATTGCGCCTGAATTTGCTCAAACGGCGCAATGGTTTCTTTGGTGATGGCGACTATCGCCAGCACTTCTTTGGTGACCAATCACCGCTGACCTTGCTGCGGAGAGCCATGGACGATCAATTGCGCTACTCGGCGCCGGCGCTGAAGCTGCGTCGCCACACCTCCGCCCGGTTGGCGCAACAGACGCGCCCGTGAGTAAAAACGCATCCTCTTCAGCTCTCATTGTGTTGATCACCGGCGCCACCAGTGGCCTCGGTCTTGCGTTGGCGCAACATTACCAGGCTACCGGTGCGCGGCTGATCCTGGTTGGCCGCAAGCCGCTGGCAACGCTCGACCCTCCACTCTTCACCCCAGCCACTTACTGCCAAAGCGATCTCAGCCGGCCCGACACCGTTGCAGAGATTGGCGAGTGGCTGGCACAGCGCAATCTACGCCACCTCGACCTGTTGATCCACAATGCGGGTCTCGGCTACTACGGTGCGCCTGCGGCCCAACCAGCAGCCAGTATCGAGACGCTGATTCAGGTGAATCTCAAAACACCGCTGGCCCTCACGCACAGCTTGCTCCCGCAACTCGCCCCTGCACATGGCAAAGTAGTCTTTATCAGTTCTGTGGCGGCGGCATTGCCTGTGCCAGACTATGCGGTCTACGGCGCAACCAAAGCTGCGCTGGACGGACTGGCACGCAATTTACGCGTGGAACTGGCCGAACGCGTTGCGGTGCAGGTGATCCACCCCGGCGCGATCCGTACGGAAATGCATGCCAAAAGCGGCGTGCCTGCTGGACAATTGAAGGCTGAACGTTTTCCCACCGCAGCCCAGGTAGCCACACAAACTGCCCGCGCCATCGCCAGTCAGCGCGCCGAGATCACGTTGGGGACAAACAATCGGCTATGGCGGTTCGCCGGTTACTGGTTGGGTGGCCTCTTGGAGATGTTTGCCAACCGGAGGCGCGCATGAAACATGTAGTCATCACCGGCGCAGCAGACGGGATTGGTCGCGCGCTGGCATTTCGCTTTGGCCAAGCGGGCTACATGATTACGAATCTGGATATCGATGTTGCGCGCGCCGCGGAGACAACGCAGGCATTAACCACGCGTGGCATCGAGACGTATTTCATCCAAACCGATTTAAGCGACTCAGCTAGCCGCGCCGCGGCCATGCACGCGTTAAGACAACGTCCACTCGTAGATCTGTTTATTCACAATGCAGGCATCAGTGCAGCGGGCAAGTTTGAAACGATGGCATTGGCGCCTCAGTTAAAGGTAATTGATCTTAACTTGCTCGCCCCGCTTGATCTTACCCGCACAATGCTCGCCGATCAACGGTTGGCGCCAGCCGCATCGCTGGTCTTTATGGCCTCGTTGTCGGTCTACGCTGGCTATCCAGGGGCGGCAGCCTATGCAGCCAGCAAAGATGGCGTCGCTGCCTACGCCCGCAGTTTGCGCGCCGCACTCAAGCCACAAGGCATCCATGTGCTCACAGTCTATCCTGGCCCCACGCGCACAGCGCACGCCCGCCGTTACAGCCCAGACAACACGCGCGAGCATCGTCGCATGGCGCCGGAGCAACTTGCCGCTCTAATTTTCACCAGTGTGCAACGGCGCAAAACGCAGCTGATCCCAGGCGCGCGAAATGTCTTCTTTGCGCTGTTGGGCAAACTCTTCCCCGCATTGACCGAGCAATTACTGAAACAGACGTTACTCGACAAAATGGGATAATAGTTCAGCCATAGAAACAGCGAATGCAGGAAACAACGAATGAGCGCAGGGCTTTATTCGTTGTTTCCTGCATTCGCTGTTTCTTTAGGTTTGGCAAAACGATAGCGCAGATAGGCAAAAAGTTCACGACCCAGATGGCTGAGCGTCTCACGCATAAAAAAGTCAGTAACCTTCAAAATACCGCTTGAATAAGTGGGATAGGGATAGACCAGCCGGTATAGCTTATAAAGCGAAATTTTCTGAGTGATCGCTAACGTAAAAAACGAAATCATCTCCGAAGCGCGCGGTCCGACAAT
>JBBQBY010000492.1:0-5234 GCA_038318235.1 Caldilineales bacterium
GTCGCGCAAACGTTGCGCTAAATTCTGGACCGGAATATTCACGGCGCCGGCCAAATGCTCAGCGGCAAATTCTTCTGGCGTCCGTACATCCAACAGGACGTGCGCTTGTTTCGCCTGCTTAAACTGCTGTTGATACTGCTGTGGGTTGAGTTTTGTAATCCCTGTAATCACGTTGGCGCTCCCTTGTCTGATTCTGTTGTATAAGAAAAAGGCGATGATAAAAATCCCCGTAATGATCAGTATGTTTTGCATGCCCTTGGCCCCTGTTTGTATTCCCGATTGTTTGCGTTACGATCACCACTATAGCCCTAATTTTTTGGGTTAGTTCTGCCGATTGTCTTATACTAGCTATAAGTATTCACTTATGGCAGAGAAAATTCATGCTCAATTTATATAAACTAGAAATTTTCGCCCAGGTTGTCCATGCTGGCAGTTTTAGTGGCGCGGCGGAGCGCTTGCTGATGACGCAGTCGGGGGTGAGTCAACACATCCAAGATTTGGAAGCCAGCTTGGGTACGCAGCTATTTGAGCGCAGCCGGCGGGGGGTGGCGTTGACGACAACGGGGAAAAAGCTGGCGGACTACACCAGTCAAATTTTGGCGTTGGTGGCAGAAGCGGAGCAGGCCGTTACCAATGTAGAAGCGTTGGCTGGTGGTCAAGTGCGCGTGGGCACGACGCCAGGCATAGGCGTCTATCGATTGCCCTCATTGATCCAATCGTTTCACCAGCGCTATCCCAAGTTAACCGTTGATCTACAAAATAGCATTACACCCCGCATTGTCGAAGACCTGGTCGCAGGACGGCTCGACCTGGGGTTTGTCGAAGGCGAATTGAGCGAAGCCAGCCATCCCCATTTGGGCATCAAAGTACTAGAAGAAAGCGAACAATTTGTGGTGGTCGGGCAGAAACATCGCTTTTGGCCACGTCAGCAAGTCACCATTCAGGAGTTGGATGGCGAAACATTTATTATGCGCCAACCGAATAGTCAGACGCGCATTTGGCTGGATCAGGCGTTGCAGCAAGCGGGTGTGCGGGCGCACATTGCGGCTGAATTTGACAATCTGGAGTCCATCAAGCGGACCGTGATCCTGGGCAACGCTCTAACCATTTTGCCCGCCTATGCCGTCCAGGACGAACAAGCTTTTGGCGTTTTGCGACTGATTGCGCTTGAAGGTAAACCGCTCGTACGCACGCTGAAACTGATCTGGGACAAGCGTCATTTCTTTTCACCTTTGACAAGAGCCCTCCTCACCCATCTACAAGCTTGTTGCCCAACGCTGGGCGAAATTCCATGAATTCGGTAGATGATCCAGAAAGCTGCGATTAAACCCTGTAATTGAGTCAGCTAGGTTACCGGTTCATTTTGCCCCCAATGTATCAGTGCCTGCGCCATTTATGCCTAGCACGCACGCGTAATTCCCCTGCCGGTACTGACCATCTGGCCAGGGCAAAGACTCGTTCCCTAGCTAGGTAGTTTACTCTCCAGGTGATTGAAGCTTCTGGAGAGTTTTCTGTCTATACTGATAGCTGTCATCAGATAACACCTATCAGGAGGGTTAGCACCATGAAGAAACTGCTCATTTTGGGCGCCGGGACGGCTGGCACGATGGTCGCCAATCGGTTGAGCCGGCTGTTGGATCAGGACGAATGGCAGATTACGATTGTTGACCAGTGCGAAACACATTATTATCAACCGGGCTTCCTCTTCATCCCTTTTGGCACTTATCAGAAGCACGACGTGATCAAACCCAAGCGCGACTTCATCCCTGCTGGGGTTGAGCTGATTGTGTCACCCATCGAAATGATCGAGCCGGCGCATAACCGGGTTAAGCTCGCCAACGATAAGCGCTATCTCGACTATGATTTTCTGGTGATTGCCACAGGCGCGCAGACGCGGCCAGAAGAGACACCGGGTTTACACGAGCATGAATGGTATAAATCGATTTACGATTTCTATACAATCGATGGCACGCTGGCGTTGGCCAAACAGTTACGCACGTGGAAGGGCGGCCGGTTGGTCGTCAATGTGGTCGAGAATCCGATCAAATGTCCGGTCGCGCCGTTGGAATTTCTGATGTTGGCCGATTGGTTTTTTCAAGAACAAGGTATTCGCGATCGCGTCGAAATCACCTATGCGACGCCGCTATCCGGTGCGTTCACAAAGCCAATTGCCGCGAAACACCTCGGCGCTCTGCTTGAACAGAAAAATATTAAAGTCGTGCCGGATTTTGTGATCGAGCGGGTTGACCCCGACGCCAAAAAGATCATCGCCTATGACGAACAGACCGTTGATTACGATCTGTTGGTGAGTATTCCGCTCAACAAGGGTGACGATGTAGTGGCCCGTTCTGGTCTAGGCGACGAGCTAAACTTTATCCCCGTCGACAAACATACCTTTCTCTCACCCAATTATGCCAATATTTTTGTGTTAGGGGATGCAGCAGCGGTACCGGCTTCTAAGGCTGGTTCGGTCGCGCATTTTGCGGTAGATACCTTTGCCAAAAATTTTCTGCGCTATATCGATGGGTTGGAACTTGAGCCCCTATTTGACGGCCACGCCAACTGCTTTATCGAATCCGGCTTTGGCAAGGGGCTACTGATCGATTTCAACTATGAGACAGAACCGTTACCTGGCAAATATCCATTACCTGGTGTGGGCCCTTTCACGTTGCTTGAAGAGTCGGAAATGAACCATTGGGGCAAGCTGATGTTCCGCTGGATGTATTGGAATATTCTCCTCAAGGGCCAAGAATTACCGTTACCAGCCCAGATGAGCATGGCTGGCAAATGGCGCTAGGAGGCATGGAATGGAACAGGCATTGATGGATCTAAATGGCAAGCTTGATGCGCTAACCGCCCAAGTCGCCTACCTCACAGAGCAAGCCCATAAGGCCGAACGTCAGCAGCAGGAACGCGCTGAGCTTATGCAAGATGTGATGCCGATCATGAATGGGGTTTATGGCCTGACCGTTGAGCAACTCGATGAGGTGAAACAATATGTCGATCTGGGCGATTGGCTCAGGTTGGGCAAGCGACTGTTGCGCAATGGCCCGAATATCGAAAAGCTGCTTGAACAACTAGAGAGCGTCGCGGATTTGCTTGAAGGTGTAGGGCCACTGAGCAACGCAGCGTTCGACAAGACCGTCAATACGCTGCAAGGCATGGAGCAGCGCGGCTACTTCACCTTTGCCAAGGGGAGTATGCAGATCGTCGACAAGATCGTCACCTCGTTTGGTGAGGAAGATGTCAAACGCCTGGGCGACAATGTGGTGCTCATTCTCAACACCGTCAAGGAGATGACTCAGCCCGAGGTTATGGGCTTTGTCCGCAGCTTTGTGGCGAATGTGGAGTTGGAGGCCGAGAAACCGGTCAATCCATCGTTGCCAGCGCTGCTCGGCCAGATGCGTGACCCGAATGTCCGGCGCGGTTTAGCACTGACCATGCGCGCCCTACGTGTCATCGGTGCGCAGGCGCAAGTTACTCAATAATAAAATCTTCTTTCAATCTCTGTTTCGACTAGGGATTGAAAGATTAGAGATTGGTAATTTATCGAGATAGGAGACTCGTTTATGACAACCCGTGTAATCGCCAACAAAACCGTTGCAGTCAACGATGAAGGCTTTATGACCAATCCGGCTGAGTGGACAAAAGAAATTGCGGTGGAATTGGCCGGAGAAGAGAATCTGCCGGAATTAACCCCAGACCACTGGAAGGTGATCGAATTTTGCCGGAAGGATGGCCTGACCAGTGGCAAAGCACCCACGTTGCGCCGGATCACTAGCATGGCTGGTGTGACGACCAAAGAGATGTTCGCTTTGTTTCCCAAAGGCCCAGCGAAGAAGGTGGCCCGAATCTCAGGGCTGGGCAAGCCAGAAGGCTGCGTTTAAACAGGCTGTAGAACTAGCATCAATGGTTAGCTGAATACGTCATAAGTAACAAGTAATCGATAATTAATAATTGTCATGCGATAGAATCCGATCAGTTTATGACCACTTACCACTCACCGATTACCATTTCAGCAAACTCAATAAAAGGAGTAATTCCGATGAGCGACGAAACCCGCAAAGTAGCCTTTATCTGTTCCAAGGGCACTTTAGATATGGCTTATCCAGCCTTGATCATGGGCTGGGCAGCGCTGGGCAATGGCATTGACGTGACCATTTTCTTCACGTTCTGGGGCATGGACATGATCACAAAGGAGCGCGTAGACCATCTAGAGCTTGCGCCGGTGGGCAATACGAGCATGAAGATGAGTATGATGGGCATGCACACCGGCAACTTGGGCATTCCAAACATTGTTGGTATGCTGCCGGGCATGACAGCTTTTGCTACCAAGCTAATGAAGGATAAGATTGCCGCACTCGATGTCCCGCCAGTCGGCGAATTCCTCCAGATGATGGCCGATGGTGGCGCCAAACTGTATGCCTGCAAGATGTCAGTCGATCTGATGGATCTGAAGAAGGAAGATTTCATTGATGGTGTTCAGGCAATTGTCACGGCCGCCGATTTTATGGACATGACCGAAGGTGCGCAAATCATCTTTATTTGAATCACGGCTCAACAAAGTGATTGCGCCTCTGTGGGAGCACCCCGTAGCTTATAGACAAAACAAATCAAAGGCATACAAAAGGTAGGTGCGGTTTTTAACCGCACAGCTTGGGTAAACCAGCCAAGTGCGGTTAAAAACCGCACCTACGATTGTCTGGCATTTAAATGGTTTGTCTATTAGCTAGTAGGCTAGGCAAAAAACGAGGAGCGGCAAATCATTGGTCAAACAGCTTAACTGCAGCGCTAGCGAATGGCCAGTCTAGATATCTAGACTGGCCATTCGCTAGCGTCTTTTGACTATCATCGGTAAGCCGCCCTTGGGGCGCAGCGTGAATACTTGTTCGGCGCGCACCGTTTGTCCCGGCGTCAGCAGCAACTGATATTGTTGCAAAACGGTCAACAACAGCAGGCGCGCCTCCATCATCGCAAAACTGTTGCCAATGCAGACGCGTGGCCCACCACCAAAGGGCAGATAGGCATAACGCGGCAATTTTGCTTCGTTTTCAGGGCTGAAACGATCGGGATCAAAGCGCTCTAGATCGGCGAAAAGTTTAGGATCGTGGTACATGACATAGGTAAAAATCGCAACCGTATCACCTTTGGCGATCCGATAGCCGCCCAGTTCGATGTCATGGATCGGCTGGCGGGTGACAGGTGGTGATCAGCAATGATTAGCTGATAAAACG
>JBBQBY010000493.1:0-5231 GCA_038318235.1 Caldilineales bacterium
GCGTGGTTGTGTGGTTACTGATAAAACCACACTTAAAAAAAACGAATATACCACCCAGCCTGGTGGAAAAGTAAGAATAGTGCGGGGGGGCGTCATGCATGACGCCCCACCGAACTATGCCGGCCTACTATCTATTAGTAACCGATCTTCCACCGTCATTATAGGGATGACAGACTATAAATCATCAGGTAGCTGCGTGCTCAGCGTGCGCGTGTAGAACATCAAAGTGTCATGCAGACCGCGTTCGCCCGAGCCGGGATTAGGGCTTTCATTCGGCTGACGCTGACGGTAACGACCATCTGGCAACATTTCCCAGCCTTGGCGATAGTCATTGAGCGAAGCCTGGAGGACGAGATCAAGTTGTTCGCGTAAATGTGGATCTTCAATGGGGACAATGGCCTCCACACGGTTGGTCAGATTACGCCGCATCCAATCGGCACTGCCGATAAAATAGCGCGGATCGCCGCCGTTGGCGAAATAGAAGATGCGTGAATGCTCCAAAAAACGCCCAATAATACTGAGCACGCGAATATTCTCACTAATCCCAGGTAGCCCTGGCCGTAAGCGACAGACACCGCGGATATTCAAATCGATTGAGACGCCAGCCTGACTGGCCTCATAGAGTTTGCGTACGAGGACCGGATCTTCCAGACCATTCATCTTCGCAATGATGCGCGCCGGTCGCCCATCCACTGCATGCCCGATTTCCACATCGATCATGTCTAGGAAAGATTGACGCATGGTGACCGGCGCCACCAATAATTTGCGATAGACATCCTGACGGCTGTACCCCGTGAGATAGTTGAACAGATCCATCAGATCGGCGGCAATCGCAGGATCGCAACTAAAGAAGCCCAAATCCGTATAAAGCCCCGCCGTTTTGGGATTATAATTGCCGGTGCCCACATGAAAGTAGGCGCGCAAACCATCTTCTTCTTCGCGAATCACCAACGAAAGTTTAGAGTGCGTTTTCAATCCTACCAAGCCATAGGCGACATGACAACCCGCGTCTTCTAGCAAGCGCGCCCACTCGATATTTTGCGCCTCATCAAAACGTGCTTTCACTTCCACGAGTACCGCCACCTGCTTGCCCTGTTCCGCCGCATGGATCAACGCCCGCACAATTGGTGAATCGGCACTTGTGCGATAGAGCGTCTGTTTGATCGCCAGCACCTGCGGGTCGCGCGCCGCCGTTTCAATAAAATTTTGCGTGCTGGCGGCAAAGCTATGATAGGGGTGATGAACCAGCAGATCACCCTGACGAATCAAGGAGAAGATTTCACTGGGCCGCGAACTGCTATCAATGCCCACCAAACGCACCGGCGTCACGGGTGTCCACGGTTCGTATTTTAGGTGCGGTAAATTCATATCAGCCAGTGGAAATAAGTCGGTTAGGCGCAGCAAGCCAGCGACGGGATAAACATCCGTCACATCCAATTCCATCTCGTCGCGCAGCATCGTCAAAATATTTTCTGGCATCGAAGCGGCCACTTCCAAGCGCACGACCGGCGCAAAACGGCGTTCGCGCAATTCTTCGCTGATCAATTCCAGCAGATCTTCGGCTTCTTCTTCGTTGCGCGCAATGTCAGCATTACGCGTCACGCGGAAGGGATAAGCGGCGATCAGGTCCATCCCCTGGAAAAGTGTATCGAGGTGATGGATCATAATCTGTTCGAGCGGGACAAAATGTTGTGGATTTTCGAGCGGCACCCAACGCGGTCGATTGGCTGGTACTTTGACACGCGCAAATTGACTTTCACCGGTGATTGGGTCGTGCAGCAGCACCCCCAAGCTCAAACTCATATCGCTGATAAAAGGGAACGGATGCCCAGGATCAACCGCCAGTGGGGTCAAAATTGGATAGACTTCGGTCTCATAATAGCGTTGAAGCCGCTTTTGTTGTTCCGCATCCAGATCCGTATAGTTAAAAATGCGCACATCATATTCGGCCAGGGCGGGTAAAATGTCCTCTTGCAGACAGCGACTTTGGGCTTCCACCATCGGACGCACCGCACGGGCAATCAGTTGCAGTTGTACATCGGGCGTCCAACCCCGCAAGGTTAAATTAGCAATACCTGCCGCTTTTTGCCGTTTAAGTCCACCCACCCGTTTGCGAAAAAATTCATCCAAATTGCTCGCCGTGATCGCCAGAAATTTCAAACGTTCTAGCAGCGGCGTACGGCTGTCCAGCGCTTCATGAAAGACACGCCAGTTAAAATCAAGCCAATTTAGTTCTGAATTATAGACCTGGGGCGAAGTGCTCAGTTCATCTAAAGAAAGATTGGTGAGATCGGCATTCGGCTGATACGTGCGCTCCATGGGTAAGATCACGGAATCCTGACCTTCGCGATTGGCGGTGCCTGCCCCATTTTCGATAGGCGCGGGTGCCGACAACTTGCGCATTGTCTTTTTATGGTTGGTCGAGGTTCTGCTAGACATAGGAAGATCCTTCTCAGTGTGTAGGCTCAGTGTATAGGATGAGTTTGGCACTGGGTCGTAACATACGAGCCAAATGATAATTTGCTCAGAAATGTTACCGTTAGGCTGCGCAGTCAATTGAGGCAGCTAACCATCCCCGGTTAGCGTCTATTCTACTTCATTTTATACCAGTGTGTCTAGAGGCGAATCACAAATTCTTGGATAGCACAAGCATTTATCATACCAACGAATTTATAGGCTGAGAAAGGCAAAACAGGCCAGTGCAGGCATTTGCCGTGCAAGCTAAGAAGCATTAAACTCCAAGCAGTGCCGTTGCAGTGATGGCAACCGAGCCGCTCTATAAATGACGACTAAAAACGGAGTACAAAATAGTGGAAATTATTGGCACACTGCTGCTGTTCGCTTTGCTAGGGCTGATTATTATGCTGGCCAATCTAGCAGAAAAACGGCGGCAAAGCAACGAGCCTTATCAAAGCTTTGTCGTGCTCAGTTATGGCATCCTAATTTTGGTTTATGGAACCCTGTGTGTGGGTGGGCTGTTGGTGCAGCAAATCGCAATTCGCTTGCTCCAAGATCCAAGTCTGGCCCAACAGCCTAATTCATTACTTGCGCCGGGCGTAGACCCAGTTAAGCTCGTTGGTGGCTTTGCGGTCTATGGCACAGGCATTTGGTTACCGGCGTTGCTCGGCATACTTTTGTTACTCCCTGTTGTGCGACGGCTGCTGGCGCAAGTGATTCCAATCGATCCCGCCAGTCCCGTTCACGCTGTTGCACTTGCCTACATCATGCTCGTGGTGATCAATCTAATGATCACATTAGGCACTGGGCTCGGCAACTTAGCCACGACGCTTGAGCAGCAGACGGCGGACGGCCAACCAGCGGTAACCCTGGCAGGCCTTTGGTCCCAACAAGCTTTGACTGCACTGCTGGCGATTGTTGGCATTGGCTGGCTGGTACGCCGCGATTGGTCAAGCGCTTTGCAACGGCTGGGCATCGTCAGGCCAACCTGGCGGCAGGTGATCTTTGGGGTCGTGCTGGGCTTATTGCTCGTGCCAATGGTGATGTTGCTGGAGCAAGTCAGCGGTTTGTTTCAAGTTGGCTTTGATCCAAATGTAGCCAAGCTGACCGAGCAACTGTTAGGGCCTTTGTCGCGCACCCTGATCGGCGTTTTGACGATTGGCGCAGCGGCTGCCCTAGGTGAAGAGACCCTACTGCGCGGCGCAGTGCAACCACGTTTTGGCCTGGAATTGACGGCCCTGGTCTTTGCTCTGCTGCATAGCACCTATGGCCTCAGCCTCTCAACCCTAGTCGTTTTTATCTTAGGGTTAGTCTTGGGGATTGTGCGCAATCGGGCCAACACTAGCACCTCCATGATAGTCCATGCGGTCTATAATATCACGTTGGCCGTGCTAGCCTATTTGAACGTTTCCAGTTTTTAATTTTTACTCAGCTATGTCTAGGAATCTGATTACTTATCGCTTGCCACTTGTGAAACCTCTCCCTGCAATTCTGTAACGACCGGCTATTCATTATATCGCTTGGCTACAACGGTCAGCAGTATCTGGTGGAACGCATCGGGCTGCTTTTCCGCTACCTGGCGGATAGCCTGGATCATATAGATCTGGCGTTCGTGCTTGCAGGCCACTATCACTGTGGTTGGCACTGGCGGCGTGAGACCCAGATTTGCCGATTGGATAAAGAGCTGTTGGGCAAGGGCTTGGGATGTTTTACTGTAGGGATTCTGCTCAAGCGCGCGCAAGGCACGAAAGGCGTCAAGTTCTGATTGAGCCAGCATTGCCATGCGACAAGTATCAGCGTAGCCACGTACGGTCTGAACTAGCATATGAGCCAATGTAGGATGCTCAATGAGTCGTTGTTGCAACAGCCAATCCAGTTCAAAGCCGGTGTCTTCACAGAAGTCGGCCAGTAAGTAGCTAAACTCGGTGAACTTTTTCTCTGACAGCACCATCAGCCAGGTATACACCGGGTCATCAGTAGGTAACGTCTGTTCAATCCAGAGCCGTAACTGCTGCTCGAGCGTAGGTTCCTTGGGACGAGCGTAGCGGTTGCGCCATTGACTGAGTACGTAACGCCAGTTACCCGCACGATTGAGCACATTTGCTGGACGTAGCTCATCTTCTGCGGAAGCAGGGGCTTTCAGTGTAGGGTGCTTCAACGTTGCCTGATGCCGCGCCGGACTCTGTCGTTTCAATGCAACCGAAAGCATGGACGCGCCGATTAAGACAATAATCAAAAGAATCACTTTGTTAAACCTCGATTTATTTTGTTAACGCGTACCTGTTCAGATTTTCTTGATCACCTTCAAGGAAAAGCATGATCACCCAGCACCTGAACGAACCACGCCTTCCCAGCGTGGTTCGTTCCATCATTTTTTAGGGGGCCACTTTTGTTCTTTCCCATCCAACGTCATCTACTTATGTTCAATGGTGCAGCATACTCTGGTAGAAAGGAGATATTGCACACTAGATACTGGTCAACCAGTAAACCTTTCGCTTGAGGCTGAGAAACAGAACAAAAATCGGTTGGCTGTGATTACCTGCTAAAAGATAAGCGATCAGCGTCGAAAAAGTGTCGGAAAGTAAATCTACTACTCTTTCAGGTGAACTTCCAATTGCATCGCGGAACTAAAGCTCTCACCACTGGAAGTGGAAATGGCGACTGCGGGCAATAACGCATTGCCAACGCTAGCGAAAACACCAATCAAATTCAAGGCGAGCACTTGCGGTAAAGAAAAGTGCCAAAAAAGAACCCCAACCACTCCAATCCCCAAA
>JBBQBY010000494.1:0-5194 GCA_038318235.1 Caldilineales bacterium
AGTCCGCCATCGCCAGATCGTGTTGGCCGATATTCCAGGCTTGTTAGAAGGGGCGCATGATGGGGTTGGCCTTGGCCTGGAATTTTTGCGCCATATTGAACGCACGCGGATCTTGATTCATCTATTGAATGGCGACAGCCCTGACCCACTGGGTGACTTTGCGGCCATCAACCAAGAGTTGGCGCTCTTTAACCCAGCTTTGGCAGATAAGCCGCAACTCGTTGTTTTGAACAAAATGGATCTGCCGCACGCACGCGAGAAATGGCCGGCAGTAGAGCAGGCCGTTCAGGCGCGCGGTTTGCCCGTGATGGCGATCAGCGCTGCCACCCACCAAAATCTTGTCGAACTCCTAGATCGTATCCAGGCCATGCTGGATGCCTTGCCGCCGCTCGAAGAGCCGGTGGTCAATCAAGCGTTGCCAGAAATTGAAGCGCCCAGTGATGACAAAGCATTCCAGATCTATAAGCTCGGCGAGCATACCTGGCTGGTTGAAGGTATCGCGATTGAACGTGTCGCCCACCAAACCCAGTGGACTTATTACGAAGCTGCCATGCGCTTCCAGCGCATTTTAAAGGCGATGGGGATCTTCGATGCGCTGCGTGAGGCTGGCGTGCAAGATGCTGATAAGGTGCGGATCGGGGATATCGAACTCGTCTGGGGTTATGAAAACGCCGATGGCGCCTAGTAGTTTGATCAAGCTCGTGGTTGGATAAAGTAAACTTTTGACGCTCATCTGGGCAAATCGCTTGTGCTTGCCCAGATGAGCATTTTTATGCTCTATAGAAAACTGGCATATAGAAAGTTGGAAAGTGCATGGTTGTGACAGCTCAAATCAACGATGCTTTGGCAAGTGCTTCCCTTGATTCTGCTGCCAAACGTCGAATTGGCGTCTTTGGCGGTACCTTTGATCCGATTCACGTTGGCCATCTAATTTTGGCCGAAGAGGCGTGGTATAAACTTAAACTCGACTGTATCTACCTGGCGCCGGCCGGCGATCCACCCCACAAGCAAGATCGGAAGCTGACGCCGGTGCTGCATCGCGTTTGTATGGCCGAGTTAGCGACGGCAGACGTAGAATATCTGATCGTCAGCCGTATTGATGCCGACCGCGCTGGCCCGCATTATACGGCTGATATGGTGCGTTTGTTGAGTGAGCAAGAGGGGCCGGATGTTGAGATCTATTTTTTGATGGGTATGGACAGTTTGCGTGATCTGCCCACCTGGCATGAATCAGCCTGGCTGGTAGAAAATTGTCGTTTGGTGGCGCTCAGTCGTCACGATGTGCAATTAGATTGGGCGCGGCTAGAGGCTGCCATCCCGGGCATTCTTGACCGTGTGATCATTCTCGATATGCCCGAAATCGAGATTGCCAGCCATATTATCCAGGCCCGTGTGCATAACGGGCAACCAATTCGCCATCAAGTGCCCCGATTGGTTGAGGCATATATTTTCAAGCATGGACTTTACAGGTAAAACAGTCGGGCAGTAAAACAGTTCATGTTTACTGTTTTACTGCCCGACTGTTTTATACTGCCCGACTATTTTACTGTGTCACTGTGGTCGCAGCCGTCTGACTCTTCGGCAGCGTTTGTAACTGCAACAACAGCAGCGCCGAATTAAACTGATGGTCTTCTTGATCTAACAATTGATCGCGTGTCATCTTTTGCAGCGCAGTGCCATCGATCATCTTCACCGATGGCTTCTGTTCGATCTTGACATCGGGGTGGATACCTTGATCCTTGATCAGCGCCAATTTGGGGGTTAACCAATTGGTGACACCGAGCCGGAGCAAAGAACCATCACTGAGGGTAAACGGCTGCAAGACCGTGCCTGTGCCTAGCGTGGTTTGCCCGACTAATTTCGCACGATTGTTATCCTGCAGGGCGCCGGCCAAAATTTCCGCCGCACTGGCTGAACCTTCGTTGATCAAGGCAATCATAGGAATCTCGCGTGCCAAGCCGTCATCTTCTACCTTATAGGTCGAGATCTTACCCTGGGCGTCGCGCTCATTTAGGATAATCTCCCCTTCCGGCAAGAACTGACTGCCCACCCGAATGGCTTCTTGCAAATAGCCACCAGGATTGTTGCGCAAATCGAGGACCAGGCCCTGGATTTTGGGGCCCTTGGCGCTTTCGGTTTGCACGGCTTGGAGCGCGGTTTGAAGCTCTTTGCTCGTGTTGGCGGCAAATTGGGTAATCTGAACGTAGGCTAGATTAGTGCCTGGAATTCTGGCCCATAAGACACTGTCGATCGTAATGCGCCCGCGCGTAATCGTAATCTGCACCGGATCTACAGCGTCGGGATGCAAGACCGTTAGGACGACCTGAGTGTTTGCTGGACCGCGAATTTTGCCAATGACTTCCCATTCCTGTAAACTGGTAATATCTTCCCCGTTTACCGCTAACACAATATCGCCGGCGAGAATGCCCGCCGCTTCTGCTGGTGACCCATGAATGGGCGCGGTAATCGTAAACTGCTCTTTCTCACGCGAAACGTAGGCGCCAATGCCTTCAAACGAACCTTCTAAGGAGTTCTCTTGTTGCTTGGCTACCTCTGGTGGGAAAAAGACTGTGTGGTTTTTGTCACCCAGGGTGTCCAGCATACCCTGGATCGCGCCATAGGTCATATTCGTAAAATTAATCTTGTCACGATCAACAAAATGGGCCAATACTAGATCCCAGGTTTCCCAAAAGACCTTAAACTCTGGCGGTGCTTCTGCGGCCAATACCGGACGTGCCAGAAAGCCGGTAAGATTGCCAGCACCAAATGCGACGACGATGGTAAGCACGAAAAAAATCGTTAAAAACTTGCGTTTGTGCAATTTCATATATTTGCCTAAACCTTTATCAAAGTCTCATATAGAATACGTAAGCTTCCTCGGTAATCGTAATACAAATCGTAATGTTTGTCTGATATAATAATGATCACTTGTCCGAAACGTCAGGTTGTGTAGTATACCTTTCTCCTGACAAACTATAAACAAACTATAATAAGTGACTATCTAAAATAAGTGACTATCTAACCCTGTCCGTGATCTGTATTGTAATTACCCATATTGTAAATATAGTTATTATCCTGTAATCAAGCGTTGTCGGCGAAGGGTGCTTTCAGATTTTTCAAGCAATTGTAAGTCAAGCATTAGTAACCAGGCGTTATAAGTCATAGATTGATAGGGTGACTATAGTTCAAAGTATAGATAAGAAAAATAAATGTAAGCTTGATTTGGACTTAACGTTAGATTAGTTTTAAGATTAACCGAACGATTCTTATTTCCGAGGTGAAAACGTCCATGACTGAACAAACCGCATCCACCAATTATGATCCTAAACGCATTCTTGTCGTAGATGATGCTGCCGACACGCGCTTGATGCTAAATTTGCGTCTACAACGCGAGGGATATATCGTCTACGCTGCGAGCAGTGGCACAGAAGCGTTAGAGATTGTCCAGCGTGAAGGCCTGCCACACCTTGTCATTTTAGATATTATGATGCCTGGTATGGACGGGTTCGCAGTTGCCACCGAGTTGCGCAATCGGGGTGATATTCCCATTATTTTCCTTTCTGCACTTTCCGACACTGACACCAAAGTGGAAGGGCTCAGCCGTTTTGCTGAGGACTATATTACCAAACCTTTTGCATTTTCTGAACTTTTGGCGCGGGTGCGACGTGTTTTGTTGCGTGTTGCCAATGAACAGGTGGCCGATCCCGAATTGTTGATCGACGAAAAATTGCGTATCAACTTTGCCCAGCAATACGCCGTCGTTGGTGACGAACAAATTACCCTAACGCCTACAGAAAACCGTTTGTTGCATATTCTATATAACAATCGCGGCCGCGTATTATCGCCCGGCTTCCTGCTCGCCAAGGCCTGGGATCCCGTGCGCAAGGGCAGTGTAGAGTCACTTTGGGTGCATGTACGGCGGCTGCGCAGCAAGATCGAACCAGATCCGGATAACCCACGTTATGTGGTGACGGTGCGCGGTCAAGGCTATTGCCTGCCGCAGCGTAATAACATGGGCGCTATCAACTGACCATTTCAGTAGACTTATCGTTCCGAATTTTTTATACAAATGCCAAGACCAGGGGTCTTGGCATTTGTTGTTACCTACCGTTCGGCTCGAGTATGCTTTATCTGGTCGATCGCACTGTTTTGTGCCCTTGATTATTCAATAGAATTACCCTAGATGACGCAAAGGCTGAAAAATGACCGCAGATTTACTTTGGCGCAATTTACTCTGCGACTTTGAATTGCCCGATGATGAAGTCCATGTCTGGCAGGCCACCTTAGATTGGCCACCATCACGCATCCAAACCCTGTACCAGACGCTTAGCGAAGATGAGCGTAAGAAAGCCGAGCGTTTTTATTTTGACCATGATCGCCACCATTATATTGTCGCGCGTGGGTTGCTCAGAACTTTGCTTGGCTATTACTTGAAGATGGCGCCCGCGCAACTGACTTTTGCCTATAATCCCTATGGCAAACCAATGCTGACCGACCTGCCTGACCAAGTTCCCTTCTGCTTTAATGTGTCGCATTCGGGTGGAATCGCACTCTATGCGTTTGCGCGTAATCGCACAGTGGGGATTGACGTAGAACGTATGCGCACCGACCTCGACTATGAACAGATGGCCGAACACGTTTTTTCGGCTTATGAGCGCCAAGAATTTCGCACACTAACGACGGATCAGAAAGCGAACGGATTTTTTAATGGTTGGACGCGCAAAGAAGCGTATATCAAAGCCCGCGGGCAAGGGCTCGCTTTACCGTTGGATCAATTTGATGTGGTTCTGCGCCCTGATGCGCCAGCTCGTCTGTTAAAAACCCACCATGAGCCTCTGGCCGCCCAACAGTGGTCTTTACGCGACCTGCCCATCGCGCCAGGATATAAGGCTGCCTTGGTTGTAGAAGGCCATGCCTGGCAACTTACCGGCTGGCAGTGGCCAGATTAATAGAACGAACACTTGGCTTTTTGAATTAGCGCCTCTCGTCTCCACCCTGATGCTTGCGCTCCCTCTGTAATGTCAGTGGAATAATTAGGCCTTATTCCGATTTGATTTTGTGCCTTTGTAGGTGCGGTTTGTAAACGCACAATCTTGGTCAAACCAGCCTTGTGCGGGTTCAAACCGCACCAACAAGACCGAACAGGCTCTGTTTTGCTGTCCAAATAATAAATCGGAAAAAACTGTATTAACCG
>JBBQBY010000495.1:0-5180 GCA_038318235.1 Caldilineales bacterium
TTTGGTCAACCTGGAAAGCGAATTTGCGCCGGTCACTTTTACCCTCAGTGACGCCATTCCGTCGGCGCCCGTGGGCGATTGGAGCAATTATGCGCGCGGCGCGGCGCAAACGATCACCCAGCAACTTGGCCGCACACCGCCTGGTTTCGATGGACTCGTAGTCAGCGCGGCGCCGTATGGTATCCCGCGTGGGGCGGGGCTCAGTTCTTCTTCGGCGCTCACCGTCGTGGTGGCTGTTGCGCTGGCGCATCTGGCCGATTGGCAACCCGCACCAGTGCAGTTGGCGCATCTCTGTTCGGATGCCGAGTGGTATGTCGGCACGCGCGGCGGGATTATGGATCAATTTGCCGCGCTGCTCGGCCAGCGTGACCATGCGCTCTTTCTCGATTGTCGCCCCGATAGGCAGGGGAATTACACTTATGAGGCCATCCCGCTGCCCACCACTCATCGGCTGCTGGTGGTCGATAGCGGTGTTCACCATCGCAACGTGCGCGGCGAGTTTAACCAGCGCGTGGCCGCCTGTCGCGCCGGGGTGGGTCTATTACGCCGCGACTTCCCTGGCATCACCCATTTACGCGATGTACAAGATGTGGCGTGGGAAATTTTAGAGCCACTACTACCCGCGACGATCACAGCCGCGGCGCTCCAGGAGCAGGGGATCGAGCTAGGCGAAATTCCAGGGTTGGACACCAATGCCCCCTTACGCGTGCGCGCCTGTTGTCGCCACGTCTGGACCGAAAATGATCGTGTCCGCTTAGCGATGGACGCCCTCCGCCTGGGCGAAACAAAGGAACTGGGCCGGTTGATGAATGAAGCCCACGCCAGCGCCCGCGATGACTATCGCATCAGTTGCCCCGAGTTGGAAGTGCTCGTCGAAAGCGCCAACCAAGTGGATGGCGTGGCTGGCACCCGCTTAACCGGGGCCGGTTGGGGTGGCTGCATGATTGCGCTGGTGGAGAAAGACCAGGTCGAGGCGTTCCAAACGCATGTACAAGCGCGCTATCAAGCAGTCATGGGGCGGACAGCCTCAATTTTCCCTTGTCAGGCCGGGCCAGGCGCAGGGTTGGTCAAGTGAGGGGGTGCGGAATGTGGAATGTGGAGTGATAGCCGATCTCCACTCCGCATTCCGCACTCCTCACTCCTCATTCACTTTAGCTCGGCGTCGGCGCCGCGGCATCGATCAACTTCAATTGCTTGAGTTCCGCCCAAAAATCGGCCGGAATTGTCTGTTTGAAATAGGCGATGTTTTGCATCAATTCCGCCGCCGAGCGCGCACCGGGTATGATTGCCGCCACGGTGGGGTGACCAAAGGGAAATTGCAAAGCGGCCGATTGCAAAGGCACGTTATACTGAGCGCAGACCTTTTCGATCTGCTGCACCCGCTCCGTGATCGCGTGCGGCGCGGGTGCGTAATTATAATAGGCGCCCGGCACGGCGCCCGACGCCAGAATGCCCGAATTGTACGGGCCACCGACAATGATGCTGATCTGCTTTTGCGCACAGAGCGGCAAGAATTTTTGGAGTGATTCCTGCTCTAGCAGCGTATAGCGGCCAGCCAGCAAGAAACAATCGAAGTCGCCAGCATTGGCAAAGTCATAGAGCATCTGCCATTGATTCATGCCCAGCCCAATCGCCTTGACCACCCCTTGGCGGCGTAAATCGTCCAGCCACGGGTATACATTGTCCATGGCGGCTTTAAAATGACTGACGGCATAAGGCTCAAAGTTTGGCTGCGTGCTCACGCTCTCGTCTGGGTCGTGCATCAGGACAATCTCAACGTGATCCGTGTCCAGCCGCTGCAAACTTTCCTCAAGCGAACGCTTGGCGGCGTCCAGCGAATAATCCATCACGCCACGGTAGGGTAACGCATTATCAAACACACTAACCGCACCGCTTTGATCCGCGCCCGGTTCGATTGGCTCGAGCCGCCAGCCAACTTTGGTCGAGATCACAAACTCGTTGCGGGGATAGCGGGCCAAGCCTTTGCCGACCCGAATTTCGCTCAACCCACTGCCGTAAAGCGGCGCCGTGTCAAAATAACGGACGCCGGCGTCCCAGCCCGCGTCAAGCGTGTCCAGGGCATCCTGGTCGCCCATGGCTTTATAAATATTGCCAAAACCGGTGCCGCCGATCCCGAATTGTGTCACCTTCAATGCGGTCTTGCCAATTTGATTTAGTTTCTCTGGTTGCATAATTCCTCCTTTGCAATAGACAGGGAATGATACTTAACAATTGCCGACATTGACAAATTATCGTAGCATAGGGGTTGGCTTGTCAACCAAGCCAGCTAAAAATCATATACCCGTTCAAATTATGCGACAGAGCCGACGCAGCATGTACAACTTATCAACCGATTTTCCCTACCGGAATCGCCATCTTTCAGGAGTAACCCATGTCTCAACCACTTGAACTTGTCTTAATCGGCGCTGGCCAACGCGGCGCGTATGCCTATGCCTCCTACGCCCTCGAACACCCCGACGAAGTGCGGATTGTCGCCGTGGCCGAACCAGACCCGGAACGGCGCGCCCGTGTCGCCAATCAACATGATATTGATGATGAACATTGCTTTTCGTCGTGGGAAAATTTGATCGCCAAAGGTCAACTCGGCCAAGGTGCGATTGTCACCACCCAAGACCAGATGCATGTGGAGCCAGCCGTGGCGGCGCTCGAAGCGGGTTACCACGTGTTATTGGAAAAACCAATGGCCCACACCTTAGAGGGTTGTGTGAAACTGGTGCAAACGGCCGAGCGCACGCAGCGCACCTTGCAAATTTGCCATGTCCTGCGCTATTCGCCTTTTTGGAAACGGCTACACGAAGTGCTAGAGTCGGGCCGGCTGGGTGATCTGATCACAGTGGAACACCGCGAGAATGTGGCGTACTGGCACATGGCGCACAGTTTTGTGCGCGGCAACTGGCGCAACGAACGCTTGTCCAGCCCGATGATTCTGGCGAAATGTTGCCATGACCTGGATATTCTGGTCTGGAATCTGAACAAACCGGTCAAGCGACTCAGTTCGATTGGCTCCCTGCTCCACTATCGTGCCGAAACGGTCGGGCCGGAGATCCCGTTGCGCTGCACTGACCATTGTCCGATTGAGAAAACCTGTGCCTTTTCGGCGATTGGCATCTATTTGGAATACCGGCATAACCCAACCATGATCGAAAATGCGGCGGCGCTGGGCATTGATCTAAACGCGCCGCACGTCTGGCCCTACACCGTGCTCAGCGAGGATGTCAGCTATGCTGGACGCCTACAAGCGCTGCAAACTGGCCCCTATGGGCGTTGCGTCTACCGCTGTGACAATGATGTCGTCGATCAGCAGATGGTCTCGATGGAGTTGGAAGGTGGCGCTTCGGTGATGTTGGTGATGCACGGTCATTCGGACGAGGAACATCGTTCCATGCGTTATGACGGCACGCGCGCCACGTTGCGCGCGCGTTTTGGCCGTCGTTCCGAAATTACTGTGCATGAGCATGGCGGCAAGATCGAGTCGATTCCGATTGACGATCCGAATGAGAGTGGGCACGGTGGCGGCGATCATGGGCTGGTGGCCGATTTCTTGCGCATGCTGCGCGGGGAGAGTGAAGCATTGACCAGTGCACGCGTGGCCCTAGAAAGTCACCTGCTCGCCTTTGCCGCAGAAGAGGCCCGGCACAACGGCACAGTAGTCAACATGGCGGACTTTCGAGCACGGGCGGAAAAGATCGGCCAAGGTCAAGGATAAATATTACAGTGTAAAGTAATAGAGAAAACAGTTTAAAGACAAAGAATGAACAAGGAGCACGCCTTCGTGCGGCTCGCTGGGCACGTGGGCGTGCCCACTTCGCATTTCGATGGATGCTATTTGCTTTATCTATTACTGCGCCTAAACCTAAAGTTTAACTAAAGTAATCATTGATTTTGTGCAGAGAAGCCGCGTCATTGGCACGCCACGTTATGGCTTGGGGGGTGTAAAGGTGAACTGAGCACCCTGGCCGACGGTGGTGGTCGCCTCGATCTGGCCGCCGTGCGCTGTAATAATCTCACGGCAAAGCGTCAAACCTAGCCCCATGCCGCGCTTTTCTGGTGGGCGCGCTTCAGCGCCCCGATAGAACTGTTGAAAGAGATAGGGCAGTTCATCTGGCGCAATGCCAATCCCGGTGTCACGAATGCGCACCCAGATGGTAGTGGCTGCTTCTCCAGCCGCCACGGTAACGCAGCCGCCACGCGGGGTAAACTTGAAGGCATTGTCCAAAAGGTTGGTTAACACCTGGATGAGCCGGTCCTCATCAGCATATAAGATGGGCAAATCGGGCGGGAGTTGCATCACCAAAGCAATGCCAAGGCGGGCCGCGATTGGTTCAAAATTAGCCACGCTGCCCTGAATAACCCGGAGCAGGGACAGTGCGGTGCGCTGTAATTGCAGTGGCTGGAGAATGCGCTTATCCACGCCTTGAAGCGTACTGATCAGCCGTTCCAACCGTGCAAGCTCTTCGCCAATGCCACTGAGCAACACCGTCTGGATCTCGCGATCCTCAAGCGCGCCGTCGAGTAAGGTCTCAACCGCCGCCCGCATTCCGGTGAGCGGACGGGCCAATTCGTGGACAATTGCCGCCAATTGGCGTTGGCGCGCGATCTCGGCTTCTTCCAGCTTTCCCGCCATTTGATTAAAACTCTGAGCGAGTGTCCCGATCTCATCCTCGCGCTGAATCGTCACGCGGGCCTGATATTGGCCAGCCGCAATGGCCTGAATGCGTTGGATTACTTGATGAAGCGGGCGGGTAATCGTGATCGCCAGCACCAAGCCCAAGCCTAGCCCCAGCAATGCCGTCACTCCGACGCCGCCCAGCACCAGCCAGCGCAGTTGTTTGAACTGCGCGCGGATGTCATCCACTTCATACGAGAGCCGCAGCACACCTGCAGTAACGCCTTGCCGTTGGACGGGCAACATCACATAGACCACTTCGGTGATCAAGCCGGGTCCCATGCCCTGCGCAGGCATGCCTTGCAAGACCTGCTCAATCGCCGGCCCCGTGTAACGCGTGCCAATCCGGCGGGCATACTCTGGGCGGGTTGATCCAACAATCTTGCCACCCTTCGTCAGCAACAGCACATGGGCGTCGGTATCCTGGGCTACGCTGGCCAGAAAGTGTTGGGCGGCCTGGTTATCCTCCAGCAAGCGCGGTTGCTCTTCGACC
>JBBQBY010000496.1:0-5180 GCA_038318235.1 Caldilineales bacterium
GCCAAAGAGTTGCAGTGCTTGGTCGAGAAAGTGCGGGCCTGTGTTATTGAGGCTGCCGCCGCCAAATTTTTGCAATGTTTGCCAATCCCAACGCCGACTGAAATTAGAGGCTGTAATGCGAATCTGCACGATGCGGCCCAAGAGACCGCTCGCAATCACCTTTTGCACCTGCACAAAATCCGGGTGATAGCGGCGCTGCTGGAAGATCGTCAGGGTTTTGCCGGTGGCTTCGGCAGCCGCGATCATGCGGTCGGCATCGGCCAGCGAAGTCGCCATCGGTTTTTCGCAGACAACATGTTTGCCGGCTTGCAGCGCGGCGATCGCCCCATCGGCATGCAAAAAACTGGGCAGCGAGACAACAACCAGTTCGACGGCTGGATCGTTGATTAGCTCGTTATATTCTGTATAGGCTTGACAATCAAACTTGTCAATCGCCTCTTGACGGCGGTTGGCGTCGGCGTCTAAGACAGCCACCACCTGATATTGTTCCCGCAGAGGTCCGAGCAAGCGGGCATGAATGTCCCAACCACTCCGTCCCAACCCGGCGATCCCGACACGAACTTGCTTTTGTTCCATGAATGGCTTCCTTTGGGTAGCATAAATTTGATTTGAGCATTTTTGAAGAATAGGCCCTTTCCGAGAAAACAGTTGTCATGGAGAGGGTGTGACGGATGGGGGGAGCGCTCCTATTGCGGTAATTTGGTGTTTGACCTTTTTTCGTAAGCATATTATAAAAGCATTAGGGGTTGATGACAACTCGCTTTGACAAGGCCTCCTCAAACTTTGCTGGCCTCGGTAAGCAAAACTATGGTAGCGTAGAAGAGATATAAAAAACTATGGTAACGAATCATGCGAATTTTCACGAATAAAGCAGCGCATATTCACGTGAAAATTCGCATGATTCGTTGTCGCGTTCCATCAGAAACGATAAACCCGCTAAAACAAAGGAGTTTGTATGATCCCGTTCCCGATTATCGACACCCACGTCCATCTGTGGGATCCCAACCATCTTCGTTATCCCTGGTTGGATGACAATGTTTTATTGAACAAACCTTATCTGCTCGCCGATTACCAGCGCGCCTGTGGCCCGGTGCTGGTCGAAAAGCTGGTCTTCTTGCAGTGTGAATGTGACTTTGCGCAGTTTCGTGAAGAGGCTGCCTGGGTCACTAGCCTGGCCCAAGAGGATCCTCGCTTGCAAGGGATCGTGCCGTGGGCGCCGCTGGAAAATGGTGACGCCGCCCGCGTTGATCTGGAAAAATTTGCCGAAAATCCGCTGATCAAAGGCGTGCGGCGGATCATCCAGTTTGAGCCCGATCCGGCATTTTGTTTGCGGCCGGACTTTGTCAAGGGGGTGCAGGCCCTGGCGGACTACAATTTAAGCTTTGATATCTGTATTGCGCACCATCAACTGGCCAACACGATCAAACTGGTTGCGCAATGCCCGCAAGTGGTCTTTATCCTCGATCACATTGGCAAACCCGATATCAAACAGCAACTGTTTGCGCCGTGGCGCGAGGAGATCCAGATGCTGGCTGGTTTCCCCAACGTCTGGTGTAAAGTCTCGGGCTTGGTGACCGAAGCGGATCATCAACAGTGGACAAAGGAAGATCTGAAGCCATACATCGACCATGTGATCGCCAGCTTTGGCTTTGACCGTGTGATGTACGGTGGCGACTGGCCGGTGGCTTATCAGGCCACCGAATATCCGCGCTGGGCAGAAACACTGGAATGGGCCGTGAGCGGTTGTTCGGATGCGGAGCTGCACAAGCTCTTCCATGACAACGCGCGCGCATTTTATAAGCTTGGGTGAGAGGACGGGGAGGCGTGATGCGTGATGAGATCTAGGCCGGGCCATTAAAATGGCCGGCTGACAATAGAAAGTCGCCGCAGCGACTAAGGAATTTAGTGCCTGCTTGCTATTGTCAGCGGGAGCCCATTGGGCGCGGTTTTAACCCAGCAAAAGTGAGGAGTGACAATTCACGCCTCACTTAGCGAAGAACAACATATAGATTTCCTTATCGCGCAACCGTTCATAACCAACCGCCTCGTATAAGGTGCGGGCTGCTAGATTCTCCGTGTCCGTTTCCAGTTCGACGCGACAGGCGCCGCGCGTCAACGCCAGTTGTTTGACGGCTTCTAGAAGCTGACGTGCCGCGCCCAGCCGCCGGTGAGAGGGCAAGGTGAAGAGCAGTTGGATGTGGGCAAAGGGGGCGCCTTTGCGAACGGAGAAGCCCCAATTGACAAAAGCAAAGCCGATTAAAGCGCCATCCTGTTCGGCAACGAGCGTGTCCATATAGCCCACCGCCAACTGGCGCTGCAACGCGACCTCGGCGTCATGCAGTTGCTCATCCGTCCAATCAGTCACATAAAGCGCATGGGCCACCAGCACAGCGGCTTCTGGTATGCGTTCTGGTTCGAGTGGAAAAACTTGAATCGGTTTCATGTTGTCTGCTTCGCAATCTGTTCCGCACACCGGAATGCCAGCGCCATAATCGTCAACACCGGGTTGAAGCCACCGTTGGTGACATGCAACGAACCGTCAACGACGTACAAATTGTCATGGCCGTGGACGCGCCCCCATTGATCCGTCACCGAGGTGCGCGGGTCGTGGCCCATGCGACAGGTGCCGGCCTGGTGTTGACCACCGCTCAAGCGCGGTACGTTGGGCGAACTCCAGACTTGCTTGGCGCCACTAGCCCACATCCACTCCTCGGCGCGGGCGCGCATGAAATCAGCCACCGGCAGATTGGCTGCATGATAGACGCCACTTAAGCGCGCCACCGGTACGCCAAAATGATCCTTGACCTGTGGAGCGACGGTCACACGCATCTCTGGGTTGGGGATCTCCTGCACCGGCCCCATCACATGCAACGTGCGGCGGTAAGCCTCGCGCATGTACGCCTTGTTGGTGGCGCCCCAGCGCGCTAGACCAGGGGGCAGAGCACCACGCCAAAAAATAATTGGCAGCTTGGTAAACTCGTTCGCCAACATGCCACCGCCCAAAATGCCTGGGTTGCCATGATTAAAATCGCAGGTGGAGAGCGACACACCCGGCCCGTTGCACTCTTCAATTTCCTCATCAAACAGACCAAGCGCACCCGTATAAATGTGGCCTTGCAAATGGCGGCCGACCTGGTCGTGCTGATTGCCCAAGCCTTGTGGATGGACGGCTGTCGCACTGTTGAGCAACAGCCGCGCCGACTCAATTGCCCCAGCCGAGACAATTACCTGGCGGGCACGGACGGTCTGTTCAATGGTTTGCTGGTTCACCGTTGCCATCAAGGCGACGCCGGTCACTTTGCCTTGGCCGTCGGTCTCGATGCGCCGAACCTGCGTCTCCGTGACCAACGTGCAGTTACCCGTGGCGAGCGCACGCGGGATCGCCGTGTTGTGCGTGCCATTCTTGCTTTCAGAAGGACAGGCGAAGCCCACACAGAGGCCACATTGCACGCAACCCAGGCGTCCGTTATAGGTGGTTGTGTTGATCAATAGGGGAGGTGGCGCTGTATGCCAGCCTAATTGGGCCGCGCCGCGTTCCAGCACCTCGCGTTTGGGGTTCGACGGCACCGGTGGCATGGGATAACCGCGCTGCCGTGGGCCACGCCGGGTCAAGACCTCGTCCGCGCCCGCCACGCCGATCTCCCACTCTGCTCGTTCGTAATAGGGCGCTAAGTCGGCCAAACTGATCGGCCAATCGGCCAGCGAACTGCCTTCTGGCACGCCATATTCACTGGCCATGCGGAAATCTTCCGGCAAAAAGCGCCAGGCCTGCGCCCCATAGACGCGTGTGCCGCCGCCCACCGTCATGGCATTGTTGTGATAACCGCCTTCGTGCGGCGCGACCGTATGCGCTTCACCCAGATGATCGACAAAGACGCGCGGATTGCCCTGCAAATCTGGCCCCGTGTTATGGCCATAAAGCGCTAGACGATGGTTGCGCAGATGGTCGCGGTTAACCGCTTCATAGGGCAACCAGCGCCCGCGCTCGATTAGCAATACCTTCTGGCCGGCTTCCGCCAATACACAGGCCACAATACCTCCGCCCGCCCCGGCCCCGATCACGATCGCGTCATATTCGGCGGTTTTCTTCAGTTCAGTCAGCGCTGAAACCTGCACGGGCGGTGGGGTTGGAAATTGCGCCAAAGCGCTGCGGCTTGGCCCTTCGCGAAAACCCACCATCTGCCAGGATTGGGCAGCCCGGTTGCCGCCATTCGCCGGATCGCCGTAGTAGCCTTCTGCCGTCAGGTTAACCAGGGTCTCTAAGAAAATTTGGGGGGAGACCGGCCACTTGGTCTGTACGCTGCCTTGTTCCAGCGCCCGCAGCAGCGCATCTTGCTCAATTGTGGTTAATGTTGCGAAAGTCGCGCCTTGGTGGCTTGCCGCGGCTTCCTGGTCGAGCGCGCTTAGTCCTCGTTCAAGTAGCGCGACATAATGCGCCAGATCGCCCGCCCAATGGCGCGCCAGATAATCGAGCACACCGCCCGCCGAGGCGGAAGGAAAATCATCCGCAGGAATCAGGCGGTCGATCAGTGGTTGGAGTTGGGTTTGTAAGGCGATTGAAAGCGACATAGGGGCAGATTCTTTCTATAGGGTAGAACAGTAAACGCGGTGCTTTGTGTACAACTCAAGCCTACGCGTTCCGCTGTCCAATGAAATAATGCGTTGCAACTAGTAGACAGTCAAGTAAGCTTTGAACGATAGTTCGTAGGTCATCGCTTCCAGCGTGACGAGTTGCGATAGCCCCATCATGGCGGGATTAACCATCTCTGTCACGCTGGAAGCGATGACCTACGGTTTTACCATGATTGAGCAAATGCTTTCTTAGTCAGATTATTGTAAACGATGCCTGCCGTTCAAGCCAACTCCATTTTGTTTTGCTATTTTCCCCAATCCTGTGCTATGTTTGCTCAAACCTGACCCATTAATTTGTTGATTTCTACTTTTCACCAAGAATGGAATAATCGCTTGATAGACATTCAACGGATTCAAACGATCGCCCAACTCATCCGCACCAATGTGGCGCAGGTGATTGTGGGCAAAGATGACGTAGTCGAACTCTTACTGGTGGCGCTCTTTTGTGAAGGTCATGTCTTATTGGAAGATGTACCGGGGATTGGCAAAACAACATTGGCGAAAACGTTGGCCAAGTCGCTGGGTGGCAACTTTCAACGGATTCAATT
>JBBQBY010000497.1:0-5177 GCA_038318235.1 Caldilineales bacterium
GACCGCTTCAAACAGGCAATCATGCTTTGCCTCGAACACTCGCATGATACCTATAAAGAGGAACTCGATTCCTTGCTCACTCTCAACTTTCAAACTTTTGAGGCGCAACCTTGATTCTTATCTATGACCGTACACAGTATATATCCGCAAACCAATGCTCGTGCGTCAACCCTGGAATCTTCGCAAAATCGTTGTCAACGGTTAAAAGCGTTAAATCGTAACGGAGGGCAATGGCGGCGAGCAGTGTTTCATCTCCTGGCGCACACTCCACCAAGTTTGCTCCCATTCAGCGGTGGTCAAGCGTGGTTCATCAGCTGGATTTGCCTGCCAATCCGCCATCACCTCGTCAATTGTTTTGGTGGCGCGTTGAATTTGGTGTGGATTGCGCGGTGTCGCCTTGATTTGGGCCACAACTTCTTCCAACGTGAATGGCTGATGTTCTGGATCATACCCTGGCTCCACGCGCTTTTTTGCTTCATCGACCACCAAACTGTCAAGCAAGACTTTTGCTAGGAGAAGGCGTTCAGAAGTAGAAAGCTGCTGGCTGATCCGTACTACGTCCATGAAGTTTGGTGAGTCCATGAAGTTTGGTGAGTCCATGAAGTTTGGTGACATTTCTATAATCGTTTCTTGTGGTAAGCTGGTCATTGTCTCTATTCTCTGCGCTCCGGTTAAGACAGGGTACGCTTGATCATTATACCTATCGACGATGCTCATCACCGTCTATGCTAGTGTAAGTTGACATTGGCTGAAACAGACGAGAGCCAGCGTGCAACGCACTGGGCATTAACCTTACATAGAAGGGGAGGATGCAGCCCAGTGCATCGCACGCCACTGAAATGTCAACCTACCCCAGTGTAACACGCTTTCGAGGGGTGAACAAAGCAAGCGGCACAATACTTTTGCGGTGTCTCTGCTCTTACGCCGCGGCGTAGGCTTGTTGCAACCAGGCGATCACATCTGCGTCAATCTGTTCCGCTGTGCTGATGCGTACACGATGGGTGACCATCGCATTCCAGGTGCCGGCCGCTTCGAGCCGTTCGGTGGGTGCGCTGCCTTTGAGCTTGATGCCAATATCGAGGCGTTCAGCGGTCACTTGTACGATGCCAAATTTCTTCGCGCCGCGCAGCAAGCTGATATACGACTTGGCGGGCTCCAGGGCCACGTCTGCGCCGAACTGGCTGATATCCGCGATCAGCGCGTCGTAGGGTTTGCGCCAGGCGGCTTTTTTGCCGGCAAAATGCGCGGCAACCGCATCATCCGTGCTGACCGGTTCCTTGCCATGCGCCTGAATCACATGCGCGATGGCGGTGGCGTGGCCATGGCCCAATGCGAAATCGGTTTTAAGCCAGGCGACAATCTCGCCATTTTTCACCAAGCCTTTTTGGGCCGCCAGCAGACGAAAATCTTCGGGCGTTTTACCGGTTTTGGCTTTGATGTTGCCCAGATAGGACTGAAAACTCTTTTGATCTTTTTCTGATTTTTCAGACATGGTTCGTTTTCCGTGATTGGGTGATATGACTAATTCGGTCATTTCATATAGGCACCTGAATTCCCCAGGTGCTCGACAAGAAAACCTTCTGAGAAGCTGAATTCAACGTGGCCGCAGATCCTACCAAGCTTTTCGGCAGAACCTACGTTGAGCGGCTGGAAGGCGGTTGATTGGTGGCCACCCTCCTTCTGGGAAGGGTATTAGCGCTCATTACCTTAGCGAATAAGCCCTTCCCGGAAGGCTTGTTCGTTAACCAGAGCGACTCACCGCCCCACTGACAAGATGGTCACCGATTATTGACCGCTCGGCTCGAAGGTAAGCAGAAAGATGCCTGTACGGGTTCTTCTCGAATCAACCAGCTTCATAGTGCCTCCTGCTGATGATTAGAGGTCAACCCGATCATCGGTCGCACCTCGATGGGACCACCGTGCGCCTGGGGCATCTGTGCTGCCACCTGGATGGCTTCGTTCAGATCCCTGGCATCGATTAAGAAGATCGCGTTGAGTTGTTCGTCCGTCTCAGTGATTGGGCCGTCATTGACGGATACCTTGCCGTTGTCGACCCGCACTGTAATCGTATGATTGCGCTGAAGCGCTGCCATGGTCAGCAGGTGACCACACTCGCGCAACGCCGCATTGTTGGCTAGACACGCTTTCTCGAAGCTATCACAGGCGCGGTTGGACATGGCATCTAAGCGCTTTTTATCCTGGTAAGCTAGAAACAGATAGTGCATACCTTCCTCCGCATCCTGCTAAACGACTAGGCTAACGGCGCAGTGGCACGAAGGCGCGCAGTTGGGCATCGCGCAAATAGAGCCCACCCCACAGCAGCGCGCCGATGATCAGCGGGAAGACAAGCGGAAATAGTTCGGCCCCGCTGCGTATCTGGATCGCAAGGGCGCCGCCAAGATAGCCGGTCAGCAAAATGGCGCCCAGCACAGCAGTTTGCGGAATTAGATAGACGACCAGGCAGACGAGCAAAAGGATGCCGATCCGCGGCGCGAGGTTAACCGGCAAGCCCAACTGCATGGATGAATCGACGACGGGCTGAATATTGATCAATTTGATAACGCCATCAAAGAGTAAGAACAACACCGCCAAGGCGCTGATGATGCGTCCGGTCCAGAGCATGGGTTTTGAGCTAGGCACAGTTTCCATCGTCGCTTGCATGATTTTTCCTTTATTTTTAGACTAAATAGTTTTAGGTGATGAGTCGGGGCGGCGCTGCCCCGACTCCATGGCTTGCGCGCAGTGAATTCGCACGTGCGCGTTAGGCGTGGTCAAAGTCTCCCGGCCCGAAGATCGGTACGATCTCGCTTTCGCCATCGCCGACGATCTTGCGGAAACGTTTGCACCATTCGATGGCTTCTTCGAGCGAGTCGGCCCGGATCACGGCAAAGCCGGCCGTCAACTCTTTTAGCTCGATAAAGGGACCATCGGTCACAGAAAATTTGCCGTCGGCCAGTTTGAGCCGTGTGCCGTTCATGGGCAGCGCGCCCGTCGTGACGACCTTGCCGGCTTGCATCGCTTCGCCAATAAACTCGCCCATGGCGGTCATCATTTCGGCGGTCGGCTCGTAGGCTGGCTGGCTTGGATCCCAGTTTGGATCATAAACGAGAAATTGCATGATTTTGACTCCCTGTTCTTTCAATTGTTTTGATTAAAAATTCTGCGCTCTGCAAGGCCAGGCCGAGGATTGATCAGACTGTTTCACCGGCTGGCATCAAGTAGTCGTTTGGAGAAAGACCAATTCGACAAGCTGCGCGACGAGTTTTGAAAATTGGATCAATGTTTTATGACTCCTAACCCCACCCCAGCCCTCCCCAAACAGGGAGGGAGCCATTGGTTGGACAGAAGCAGAAACTTCTTCTGTCCAACCACAGTTCCTCCCCCAACTTGGGGGAGGTTAGGAGGGGGTGGCTTGGTCGTTACCAATGTTTTATAACTCGTTCAAACGGCGCTCGAGAAAGCGCCGTTGCGATCCTTGTTCCGTCAGCGCAACTGCCTGCTGATAGGCTGTACGTGCGTCTGCCGTCTGCCCTAGCCGTCGATAGAGATCGGCATGGGCGGCGTGGGCAAGATGATAATTGATCAGATCGCCGCGCGCCAAGATCGCGTCGATCAAGGCCAGGCCAGCCGCTGCGCCATCGCGCATCGCCACCGCCACCGCGCGATTTAATTCAACAATCGGCGAGGGTGTTACCTGCAATAACAGGTCGTACAGCCCAACGATCTCCACCCAATTAGTGGCCGCAAAATCGGGTGCAGCGGCGTGGACCGCGGCAATCGCCGCCTGTAAGGTGTAGCGACCCACCGGTCCACGGGCGAAGGATCGCTGGACAAGCGCAATCCCCTCAGCAATCTGCGCTTGGCGCCATTGGGCCCGATCTTGCTCGTCTAGTGGGATCAACTCACCCGCCGGTGTGGTCCGGGCGTCGCGGCGCGCTTCGTGTAGTAACATTAAGGCCAGCAGACCGATGACCTCTACCTCTGGCAACAACTCAATGAGCAGCTGACCCAGCCGGATCGCTTCGGCGCAAAGATCGGGCCGCGTCAGCTCATCCCCAGATGAGGCACTGTACCCTTCATTAAAGACCAGGTAGATCACCTGCAATACGGCATCGAGCCGGTCGGCTAGTTCGGTTTGCGCGGGCACTTCATAGGGGATGTGCGCCTCGCGAATTTTGGCTTTGGCGCGCACAATTCGTTGGGCCAGGGTCGTTGGTGTCGTGAGGAAGGCGTGCGCGATCGCCTCGGTGGTCAGCCCGCAAACTTCGCGCAAGGTCAACGCCACGCGCGCGTCGGGCGGCAGCACGGGGTGGCAACAGGTAAAGATCAGGCGTAGCCGATCGTCTTCAATGTTATCATCGTCCTGACTTACAGGATCACTGGTTGTGTGGTCGATTTGCTCGGCCAGTTCACCCAACAGGGCATCAAACCGGGTACGCCGGCGCAGGGCGTCGATGGCCTTAAAGCGACCGGCCGAAACCAGCCAGGCGCGCGGGTTGGCCGGCAGGCCATCGCGCGGCCACTGTTCCGCTGCCGCCCGGAAGGCATCGTGCAGCGCATCCTCGGCGCGGTCAAAGTCGCCGAGCAGGCGGATCAAAGTGGCGAGGACGCGGCGCGACTCGCTACGATAGATGGCGTCTAGTTGCTCGCGCATCGGTTCGGTTGTCTGCTCGTTCGTCATTCCGCCCCTGCTTACTCACCGGTCTTGGCCACTAGCCATGAGAGGCCGACAAGCACATGTCTAGTGGTTGCGACTGAGCCATAGATGAAGCTGCTCCTGCCTATTGTACTATGCTTACTGGCTTTCTGGGTAAGAGGTCAACCCTGGGGCGTAACTATTGGGTGAATGCAAACAAATAAGTGTCCAGTCTGGTCCATTTGCAAAATTGTCATCGACCGATCTGACAGGTGGGGCCCTTTGCACCTGTCAGATCTCGATCATGCAATGCCACCCAAGGGGTTCCCGACAGCGCCATCCCTGGATCGTTATTAAAGATCTTTGTCGTCCGATGAAAGCAGCATTAAGGAGGCGTCTGGCGCAACTAGAACCGAAGATGTTGATAGTGTGATGTGACGTGGGGGGGGCGGAGTGGTGGGGCGCGGCACGGTGTGGTTTTTTGTACGGGGGAGTTTTTTGTTTGGGGGGGTTGTGTGGAATAAAGAGTGTTGAAAATTAT
>JBBQBY010000498.1:0-5168 GCA_038318235.1 Caldilineales bacterium
GGCAAGCAGCAGCACTAAACCCTCAAAAGCTGGCGGCCAGCCACATTCGCAAGCGATCTAAGGCCATTTCAATGAAATAAGGATCCCGCGTTTGCCGAACAAAATCATGCGTAGGTGGGTGCTTTTAGCCGCACGTGCTGCGTATACCCCAATTGTGCGGCTAAAAGCACCCACCTACTGGATCCTTTATGCTTTGATTGCACCTTAGCTGGAGATACAGCCGTACTGTGGGGTCAAGACCTGGCAGACCCGACCACAGGTACCGGTAAAGTAGCTCTTGCCACCGGCAACGGCGACCAGCTCTTCTTCGGGCAGTTCGACCAACCCGGCGGGGTGTTGGGGCAAGGCGGCCCGTTCAGCGGCGCTCAGGCTGTTGCGATACTCGGCGTCTTTCCAGGCACGAATGACATTGACAGTGTTCATTTGATTTTTTCCTTTGTTTGAATAGTTTTGTTTGTTTTGATGGTACGTTTGTGTTGCGTTTGTTGCGATGATTATGCCATGCCGATGGCGCAGTAGCGATGGCCTGCGCAACAAGATGTTTGTGTTGATGCGCACACGTCACAAAAATAGAGAATTTGTTTTGTCATGAAAACCCGGTTCGTATGGCTTAGCTCTATTGCTGCGCCGCCGACTAGCGGCCAAGTTGGGCAGCTATGGCAATTCCAGCACTTGTGCTACTATAAGGTTATGGATCGCTGGCACAATACGACCGCGTTGTGGTGTGGCAACTACTGGCTGAACTATACTAAAATCAGAATGAGAACCGGAGTTTTACCCCCTCCTAACCAAACGAGGGGAGGAACTGATCCTTGGATGAGAAATTTGTAACGGCGCGCCATACCCTGCAATCACTCTGGAAAGTTGGCGCGGCGGGCCAGCAACAAGCGCAGATCGTGGTGGATGGGCTTGCCAATCGTTACAGGGACTGTAGGCCAGAAAAGAACTACACCTTGATCCGCTATGATATTATTCAAGGGCTTAGAAAGCTATATGACGAAATAAAAGATGAGCAGATCAAGGAGAAGGCACTGGCTTTGATTGAAACCGAAGCGGACAGCAAGTATCGCAAGAAGTATGCCAGCGTCTGGAAAGTGAAGCCCAGTGCAAAGTAAGCGTCTGTCTTTATTGTCACGTAGGGCATGTAGATACAGAAAAGCTTATTTACCGCAGAGGACGCAGAGAGCGCAAAGGGGATTTTCTCTGCGTCCTCTGCGGTAAATAAGCTTTAGCCGTTGCTTTAATGCCGATCAAATAAATGCCGAGCTCATGTTGCGCAGAAAACCCAAACCCCACCCAACCCCCTCTCTAACTCTCCCCTTATCAGGGGAGGGTTAGAGAGGGGGGTATTTTGCGTAAAATAAATAACGAGGTGATTATGCTGGTCAAACAAGCTAAAGCCATCGCGCGCCAATGGGTGCTGATAGAAGGAATTAAGATCCCCGGTTTTGTCGGCGCCTTCTACCACGGTTCGACGAATTGGCTCCCCGATGCTGCCACCCTGGCGCCAAGCTCCGATCTGGATGTCATGCTTGTGCTTGACGATGCCGACCCACCGGTCAAGCTTGGAAAGTTCATCTACCAGGCTGTGCTGCTCGAAATCTCTTACCTGGCCCGTGAACAGTTGGCATCACCCGAACTGATCCTGGGCAATTATCAAATGGCCGGTAGTTTTAAGACGCCAGGCATCATTGCCGATCCATCCGGCCAGTTGGCTGAACTTCAGGCGGCGGTGGCCAAGGATTATGCCAAACGGTCGTGGGTCTACCAGCGTTGCGAACACGCCAGAAATAATATTTTGCGCAATCTCAGCTCGTTAAACCAGGTGCAACCCTTCCACGATCAGGTGACCGCCTGGCTATTCGCCGCCGGCGTGACGACGCATGTGCTGCTCGTGGCCGGGCTGAAGAACCCAACCGTGCGGCGGCGCTATGTGGCCGTGCGCGAACTTTTAACGGATTATGATCGCTTGGATTTTTACCCCACGCTGCTGGAACTCTTGGGCTGTGACCAGATGAGCCGGGCGCGGGTTGAACAGCACCTGGCCGCGCTCACCGCGGTCTTCGATGTCGCCAAAACGGTGATCAAAACACCCTTCTTTTTCGCGTCGGATTTGAGCGAACTTGCCCGCCCGATCGCGATTGATGGCAGTTGGGCGATGATCGATCACGGCGATTACCGTGAGGCGATCTTCTGGATCGTCGCCACGTATTCCCGCTGTCAGAAAGTGCTCTATCAGGATGCGCCGTTGGCGCTGCAAGAGCAGTTTGATCCAGGCTATCGGGCGCTGCTGGCTGATCTGGGCATCCTATCGTCGGCTGATCTTCAGGAACGCAGTGAACAGATCAAAAGCCGCCTGCCCCAAGTTTGGGCAGTGGCGGAGGCCATTATGGCAGCGAATCCGGCGATCGAAAATGAATAATGCCTGCTCCTCATAGACGAACCATTTAAACAATCGACAAATCCACATGGGGCGTGATGAATCACGCCCCATGTGGATCAAGCTAAACAAATCAGTGAATTATCGCGAAAAATTGTGGCGTAAAATGGTGTTTACGCAGGGTATTTGAGCGGTGGCTTGCCCAATTTACCCAGCCAAACCGGCAAAATCGCGCATCGGCCAGCGAGAAACCACCCCAAATTGGTCTTTCACCCGGCTCGATGGGGCCCAAAAACGCATTACGCTTTGGCTGACCACACGAAATTCCTCAGCTTGATCCACATGCGGCGCGCCAATGCGACGCGTAACGAGATCATCCAGGCCGCCGTCCAGGCAAATGCCCACGAATTTATCGAAAAGTTGCCGGAAGGCTACAATACGTCACTGGCGAAAGAGGCTCTAATCTCTCCGGTGGCCAACGCCAGCGGATTGCGATTGCCCGGGCGTTCATCCGCAATACGCCGATTCTCATTTTGGACGAACCAACCACGGGGTTGGACCCTGAATCATCCGAACTGGTGCTGCTCGCACTGCGTATGCTGATGCGGGACAAGACCACGCTGATTGTCTCACACGATTTTAAGTTAGTCCGTCAAGCGGCGAAGATTGTTGTCCTCAAGGAAGGGAGGATCGAACAGATGGGTGACCATCGCGCGTTACTGAAGACGCAAGGCACGTATGAAAATCTTTACACCAAGCAATTTGGGTACAGTAAAGTCGAAAACGATGCCACTTCGCTTAGTGTTGAAGGGTTCGCTGTACGACCTATTGCATAGCCCGGCTTTTCAACAGAAGTGGCCGTCTGTACGCACCGCCTTTGATGCAGAGGCGATGCAGGCACAGCTGCAAACCGCGTTCTTTGCGTCGTCTACGCAGCGCTCAACCAGGTCTGCCCCAGGCGCAAAATGCCTTTCTCGCTGGCTATAACCTGGAACCCGCCCATCCACGCTTGCGTCGCGCTTGGCTATGGGCAACGCTGATCCAGATAAAAATGACCGCGCACCGCGTTCCCCTGTTCGACCGCGATTGGGCATCCCACACAACGGCGCTGATCGAACGGATTGCCAGCGGATGGGCGGGGATAAATCCCGCGGCTGACCATAAAAAGTCGCCGCAGCCCTTAAACCACCCTCAAACACTGTAAATAAATAACCCTGTTGACAAATGCCTGAGAGCGATTTATAGTGTTCAGGTTTATACGGGAATTCGTCCGTAGCCTGATCATTCAGATGGAAGCAAGCGAAAACCGATATGGCGAAGAGATCCTCCCCTGTTTTACCGCTGGTTGCTCGCGAGCAAGCGTGGCATAGACAAGGCAGGGATTAAGCGCTGTGTCAAGAACGCAGTGTTGGGCAGTCCGCTGTCGCGCAAGTCCTAAGCAGGGCAAGGTGGGCTTTGGGCAAGCCGCGCGTGTTTTTGGCTGGAAAGAAGCAGCGGATCAACCAACGTCTTCTGTCACCAGGGCTAACTCGCCCAGCAACTCTCACATCAAAAGAAGGAGTGTTTTATGAGTAAGTATCGTACCGCCATTATCGCTTGCGGCACCATTGCGCGTGTGCATGCGCGCGGCTGGCTCGGTGTCGCTGGCCAGCCGACCGAAATCGGCGCGATCGCCGATACGAATCCGGATGCCCGCCGCGAGTTTGGCGATTTTTTCAACGTCGGCGAAGCCCATCGTTATGCTGACTACCGCGAGATGCTCGACAAAGAGCATCCAGACTTCGTCGATGTCTGTTCCTGGCACCAGCAGCATGCCGAGATGGTGATCGCTGCGGCGGCGCGGCGACCGAAGGTGATCCTCTGCCAGAAGCCAATGGCGGTCGATCTGGGCGAGGCTGACGCCATGTTGACCGCCTGTGCGCGCAACGGCGTCAAGTTGATGATCGCCTTCCAACGTCCACACCACGCCACCTGGCTCAAGGCCCGCGATCTGATCCGTGAAGGTGTGATCGGCAAGGTCACGCAGATCCAATTGGACGATGGCGGCAATATCCTGAACACGAATTCCCACAACATCCGGCTTGCGCTCTTTTTGATGGACGAACCCCAGGTTGATTGGGTGATGGGCGCGGTCGAGCGCACCACCGATCAGGTCGAACGCGGGTTGCCGGCTGAGGATGCCTGTATGGGGTTGGCCGCCTGTGATAACGGCGCGACGATCCTGATTCAGGGCAATTTGGTGCGCGGGCTCGGGCAGGGCTGTCGGGTGATCGGCACCGAAGGCATCATGGAGCTAGACACAACGCGCCACCCAGACAGCGAGATCCCGACCGATCTGCCAATGTATATGCCCGAAGGTCCATCGGCCCGCTACAACTATGAGATCGGCACGGTGAAGTACCTCAATGCATCGTCGAATGGCTGGAAAGAGGTTGAGGCGCCGTGGCACGATAGTTGGAGTCATCAGTGCCAGGAGGCAATTGACTGGGCAGAAGGGCGGATCGAAAATCCGATCAGTCGCGCCGAGCGGGCGCGCGCCGTCCAGGAAGTGATGATGGCCTTGTTTGAATCGGCCCGTAAGCGCCAGCGCATCTACCTGCCGTTGAAGACGCGTGTAAACCCGCTCAAGCTGATGGTCGAGAACGGCGATCTGCCGGTCGAGTGGCCGGGCCGTTACGAACTACGCGCCAAACTCGTGCGCGGCGAGGCTATGTCCTGGAATCAGCCCTCGACCTAATCAACGATTTGGATGTATGCTCGTCTCCTGTCGAGTCGAGCAGCAATCAGG
>JBBQBY010000499.1:0-5140 GCA_038318235.1 Caldilineales bacterium
GCAGTAAGACAGTAGGACGGTAGAACAGTGAATCGATGATCAGCCCACTGCCCTACTGTCTCACCATTTACTTCGTGCTCGGCTTGATCGAATCCTGCAAAAGTTGGGCGAATTGGGCGGGTGTAATCGCATCGGTAAAGAGTTCTTGCCCATGATCGCGAATGACATCACCAATCGCGCCCGTTTCTGGGAATTCGTACCAGACGCGCACGTCATTGCTCTTAGAAGCCTTGATCATCTCTTGCATCGCCGGGTTGTTGGAGGGCGCCACGCCTTCAATCGTCGGCAACGTAATGTGGTCAGCCACCATCTGCCCGGGTTCCTTGGTCAACATCCACTTCAAGAAGACGACCGCTTCATCCAAGTGTTTTGTCTGCTTGTTGATAGCAAACGGACTTTCCATGCCGGTCACACTCGAAGGCGCGCCCACGCCGGCAGGTGACGGGAAGGGCACCACCCCCAGTTTTACATCGGGGTTGACTTCGGTATACCCGGCAAAGTCCGCCGAGCCGCCTTCCATCATCGCCGCGCGGCCATGCGCAAAGAGTGCCTTGCCTTCTGCGTAGGGCGTACCCAAAGCACCTTCTTGGAAGTAGGGATAGAGGTCGTGCAAAAACTGCGAAGCTGGCAGTAAGTCCGGATCGGTCAACTTGATCTTGCCTTCGCGCACTTTTTCAAAGCCATCAGCCTTCAAAATGCTCGACGCCGCCAACATGTAGAGGAAGAAGGGAATCACACCATCTTGTGCCGGCACCATCATCGGCGCAATGCCATTGGCTTTTAACTTTTCCGAGACTGCTTTCAGCTCATCCCAGGTTTTGGGCGGGGTCAATTGATACTTCTCGAAAATGTCCTTGTGATAATAGAGCGCCACCGTGTACAAACCCAAAATTGGGAGGGCGTACACCTTTTCATCCACTTTCGCGGCATCTTTGGCCGAGGCATTCAACGCATCAATCTTGATCAGGTCGGTCAGATCATAAATGTAGTTGGCGTCAGCAGCGGCGCGCAACTCTGAACCTGGGCTAAAGGCGACCAGATCTGGCCCTTCCCCCGCCGTCATGGCCGTGTTACGCTTGACGGTATAATCCGGGCCAGGAATTTCCTGTAGATCAATGTGGATATTCGGGTTTTCTTTTTCAAACACATCTAAAATCGCCTGCACGCGGCTCTTCCACTCTGGGTGGTTGTGCCACATGACCAGTGTAACGGGGCCGGCGGCTGGGGCAGCCGACTGACTGGCTGCCCCGCCTGAGGCCGGTGCCGCTGCGGGAACGCATCCGGCAAAAATAATAACCATGACCAACATCACTGTAGTGACGAGGGTCGTTCTAACGCGCGCCATAGCTTGATTCCTCCATAACTTCGATGAAATTGATGACTTTGGGCTGAACAGTTTGATTAGGGTTGCACAAAGCAAGATTGGGAGCAAGTCGTATAATAGAATATACGACCTTGGCACAAATTATACCTGAGATCAAGCCAAAGAAAAAATCGCTTAAATATACCCGTTGTCGTACTATTCAGGCGAGGCGAAGAAACCAGGTTTTTCGTGGTAGAATTAGCCTGTCTTACGCATAAAAACCCGGTTTCTAGCTGAACAGTTACCTATTATCCATGATTGGCCTCATTCCGGTGATGGAACTATTCGCTTCTCCATCCGCCGGTCTGGAATCAACCATACGATGGCCACCGTAACATACAGGGCACAAGCCAGCCACACATTGACAAAGGCAAGCGGGATGGCCAAAACATAGAAGACCAATGATGCCTTGCCCTTGAAGTCTTGGCCCAATGCCAATGCCAGTGCAGAGTCCTTGCCGTGGCTAGCCACCAAAACTCGGGTCAGAATCGTAAAGGCAATCGCGCAACCCAAAAGCACCACGCCATACGACGCCACCGGCCAGGCCGAAAGATGACTCTCGCCCATCCAACCCATGATAAACGGGAGCAGCGACAACCAGAATAACAGATGCAAATTAGCCCACAAGGTGCCGCCGGTCACGTGCCGCACCAACTGAAACAAGTGGTGATGGTTGTTCCAATAAATACCCACAAAAATGAAACTGAGCACATAGCTCAGAAAGACGGGCACGAGCGGACGCAACGCCTCCAAACTATCCTCATGCGGCGCCTTCAGTTCCAAGACCATGATCGTAATGATAATGGCAATCACGCCATCGCTAAACGCTTCTAATCGTCCCTTACTCATGCACAATTTCTCCTATCTATTTGTGGACAACTACCCGGCCCTAGTAAGGGAAGGGACTGATTAGGGACAGCCGAAGTAACTCATTCTATCCCGTGACTGGCTCCCTCCCGGCAGGTTTCGACGTGAGCCCATTGGGCGCGAACGGGAGGGCGGGGGGAGAGGTCAAACTAACGCAGTCTCCACATATTGGACCGCAGCCGGCAGCAGCACGCGCTCATTGAATAGCCCCAATGCAGAGGCGGTGAGGCCGCTATGCATGCCGCCGATGTTGGTCATGACGACGACGATCAAATCGATGCCTTCGAGCCAGTGCATCATCGTCGAGAAGCCGAGGGTTCCCCCAGAATGGCCGACCAATGGATAGAGGGGGTGCGCAGTGCGCGAGCGGGCGATACCCTGCATATATTCACGGGTGCCACCGTCGGTGGGCGGGCGGAACGTAAACATCTCCTGTTGCATGGCGGACGTGAGCAGCTTCCCGTCGCGCAGGGCGCGGGCGAAGCGAACCAGATCCGACGCCGAGGCAACCATACCACCCGCCGCCCACTCTGGCGACAAATTCGCCGCGGACGACTCCACGACGTAAGGTCGGATCTCGGTAAAGGCGCTGTGAACACCGGCATCGCGCGCAAAAATTGGCGTGGCATAATGATAATGATGCGCGATGCCGTCGGGGATCGGCTCGAACGATTCCATAAACGTGTCCTGCATGCCAAGTGGATCGAGAATGCGGCGGCGAATCTCAGCTGTAACCTCGTTGCCCGTGACCGCTTCCACGATCAAGCCCAACAGGGTATAGTTCGTATTCGAATAGGCATAGCTGGCTCCCGGTGCAAAGGTCGCGCTCACCTTGTCGGCGGTGATGTAGTCGAGCGTCTCGGTCTTGCCCCAGACATGCGTCAACTTCATTTGATCGCCACGGCCATGCCGGATCCAGGCCGGCTCGAATTCCCAGGTAGGGACGCCGCTGGTATGGTTGAGCAATTGACGGAGTGTCGCTTGATCGGCGTTTGGGATCTGCGCAACGATGGGTAGCTTTACATAGTCGGTGGCAGTTTTGTCCAGATCCAGCTTGCCCTCGCCCGCGAGTTGGAGCGTCACAACGGCGACAAAGGTCTTGGTGATACTGCCGATGCCGAAGCGAGTATTGCGATTGATCGGTGCCTTATGCACCAGATCATCATATCCAGCGGTGCCGGTCCAGAGCAACCCAGCGGAGTTTCCCAAGGCCACCGAAATGCCAGGCAAGCCCAGCGCGATCCCATTGATCAAGGCATCGCGCAACGGCGTGTCATCTGGCGCGCGGGCTGGCAAATTTACTGCACTCATCATTCGACCTCTTTTCTGTAGGTTTGCCCCACGCGCTATCACTAACGAGCAGGGCGTTTGTAGAATTGTTAAGCCTGGTCTACTATCGCCACCAGCTAGCAAGCCAGCATGTATGACAAATGATCGCAGGCCGTCTTCGTTTACGGGGCTTCAGTGGTAGGTGCGGTTTGTAACCACACAATCTGGATTAATCAGAGAACGTGCGGTTACAAACCGCACCTACGATCATGCGAGGTCTATTTATTTTCTCGATTAGCAGGGAACAACCGAAGGGTAACTCTATTTGGCCTACCCATCACCGCGTGTCTTATCGGCCTTATAGGTGACCTCTAGCACACCATTGGGCAGAAAATTAGACATCAAATAGTAGAGTGACTGTTTGCGATCTTCGCCGCCTTCGTTGCTCAAAAATAGTTGCTCGCAAAAGACCGCAATGTCTTGCACGATCCGTTCATAACGATAATAGGCCAATGCGACTGGATCAATCGCGGTTTGACCATAGCTCTGGTAGAATAAGGTTTCCTCTTCTTGCAGGGTATGCCCGACAAATCCCAGACCCCCACCGATGAACATCAGATCGCGCTCTTTGGGCGCCCAAATTGGATTGTCCCAATCGACAATGTAAAGGGTGCCATCAATCGCGATCAGGATATTGCCGGCGTGCAGATCGGAATGACAGACCACAAATTCCGGGGTGCGGGCTTGCAGGATCAGCGCCAGCCGTTCAGCCCGCTCGACAAGATCGATAATTTCAACGCGCTTGGTCTGCAAAAAGGCGGCTAATTTGATGGCAACCGGGTCATCAAAAGTGTCATGCGCGGCGCGGGCCAGGGAGATCTTTACACTTTCGCGCCCTTGCGGCGAATAGGTCTCCTGCTGGATGTGGCTCGTCAGCGCTGGCGGCACGTGCGCCGTGTGAAGGTGTTTGAGGGCAGCGCCTAAATCGTGCCAGTGACGCGCCGACATGGCTACTTCATACCCATTGTGACCCTCTACAAATCGGTATAGAACCAGCTTGAACGCATCCACACTGGCCCACAGTTGCCCGGTTTTGGTGGCCAGTGGCGATATGATCTGCGCGATGCCCTGGTCACTGAGCCATTTGGGCAAAGTCACAGCCGTCTCGTCAAAGACGCCGCGTCGCAACTTTACAAAATAGACCGTTTCGTCGTCGGCAACGGCCCGATAGACGGACGCATTATGATCAACGCCGAGTGGAAGAAATATAATTTGGACAACATCCAAGCCATAGTCAGCTTGCAAACAAGCGATAATTTTTTCGTCTTTCAGATCAGGTTTTTCAAGCATAGGGGTGTGAATTCCCCAGCTTCAAAAGCAACAATTTACGCCAGTGAAAGGGGGTTATCGTCTTTTGAACTTGGTTAATGGCCCAGCGGCCTAGACCGTGCGCGTTTCAATCCCTCGACTGGGTTGATCCTCTTTCGGACTTTTATTGCCCTTGCGCGCTTTGCCTTGTCCATCCAGTTTCAATCACTCGACTGGGTTGATCCTCTTTCGGACATCCAAGCTGCCCGTGTTCTGCTCACTATCGCGCTGGTTTCAATCCCTCGACTGGGTTGATCCTCTTTCGGACGCTAG
>JBBQBY010000500.1:0-5131 GCA_038318235.1 Caldilineales bacterium
CCTACAAATGCACAAAATTAAATCGGAATAAGGTCTACTACTAATCCTTTCAAATTATTGCTAAGCAACCCCTTTGAACCGTCGATCCGCCCAGCCTTGCGCATACTGAAGCTGCATGATGTAGCGAACGCGCGCCGACAGATTCGGCGCGCCGCGATGCCAGCACTGGTGGTTGGTCAAATAGATGTCGCCCGCTTTACAGAGAACTTCTTGAGGACCTTTGCCTTCAAATGTTGGGTTTTGGTCCGGTTTCCGGCCCGAATAGTGGCTTGTGGGCACGAATTGGGTTGGCCCATGTTCAAGGCTGTCGATGTCACTGAGGGCAACCTGCACCGTCATCCAGAAGATTGGCATGCGAATCCGGGCATCGAAGCGGGCAATGTCCGCGGGCAGGGGAAATTCTAGCACATCATCGACATGCCAATGCGAAATCGCTTGGCCCTGGCCATTGCGGATCACGTTCATGGCGTTAAACTTGGCGTTAGGGCCCAAGACGGCTTCGGCCACCTTCAGAATCGATGGATGGGTGGTCATCGCCTGGAAGATCGGATCGAGTTCCTGGCAATAGCGGAGCACAAACGCGTTGGCCGCAAAGGTGAGATGTTTGCTGGCCGTGCTAGGATTGGCCGCATATTCATCGGTTTTTGCACGTAGGGCGGCCACTTCATCCGCCGTCAACACGTTGGGGATGACCACGCAGCCTTCCCGAAAAAACTCTTCTATAATCGTGGGCAACGCTTGTTGATTAAAGGTAGTAGCACGTTCAGCTATCATCTTGAAAATCTCCTGTGGCAAAATGTTGAACACAAATGACATGGAAATTTTACACGCACATGGGCCTGCCCGCAACTGGCATTTTAAATAGCCACGCCCATAAACAAGCGCTGCTCGTCAATGGATAGGATACCCATTGACGAGCAGCGCTTGTTTTACGATGTTACACTATCAAACCAACTGGCTCGAAGCCAATCGGCACATGGGCGATTTCAATCAGTTAGTAGGAGACGTCTGGGCCACTAATCGACAAGTTATAGCTGTTGGCCGTATCCTTCTTGTTCTTGACCACAATGAAGTAGGTCTCGGTGGCTTCGGCGCTGCCGACCCAACTTAAGCGGGTCGCATCTTCCACCTGGGTTGGGTTGTTATTCGTATCGTCATCGTCATCGACAAACTTGGTCACCGGCGTGCCGGTGCCAACCGGGGTGCGGGTAAGATGACTGCTGTTATCATCATCGGCATCGGGCAAGGGCGCATTGAGTCGACCCAGCGTCCAGACTTCAAAACTCAGGCCTGGGTTTGCCATCTTCAGTTGGACAATCGCATTGGTCGCCTCTTTGTCAGCGTTTTCGTCAAAGCTATACTTAAATTTGTACCACTGTGATGTTTTGGCTGCGATCGACACCGAACCACTTAGCGGGCCGGCTGCGTCGCCCATTCCGCTGCCTGGCTGAGCCTGAACTGCCTCAGTGGTGGCGGCTGGAGTTGCGGTCGTCTGGTCTTGGGCGGCGACTGGCGTGAACGCCATGCTGAATGGCAATAGCGCCACGACGGCGGCCATTGACAAGGATTGATAAAGTTTGGTAGACATTGTAAGCTCCTGTATTGAATAAACTACGACGAACATACTGTAACGAACATACTGGCTCGTTCTCGCTTAATTGTACGCACCAAATCAGAAGAAGTTGTATACTTATTGTGTGATCATTGTGGAGAAACCCTGATTTTCTCCACTTTTTACGGACTTACAACCAAATAAGGAGCAACGAATGGCAGGTAAAAAACTTAGCTAGGGTCATATTCGGATAGAGCACACCTTTAATCCGCTAGGTGGGGAATGTGAAAAAAATCCGGGTTGCCTAATTCGTACAGATAAATTCACGCATGTTATGCAATCACGACCCTACCAGTCAGTGTGCGTAACGTGAATGATTAGACAGGAACAGGTTCCAAAGGGGACAAGCATGAGGATTTTGATTACGGGCAGCGCGGGCCATTTGGGTGAGGCGCTAATTCGTACACTGAAAAGTGACCACGAAGTGATTGGCCTTGATATCGTTCCCTCACCGTTTACCACGGTCGTGGGCACGATCACAGACCGGGCCACGGTTGAACGGTGTATGGATGGGGTGGAGGCGGTCTTACACACGGCCACGCTACACAAGCCGCATGTGGCAACCCATACGCGCCAGTAATTTGTCGATACCAACGTGACCGGCACGCTCAATCTGCTCGAAGCGGCGGTCGAAGCACGCGTGCGTTCGTTCATCTTTACAAGCACGACCAGCACCTTTGGTCGCGCGCTGACGCCTGCACCCAGTGACCCGGCGGCGTGGATCACAGAAGCGATCACGCCGATGCCGAAGAATATCTATGGTATGAGCAAAACCGCGGCTGAGGAACTGTGCGAACTGTTCCATGTCAATCAACGGCTTGCCTGTCTTATTTTGCGCACATCGCGGTTTTTTCCAGAAGCGGATGATAGCGCAGAGATTCGGCAAACCTATCCAGATGACAATGCTAAGGTCAATGAATATTTGTATCGCCGCGTCGATATCGAGGACATCGTGGCGGCGCAAATTCGGGCGATGGCGCGCGCACCTGCGCTTGGTTTTGGCCGTTACATTGTCAGCGCGACAACGCCGTTCAGCGTGGATGATCTGGCAGAGTTACGGACCGCTGCCCCGCGGGTGGTGCAGCGGCTCTTTCCCGGATTTCAGGATGAATACGCTCGACGTGGCTGGCAGATGTTCCCTAGCATTGATCGCGTCTATGTCAACGAAAAGACCCGCCGCGATTTAGGTTGGAATCCGCGCTATAACTTTGGCTATATTCTCGACCAATTGCGCTTGGGGCAAACGTTTCGCAGCCCGCTGTCGCTTGCCGTTGGATCTAAGGCCCCCTCCCCTAATTAACTGATTGTTCATGGAACTAAAGTTAGCCTGACAGAATAGAATTTTACGTCAGTTAATAGACGGAAGGCCCCTAAGGGTTATCATGCTGATAAATTTACTGATTTCCCTTACCCTGTGGAATAATTGATCCGGCTATTTTAGGAGCTCAAATATATTCATGTTACGTCAATTTTTTGCTTATTATCGACCTTACCGCGGACTCTTTTTTCTGGATTTCGGCTGCTCGTTCGTCGTCGGGATTTTAGAACTAGGTTTCCCGCTTGCCGTGAATCAATTTGTCGACAAGTTGTTGCCCAGCAAAGATTGGGGCCTGATCGTGTTGGCCGCGGCTGCCCTGTTGGCGATCTATGTGCTCAATGCGGTGCTTCAATATGTGGTGACCTATTGGGGCCATATGCTCGGCATCAATATTGAAACCGACATGCGCCGGCAACTCTTTGGGCATATTCAAAAGCTCTCTTTCCGCTTCTTTGATAACAATAAAACCGGCCACCTGATCGCCCGCATCACCAACGATCTGCAAGACATTGGCGAAGTCGCCCATCATGGCCCCGAAGATATCTTCATCGCGATCATGACCCTGATCGGTTCATTTATCCTGATGGGCACGATTCATTGGAAACTGACGATCTTAACCTTTCTTGTCATTCCCCTGATCGTGTGGGTGGCGATGTATTTTAGCGGCAAAATGACCAAAACCTACCGCCAACTGTTTGGCAATGTGGCGCAATTTAATGCACGCGTCGAAGACGCTGTCGGTGGCATTCGCGTTGTCCAGGCGTTTGCCAATGAAGAACATGAGCAGAGCTTGTTCGCCGTTGACAATTCAAATTATCGCGCGACTAAGTTGATGGCTTATAAGATCATGTCGCGCAGTTTGTCGATCAGTTACATGCTCATGCGTTTTGTCTCACTGTTCGTTATGATCTGCGGCACCTGGTTTGTGATTCAAGGCGAACTAACCTATGGGGGCTTTGTCGCTTTCCTGCTCCTGACCAACGTCTTCTTCCGGCCGATTGAGAAGATCAATTCCGTGATCGAGAGTTACCCCAAAGGCATCGCAGGCTTCAAACGTTATATCGAAATTCTAGAGACAGATCCAGATATCAAAGACGCGCCGGATGCCCTGGAAGTGACCCATCTGCAGGGCAATATTCGCTATAACAATGTCACCTTCGGCTACGAGGAACATCGAAAGATTATTCGCAATATTAATCTGACCATCGCGGCTGGCGAAACCATCGCTTTTGTCGGGCCATCGGGTGCCGGCAAGACGACGCTTTGCAGCTTGCTGCCGCGTTTCTATGATATTGACGCCGGCAGCATCACGATTGATGGTATCGATATTCGCACGATGACCCATGCTTCGTTGCGCCGCCAGATTGGTATTGTGCAGCAAGATGTATTTCTCTTCTCGGGCACGATTGCCGAAAACATCGCCTATGGCAAACTGGATGCCACCGAAGCTGAACTGTGGGAAGCGGCGCGCCGGGCGCAATTAGAGAGTTTTATCCGCAACCAGCCCGAGATGATGGCGACGATCATTGGCGAACGCGGCGTCAAACTCTCTGGTGGCCAGAAACAACGGTTGGCGATTGCCCGCATGTTTCTGAAAAATCCACCGATCCTGATTCTTGATGAAGCCACCTCCGCGCTCGACACGCAGACCGAAGTGGCGATTCAACAAGCGTTGATTGAACTTTCTAAAGGTCGCACGACGCTGGTGATCGCCCATCGCCTGGCGACGATCAAAAATGCTGACCGCATTGTCGTCGTCACCGAACAGGGCATCACCGAACAAGGTCGGCATCAAGAACTCGTCACCGCGGGCGGCATCTATAGCCAACTGCACCAAGCCCAATTCGGTGTGTGACAGCCAATCAACCAAGCTGCGTACCATTAAAAGCAGTTACACAGAGTTCACAGAGCAGGCACGGAGAACACAGAGGAAAGCAATCTTGATCGAGCTTTGTTTCTCTGTGAACTCTGTGTAACTTTTCCCTCTGGCTCCTCTGTGTAAATGCTTTTTCCTTCATTCACATCTTTATACTGAGTTCAATTTGAAAAGCGGAGTTTTTACCCCCTCCTAACCTCCCCCAAACGAGGGGAGGAACGGTTACTTCGTCTACCCTGTGACGGTCCCCTCCCTGTTTGGGGAGCGGGAGCCCCTTGGGCGCGGGTGGGGTAAAACTCCGGATTTCATGCTGATTTTAGTATAG
>JBBQBY010000501.1:0-5128 GCA_038318235.1 Caldilineales bacterium
AGGTAACCTGACAGGCAGCTAGACTACTGGGAGTTGCCGTATTGGTGGGTGTATTTGTGGGGGTCGGCGTAGGGGGAGTTCCCGATGGGGTAGGGGTTTGGGTCGCGGTGTTGGTCGGTGTGGCTGCCTTCGTCGCTGTGCTGGTGGGTGTCCCCGTCGTCGCGTCACATACGCAGCTCAAATCACCGGCGAATTCAGGCTGATGCACCTCAGAGGTAGTGGTGAGCGACTTGACTGCCACCGAGCCATCCAGATTGGACTGCGTGTTTACTTCAGCCAAAGGGGCTAACAACGCGCCTTTCAGATTATGTGAATTCAAATTGAAGGTGGTTGCCTCAGAGAAGTTCCACAGCAGGTGGCTGTGCCAGGTTTGCTCGTCGAAACTCCCCACAAGATTTGCGGCATTCGACCAGTTGACGGTGGCACCTGTGACGTTAATCAGGATCGTGGTGGCGTTGCCAGATTTGAGGGTAATTTGCGCTAGTTGGGCATTAGCAAAAAGATCGGCGGCCGCCACATTGAAAATCGCCAGCCCACAGGCATTGACGTTCGTCACCGTCAATTTAACTTCATTACCATCCTTAGTCGGCAAGGTGGCAGTATTATTAGCAGCCAGCTTGGCCATATCTACCGAGGCGCGCTGCAATTGGCCGGTTAAGGTTGTCGCGGATAAGGTGCTATCGTGCGTAATCGAGCCACCACCATTCGAATTGATAATGCGACCATTTTGCGCACCACCCAGTCGAACGCCGCCGGCTTGCAAACTGATCGGGTTGCCCGCGACCATGTCGCCCACGATGACTAGCGTCTCATCGGTCTTCTCCACCGCGCCATTGCCCAAATGAATCGCAAAATTGGCCGAACTGCTGCTCGCCAAATTACGCCCAATAAAAGTGCGACCTTCTACATCTGAAGCCGTTGAGAGATCACTAAGCGTGATCAAGTTATAACGGCTCATGACCTTCGCCGCGTTGGCGAGGTCGGCTGAACAATAGTCAGTTTGGGTTGGGATAGGCGTTGATGTGCTAGTGGATGTAGGGGTTGCAGTCGCAGTGACGGCGACGACAGCGGCGCCAACTCCACGTCTAAGCGAATTTGGCGCCGCGTAGCTCACGTTGAGGCCAACGAGCGGGCTAATAACAAAGAGCAACCATACGAGATTAAACATGATGAGGATACGCATTCCATTGTAGAATCGCTTTAATAGAGTATAATTTTTTTTCATACAGAATCAACCTTAAGACCGGATAAAACAGACAGAACAGACTCAACATTAAGCCAGATAGAGAGCGACGTGGACGCTGGTAGAATTAGTGGATATTGCCTATCATGTACGCGTGAGAGTAAAGAAGTGCAGCTTCGTAGTCTTCGAGTGTAAGCTACTCCTTTATAAAATACATCGGCAAAATTACGTATCTTTTCTGACCAATAAAAAACAGGCGTCATCCTAAACCCCAAGGATGACGCCTGTTTTTTTCTGTAACTCTGTTTATGCACTTGCAAATAAACGAAATTAGGCTATTCGTTTAATCGCCGAACAAGTGGTAGCCCCTGGCCTCATGGTGTTGTTGAAGTATTCTGAATCATCGGCAAATAGACATGATTTTTCAGTTCAACTAATACATCTAATGCATTGCCGGCCCGGGAACGTACGACCGGCAGCGTGACCAGCGACAGGCTGGGCAGTTGGCCAATCGAGCCGTTGAAGGTGACGGTCGCTTGGTTCGTAATGCTAACGACAGTGGGCGCCAGTGTCCCGTTGACCGCCACCACAAAACGGAGCGGGGCGCTAGCCACAGTCTGCGCGGCTAAGGTCCCCGCAGCGTAGGTGCAGGTCGACCCTGCCGTAATCTGCGTACATACCCAACCAGGGCTACTAGTCGCAGTCACAAATGTCGTGTTGAGCGGCACCACTTCCTTGACGACGACGTTGCGCGCGGCTAACTCGCTGGTATTTGTGTAGATCATAGAATAGACGATTTGCTCGCCCGCTAGCACATTGATGCTCGGTGTGCTCAGCTTGATTGTCATAGTCGGGAAACCAACCTGCATGGCGGCCTCCGCTTCATCATTGCTTGGGTCACTATCTTCAAGGAAGTTGCCCAACACATCTTCGGCGCTCACGATCATGGCCGTGTTCACCAGTTCGACGCTGACACAACTACAGCGCGTGGTTACTACATAACCAGCGGCCACAACAATATCGACACTGACCGCTTGCCCAGGCGCTAAAGGTCCTGGAATTACATAATCAGCCTTGGTACTGCTCAAAGCATCCCAGTTGCTGTCATTGAGCACCAGCCTCGTGGGCAACTGATCCACCAGTTCGATGTTGGCCGCGGGCACGTTGCCCAGGTTGACCACTTCCAGCGTGAAACGCACATTGTCGCCCACCTGCACCAAACTTGTTTGCCCATTAGCCAGCGTCTTGTGTAAGGCCAAGTCAAAGTTTGCTGGCGCTTCGACTTCCGTGGGCGTCGCCGTAGGAATGGGTAGCTCGGTTGGTGTTGCGGTCGGCACAGGCAGCAAACCCGCGCCAACTTCACTGTTCTGGCCCGGCAGCACCAGTACAATATCGCTATAACTGTTGGGATTGGCGTCGCTGTCAACACTTTCGTCGCCGCCTGGCGCGTCCTTTATCGTGAAGCTGCGGCCCACTGGTGGCACAAATTCCACCAGGTAATGCAAGCTATACTCAAATCAAGTTGAGAACCGTCGTTCTAATCTTCCAGGAAGGGGTCACCGATCGATTCGATTACTCTAAAGAGCCTGAAGGGTTCCAGGAAGATCGTTGACGAAAACTCCGGGTTTCATTCTGAACTCAGTATAGATAGCCAATCAAACCGCCCCGTTGATTTGGTTACCGGCCTAGCTATGTCTCGCTCTATTCACCTAAAGTAAAATCAGTTAGAGACCCGTGGTTTTCGTCGAGCCAGTTGCCTGGAAGCGGACACCGATAGCCTCGTTTACTGGAAAGCTCCTGTCCGCTTCCAGGCAGCTTCAGCACACTCGTTTTCAAACTGCTTTCACTTTAAGCAATAGGATAAGTTGTACATATTGTTGGGTCTATGCCAGATTTGGGGAAATTCAAAGTATTAGTGTACAATAAACACTTACCTAACCAGGCAGGGATCTTAATCGGATCGTCCCCAAGAATGCTAGATCTCTGTCTCTACATTTATATATCTACCAGACAGGATATTCCTGTCGAGCATTCGCGCTTTCCTAGCGCGCGAAAGGAAGACTGGCATGAGCCGCTTGAACCAGGCAAGCATGGAAGGCATTCTTTTTACTGATGAATATCAATTGACAATGGCCCAACTTTACTACCGTGCAGGTCTACACGAAACCGAGGTGCAGTTTGATCACTATTTTCGACGCTATCCCGATTACGACAGTCATCAAGCTGGTTATTGTGTAAACGCCGGTTTGGAATGGTTGTTGGACTGGATGAAAGATGCGCGCTTTCGGGCCGACGACCTCGATTATTTGCGCAGCCAACGCGATAGTGCAGGCGAACGGCTTTTTGCCGATGACTTTTTGAACTGGCTCGCCCAGTATGGCAATTTTGACGCCCTTAGCTTGCATGCCATCCCCGAAGGGCGCGTGGTCCACCCCAATGTGCCGCTCACCGTCGTAACAGGGCCGTTGATCATGGCGCAGATCTTAGAAACGTCCCTGCTCAGCCATCTAAATTATCCAACCTTGATTGCCACGAAGGCTGCGCGCATCCATGAAAGTGGGCGCGGTCGACCGATTCTGGAATTCGGTATGCGGCGTGCGCAGGAGAAAGGCGCAAACGCCGGCGCGCGCGCCGCGCTGATTGGCGGGGCTAGCTTTACTTCAAATGTCGGGGTTTCGAAAGCGCTGGGCTTGCCACCGAAGGGCACCCACGCGCACAGCATGGTGCAACTTTTTATGGCGCTTGGCATGGGTGAATTGGCGGCTTTTCAGGCTTATGCCGATCTTTACCCTGACGATTGTATGTTCTTGGTCGACACGGTGGACACCTTGCAGAGTGGTGTGCCGCACGCCATCCAGATTTTTGAGGAGTTGAAGCGCAAGGGGCACAAACCGGTCGGCGTCCGCTTGGATTCCGGTGATCTGGCGTATCTGAGCATTCAAGTGGCCAAAATGTTAAACGATGCCGGCTTCCCAGACACCAGCATTGTACTCTCTGGCGATTTGGACGAACTGGTGATCTGGCAGATTCTGACCCAGATCAGCGAAGAAGCCCCTCGTTATGGTGTGGATGCCGATCAGTTGATCGGGCGGCTGGTCTATGGGGTGGGGACGCGCCTGATCACATCGTGGGGCGAACCGGCGTTAGGTGGGGTCTATAAGTTAGTGGCGGTGCGCCAGGGTGATCACTGGAATTCGGCGATCAAGATCTCTGAATCGCCCGCCAAGACGCCCAATCCTGGCCGCAAAAACCTTTGGCGCTTATACGATCAACGGAGCAAGGCGACGGCGGATTTACTGACCCTGGAGGACGAAACACCGGCACAGATGGAGCGCCTGCTACTGCGTGATCCGGTCGAACATGCCAAATATCGCACCTTGCCGCAAAAGTCGATTTCAAAGATTGAACCGCTATTGGTAGAAATTCTGCAAGCGGGCAAGTTGGTCTACGATCTGCCCAGCCTAGAGCAAATGCGCGCCCAGCGCGTCGAAGACGTCAATGCGCTGGACCCTGGCATCCGGCGCCTGGTCAACCCGCATGTTTACCATGTGTCCGTGAGCCAAAAATTGTGGGATTTGAAACAAGAGTTGATCGAAGCGGCGATGCAACAGAATACGTGAGGCGTGAGGTAGCGATATGACAACGAATCTGGGGAGAAATCGAATCGTTTGGTGCGACGGGAATTTTATATAAAACGACACCTCCAATAAAGAGTAATAAACCTGAGTTCGGAGTTTCTACCACTGTACATCAACGAGATTCATATAGCATTGGTCTGCAAGAGCAGGTCTTGACATGTGAATTCCAGTTTCCTGGCTCGAATCGCTACTATTTGCTAGCAAAATTTAGGTTCTACAGGAGTAGAACAACTCCGAACTCAGGTTATTATGATTCGTTCTATTCCCAGATTCGGCCCGACACAGTCGGCGTTATATCTTCTCGCCG
>JBBQBY010000502.1:0-5119 GCA_038318235.1 Caldilineales bacterium
GTTGCAAAGAGGCGCGCTCGTGGATGGGGCGTGTCTCTTATTGGGGAAATCTTCAAGCGATTGCTGGTTAACGAACCGGGCTTTGATCCCTGCCCGGAAGAACCTAGGGTGGGCAGCCGGAAAGTGGCTGATTGGTGGTCATCCGCCTTCCGGGAAGGGTATTTTCGACCAGTTACTGAACGAATCAACCCTTCCCGGAAGGGTTGTTCTATTGCTCGAAGATGGCTTGTAAATAAGCATTCATAAATATACCTTGCGGATCCAACCGCATGCGGACGGTTTGAAACTTATCCCAGCGCGGATAAAGTGGCCGCAACGTGCTGGCGGTATGGGTATGAATTTTGCCCCAGTGCGGGCGACCCTGGTGATTGCGGAAGATCGCTTCGACATCGGCGAAAAACCGCTGATAGGGTAATTCTGTGGCCTGATGCACTGAAATGGTCACGGTGGCGCGCCCGTAGGCTGGGCTGAGATCAATGTCATCCGCGGCCAGGGTGCGATATTCGATCGGCCAAAGCACGTCGCAATGTTTCGTCTGCATTAAGTCGCGAATTTCGCGTAGACAAGCGGGGCCGTTGGGCGCAGGTACGGCAAATTCAGTTTCGTTAAATTTGAGGTTGCGCTCAGACGGAAAGACGCGATAGCTGCGGTCTAGCTGCTCTGCGCGCACATAACGCGTCAAGCGTCCCGTCACGTTGGGTTGCGCTGGCGTTGTTGGCAACTGTTCTGCTTGCGTGGGGTTGAGCGCTTTCATCGCACAAACATCTTCGCTTGGCACCCAAAAGAACTCGAAATGGCGGTTGGCCTGGATCTGCTGATCCAACTGAGCAACACATTCGTCAAAGGGTGTGACCCAAGTCCGTTCGTGCAACTGGTAGGCGGGCAGCAGGCGCAACGTCACCTGCGTGATGATGCCGAGCGCGCCCAACCCAACTTGCGCCGCTTTGAAGATTTCCGGTTCGACGGTGGGTGAGCATTCAAGAATTTCACCCGACGCAATCGCCAGGCGCAAGCCAATCACCTGCGTCGAAATGCTGCCCAGTGTGGGGCCTGTGCCGTGGGTGCCCGTGCTGATCGCGCCAGCGATGGATTGGCGGTCGATGTCGCCCATGTTTTCCATCGCCAGACCCAGCGCCCAGAGCGGATCACCCAACTGGTGAATTTTTGTGCCAGCCCAGACCGTGGCTTGGCGCGCATCAGAATTCACCGCTACGACGCCCTGCAAAAGGTCGAGCGAAAGCAAAATATTGTCGGACGCACACAAGGGGACAAATGAATGGCCGGATCCCGCCACACGAACGCAGGCATGTGTGGCACTGGCCTGTTTGACCAGCGCAACGACTTCATCTTCATTTTGCGGGGTGAGAATGGTCTGGGGTGTGCAAATCACGCCGCCGGACCAGTTTGTCCACGAAGCAGTCATGATGGTTTTTTCTTGGCGCTTGCTTTCTTGGGTTTCGGCTTTTTCGACCGCACCGCTGCCCCGTAGGCGCTTTCGGCCCACTCACACATATCATCAGAACTATCCAGCGTCTCTTCGGGCGCTTGGTAGTAGGGCATGGTTGTGACTTTACCGTCTTTGGTCTGATAGGTCCACGGTTTGAGGTCGCGTGCCTCAAACTCGCCGCGGTTCTGTTCATCCGTTTTGAAATAAAATGTATCATTGGCTACGAGCGCAAACATCAAACCGTGACGAAATACGCCGTGACCACCAAACATACGCTTGATGCTGATGCCGTCGAGTGGCTCTAGGAGTTCACGCAGATGTTCGATCAAACCGCTGTCGTTTGCCATTCATGCTCCTTTGCTTAAAACACAAGATCAATTTCGACTTCTTCAACGACGAGAGCTTGGTCAAATGCGTAACAGACGGCTGCTTTCATGGCTTCTCCTTTTGCCTGTCTGTGGCATGGATTGGTTGCACTATCAAAGCAGAAATGATCGAGTTTGGTTGGCTTATACCGTTACAGTGTATACACTGGCACAAGAATTTCGCGATCTACCTGGCGGCGTCCATGTACACTTTCCTCTAGTGTCTTGAGTACATTGGCCGCGAAATAACGCGTACCACATTCTGTACATACACCCGCTGGAACATTTTCGATTAATACATAACTCTCCTTCACTTTGCGATGAAGAGTCACACGTTTTTCAACAATCGTACCATCGCAATATTCACAGATTTCGCCTTCCCAAAAGCTGGTAGATTCTGTTTTTTCTTTTATTTTAGTCATTTTTGAGTTTATCTTCATATACCGTAATGACACGAACTTTAATCGTTGCTGTGATACGGCAGACAACCCCAATGGTTCGTCCATCGTATGTTTTTCCCACGATCTCATATTTACCATCTTTGGGCCAGGTTCGTCTGATTTTACCGGTTAAGATGGCATTTTCTACATCGTAGATGTCAAAGTTGTCAACGATTGCTTCATCATCGGCATGTTCCGTTAAATAATAGACCTTATTCCGATTTAATTTTGTGCCTTTGTAGGTGCGGTTTTTAACCGCACAATCTTGGTCAATCCAGCCTTGTGCGGTTAAAAACCGCACCTACAAGAACGATCTGGCGCTGTTTTGCTCTCCAAATAATCAATCTGAATAAACTCTAATAAAGACCATAACGGACTAATGCTTGAATTTCTGTAATTCTACTCAAGACAAATCCCTTGTATGTTTAGAAATTATAGCATACTTCTAGAGTTGGCGGATTAGCCCTTAATCCCCGTGCGCGTAATCCCGGCAATAAACCAATTCTGGGCAATCAGGAAAATTAACAAGACCGGCAAAATTGCTAACGAAACAGCCGCCATCACGACCGAGGCGCTGTTGCTGGCGAGATAACCACGCAGTGCGGTGATCCCAAGCGGCAGCGTCATCTTTTCCCAAGTGTTGAGGAAGATCAGCGGATAGAAATAGTTATTCCAGGTGCCGTTAAAGGTAATAATCGTCAACGCGGCCAGCGATGGTCCCGCCAACGGAATCGCTACCCGGATAAAGGTCGTCCACGGCCCGGCGCCATCAATCTTGGCGGCATCGATCAGGTCTTGCGGCAAGGTGAGAAAGAATTGGCGGAGCAAAAAGACGCCAAACGCACTGGTGAGAAAAGGCAGAATAATTGACAAGTGGTTGTCGATTAACCCTAACTGTTTCATGATGATAAAAACGGGGATAATCGTCACTTGACCCGGCACCATCAACGAAGCGAGCAAGAGCAGGAAGAGGGCGTTGCGAAAAGGAAAGCGCAGGCGGGCAAAGGCGTAACCAGCCATCGAACAGGTGATCAACTGGCCAAGTGTGACGAAAAAAGTGACTTTTACGCTGTTGAGGGCAAAGGCCACCAGCGGCACCGAAGTCAAAAATGGTCAACGTGACGGCCGCCTGATTCGTTAACCAGCGGGCGCCTGACCGCTTCTAGGAAGATTTTCTCGCTAAAATTGGGGTGGGGGGCTGCGTCCGGCGTAAAACGCTTGGTTGTCTCGGCTGACAAATTGCGTTATAGTACCGTCAAACAAACGACAGCTTGGGGAACACCATCATGAAACTCTTCTACAATGGCACGATCCATACGCTTGATCCTGCCTATCCTGCGCCAGAAGCGGTCTTAATTGATGACCAGCAACGCATTGCCGCGGTGGGCAGTTTCCAGGATCTTGCTCAGCCGCAGGTTACGAAAATCGATCTGCACGGCCACACCTTGATCCCTGGTTTTAACGATGCGCACGTCCATGTGGCCTGGCTGGGCATGCTGCTGACACGCCTGGTGGACTGTCGCATTCACGTCGCGCCGAACATTCCGGCCATCCTGCAACGGCTGACCGAGCGCGCCCAAGCCGAGCCGGTGGGCGCCTGGGTGGAAGGCGTGGGTTATAACGAGGCGCTTTTGCCCGAAGGCCGTCACCTGACGCGCTATGATCTCGATCAGGCGAGCACGGAGCACCCGCTTGTGGTGACGCGCACCTGTGGGCACGTTTCGGTGGCGAACAGCCTGGCGTTAAAACTGGCTGGGATCAGCGCCGAGACACCCGATCCACCCGGCGGCGTAATTATACGCGATGTACAGGGCCAGCCCACAGGAATTCTGCAAGAGACGGCGATGACACTGGTTGCGCATCTGATCCCCGAGCCGAGCGCCGACGAGACCGCCAACGCAATCCGCGCCGCCATGCGCCACGAGTTGAGCCTGGGCATCACCAGCGCTACCGACCCTGCGCCCACCCCGCCGCAAGTCGCCATCTACCGGCAGTTGGCTGCCAATCATGAATTGACCGTGCGCATGAATCTGCTGCCCAACCGGCGCGATGGCGACACGCTTTATCCCTTGCCAGAGAAATTTGTCGGCGACACATTACGCATCGACAGCGTCAAATTTTTTGCCGATGGGGGTATGACGAGCGCCACTGCGGCGATTTCTATTCCCTATCGCGAAACCGGTACGAAAGGGGTGATGATCTGGGAGAGCGAAGAGTTGGCCGACCAGATGTGGGAAGCGCACAGCAAAGGCTATCGGATTGGCACGCATGCCAACGGTGATGTGGCGCTAGAACAGGTGATCCGCACCTATGAATTGATCAACGAACGCCAGCCGCGGCCCGATCTACGCCATCGGATTGAGCATCTGGCCTTGCCCACGCCAGAGCATTTGCAGCGCTGCGCCAAACTCGGCGTGATGGCGGCCACCCAAACCGTGTTTTTGCCGGCGATGGGTGCCACCTTCCGCCGCTACATGCCCGAGCGCTATTATCCGCGCGCCTATGGCGTGCGCGCCATGCTCGATGCCGGTTTGACCGTTGCGTTGAGCACCGATGCGCCCGTGGTGCCAGACGATAACCCGTTGATTGGCCTGAAAGCGGCCGTTGACCGGCTTGATCACGCCGGCAATCCGCTTGGTGCAGCACAGGCGATTACGCCCCTCGAAGCCCTTTACGCCTATACGATGGGCGGCGCCCTTTTGAGTGGCGACGAAGCCAACCGCGGCAGCATCACGCCGGGCAAATGGGCGGATCTGGTCGTGTTAAGCGGTGATCCGCTCACAACGCCAGCGGCCAAAATGCTCGATTTACACGTTGTGCAGACCTATGTGGGCGGCGAATTAGTCTACGAATGTTAAATCAACTCA
>JBBQBY010000503.1:0-5110 GCA_038318235.1 Caldilineales bacterium
AATGTCACAGCCAAAGATGCGATTGCCAAACTGCGACCGCAACGCACGCGGGATCGGCGCGCTGGCTTCGATCGTCCAATAAGCGATACAGCGTTGGGGGTCCAAATGATAAGGCCCCACAAACGCGTTGGTCGGACAACCAGTGAGACAGCGCGTACAACGCCCACAAGTGGCCATTGGCGGTGACTGCTGTGGATCTTGATTTTGGATTAACCAGCTACCATAGTTTTGCGCGCCCGGCAGACCAGCCATGACTGTCTCAGCCGGGATTAAAAGCTCGGAAAGCGGCTGCGGTGGCGGATCGTAGATCAATTCTTCTGGCACCATAAGCGTGGCGAGGAGCAGCCAACTGCCTTCTTCTGGATGAATCGTGCAGCAATTTTTGCCCGTGAACCCAATCCCGGCCTGTTGCGCCCAGTCCCGCTCTAGCACCGGACCCGTATCCACCAGACATTTGCCAAGGGCTGTGCGATGGGTATAGCCGCGGATCAGTTCGTCTAGTTCGTAGAGCAGTGGGCGGATGATCTCATGGTAATCGTTTCCCCAGGCATAACTGGCAATGATGCCACGACTGGGGTCGTTGCGCACTGCGGGGGGCAAATCAAACTGATGATAATTGACCGCCAGCACAATGAGCGAACGCAACGGAGGCAGGTCGCCGGTTATGAGTAGCTGGGGGTGACGCCGCTTATCCGCGTTGCGCTCCAGATAAGTCATTTCACCGGCACGCCCGTGGGCAATCCAGCTGTCAAAAAAATCAGCGTGCCGCGCCTCGGCCATGGGCACGATGCGACAGAGGTCAAAGCCAAGCCGATTGGCGGCCCGTTTGATCGTGAGGGTAAGTTCTGTTGGGTTCATAGGGGTGGCGATCTGTTTTGCGCTTACGAAAATCCGTAAGCTGTGCTAAAACTCGTATATTTTATAGCTTTCTGTAAGCTGCGTTGGTCAGATTTTCTGATAAACTATCGTTGTAGCATAAAAAAGCTATATTAATTTACGAATCCTCCCATTTCTGTTTATTTATTAGCCTATAACCTTACGAAAATCAGCAATAATTTATTGACGAATAAGGCGTCGAAATTGTGAATTCTGACATTGGTGACAGGTTGCCGTTAGACTTAGTTTACGAATCGCTATCAGAAAACTTAGCCTATAAACTAATTCCTACGCCAACTTCCTATTCATCCAAAGCTACTTTCATCTACACCCAATCAAATATCTAGATCCAATGTAACGTTGTCAGACGCTTCGCGCAAAATTGTTTCTATCGGAATCATCTCCCAGATGCCTATGTTGCAACGTATCTTCCTCATCACGATCTTGTTGACTATTGGTCTGTCTTCGCAAAGCCCATCACCGCTGCCCACGTCGTCTCACTATGTCGAACCAGCTTTGCTCACACAAGTGAATTCTGTTGCGCAGCTGCAAAGCCATCAACTGACCGCACCGCGGTCTTTCTCGGTGATCGTGACCGCCACCGATGCGGCAATTGCGGCCCGCGCCGTCGAGCAGATTGGTGGCCAAGTGACCAGCCAATTATGGCTAATTGACGCCGTGGGCGCGCGCGCCTATCCGCCGCGCAATTTAAACAATTGGCGATTGAGCCAGCCGTTATTTCGCTGGTGGGAAATCAACCGGTTGAGGGGGCGGCAGTAATTCCACTGGACAATGCCGCGGGCAGCAAGGATGCGCAGCCGACCACTGATCCTTTTGTTTGGCATGTGCTCAGTCCGGCCACAATGGATGTGGGGGCCGACCTGGTGCATCAAGGAACGCAAGGCCACTGACCGGCCAGGGTATCACCGTTGCTGTGATCGATAGTGGTGTCTCTCATGACCCTGTAACGCCGGTCAATCATCCAGAAGGTATGCTTGATTTTGTTGGCCAAGCCGATTTTGTCGGCGCTGGCCAATGTGCCGGCGTTGGTCAACACTTTAATCATTATTGTTGGACTGATAATTGGCAATTGAGCACAGATGGTTATGGGCATGGCACCCATGTGGCAACCACGATTGGGAGTCGCTTGATCGATGCTGATCGGGCGACCGCCTTGGTGTGGCCCCCGATGCGCGCCTGCTGAGTGTGCGCGTGCTGGGCAATGATGGGGCGGGCACCTACGAAGATGTGGTTGAGGGCATTCAATATGCGGTAGAGCAGAAGGACGAATTAGGCATTCGTGTGATCAACCTGAGCTTGACCGCCTACGCCGTGACACCCTATTTTGTCGATCCAGTCAATCGCGCCGCCGAAGCGGCCTGGGCCAATGGCATCGTGGTGTTGGCAGCGGCTGGCAATAATGGCCCCAAAGCCCAGACGATTACCGTGCCAGGCAATGATCCCTATGTGATCGCGGTCGGCGCGTTAGACAGCAACCGAACGCCCGGCCGTGCGCAATGGGGGGATGATTTGGTGGCGCGTTGGTCGGCGGCTGGGCCTAGTTTAGACGGTTTTGTCAAACCAGACGTGCTGGCCCCAGGGGCAAACGTAGTCGCCTTTATGTATAACGATCCAACGAACAGAGCCAAGTCGGCTATGCTGGTGGCCAATTATCCAGATTATGATCCCACAATCAGTTTATACCGGCTTAGTGGCACCAGTATGGCCACAGCCGTGGCTTCGGGGGTTGTCGCCGTGATGCTCCAAGCGCAGCCGCAATTAACCCCAGACGAAGTGAAATTCCGCTTGATGGATTCGGCACAGTCAAATGTGACCGATACCGGTGACCTGACCTATGCCCTGTTGCAGCAAGGGAGCGGTCGCATCTGGGCGCTAGACGCTGTGTGGGGTACGGATAATCCGGGTGAAAAAGCCAATCAAGGCATGGATCTGCCGGCTGATTTGGCCCATCCCTGGAAAATTAGCAATGAGGTGGATGCGATTGACACCTTTGATCGGGATCACGACGGCGTGCCGAATGATCGCCCTGTGGTGGATAGTGGCCTGAAGTATGAATTTTTCGAGGGGGCGTGGGCTAGTCTACCTGTTTTTGATAAGCTTATCGCCACTAAAACGGGCGGCGTGGATAACTTTAGTCTTGCACCTCGTCTGCACGACGGCAACTTTGCCATGTGTTTTACCGGGTGTATTTATATCCCGCTGGATGGCCTTTACACGTTTTATCTCAACTCGGCGGGTGGCAGCAAACTCTCGATTCGCGGCAATGAAGTGGTCAATAATGACGGGTTGCATGGTCCGCAGCAACGTTCTGGCATGGTGGCCTTGCCGCCTGGCCACTATCCGATTGATGTGGGGTATTTTGAAAAGGAAGCCAGCGCTGCGCTGGAGGTAACCTTTGATGGGCCAGGCTTTGATCAGCGGGTCATTCCGCTGGAATTTCTCTTTCAAAACGGCTGTGCAAACACCCCGGAAGCCACGCCGTTGAGCCTCAATCTTGGAGCCAGCCAGCAGAACCAATTACGCTTGACGCCGTGTACGGGCAAGACCATTCTTTTTGTCAGCAATTTTGGCAGCGATGATCAGATCATTGCCAACCAGCTCCGCCTGCGCGGCTTTACGGTTGTGGTGCGCAATCCGAATGAAGCGACCGCCAATGATGCGTTGAATGTCGATTTGGTGCTGATCTCGGATGCGGTCGATCCGGCTAGCGTTAATACGAAGTTTCGCGCCACAGAAACGTCGGTTCTTACCTGGAATGGCGAATTATTGGACGATATGCAGATGACCTCAAGCCTGAATGATGATGGGCGTGTGGATAATCAGACAAAACTCAATCTGATCAATTTGGATCACCCGTTGGCAAGTGGCCTCAAAAGCCCGGTCGAAACGAACAGCACCCTTGTTACCTTTACATGGGGAACACCTGCCGCCAGTGCGGTAAAAATTGCGACGATTCTCGATCATCCAGATCAAGTCGCGCTGTTCGGTTATGATACGGGCGCGGCCATGTTCGGGATGGATGCCCCAGCGCGGCGGATTGGCTTTCCCAATGGTCTAGCCCATAGTTTTTCGCAAGATGGCTGGTATTTATTGGAAGCCTCTGTTGCTTGGGGCGCGGCCTGTTCGGTTACCGGCGATCTGGATGATGACAATGATGGAATTCCCGATCAGGTCGAATTGGCGACTGCCCTCAACAATTATGACACTGACGGTGACCGTCTGTCGGATAACTTGGACTTGGATAGTGATAACGATAGTATTTTTGATCTGTGGGAAAGTGGCATCCCCACGGCAACCCTGGAAATTTTAGATCAAAATCACGATGGCATGATTGATGTAAGTAACTCCTTTGGCCCGAACGGTTTAGCGGATGCGCTTGAAACCGCCCCTGAATCCGGCGTGATTAACTACAGCCTTAAGCAGAGTTTGTCTGATAGCATCCCCGACTATCAAGTGCTGCATTTTCATTATAGGCCATTTCAAAGAAATAAATATCCAGCACTTGCCGAGCAAAACCATTCGTAGGTGCGTGCTTTTAGCCGCACAATTTGGGTATACCCAAATTGTGCGGCTAAAAGCACGCACCTACTGGATACTTTATTCTTTGAAAGTGCCTTAGTGGTTGGCGGCAGCATTTTGAGTAAGTATAGAGCAAAACTATGCTAAGCATAGATTGATCAAGGCAGGGCTATCATAGCCCTGCCTTTTGTATGGGCTGGCGTTCAACTCACTTTACATTTGGAGCAAGCGCTAGATCCGGCGTGCTCTGGATAAGGGCCTTTCTGGCGCCTTTGCGACCTGATTTGCATCTGATCAATATGGTAACTCATATTACGCAGTCAGAGTTCGTAGGGGCGTGATGCATCACGCCCCATGGATGCCCTAAAGTGAAAGCAGCCAGAGACGAGTGGTTTTCGTCGAACCAGCTTCCTGGAAGTTTCAGCACACTCGTTTTCAAACTACTTTTACTTTAGATGGTACATGCGTTGGCAAACTGCTGATGAATAATTAAAACATTTTTATTTGACAAAATTGTCTTATCCTGGTATGATTGGCAGGTGATTGATGCAATGCAGTATTCATGTCCGTCTTAATTAGGAAAAAATCATGGTATTGGGTGCACACCAAAAACAAGAATCACCAACTTGGCAGATTCTTGAGTATATGAAACGTAACGGCTCGGCTACCATTAAAGACTTGGAAGAGTTATTAC
>JBBQBY010000504.1:0-5107 GCA_038318235.1 Caldilineales bacterium
GCGGCGCGATATTGGTCCAAAACTGGCGCAAACGCCGCATCATCTTCCTCGGCGCGCAGCGAAATTAGCGGACATTCCAAATAATCAAACCCCGCCGCTTTGGCCAGGGCGGCCTGCTCAAGCGCACAACAACAGCCAATCTTCATACGATCTCCCTGTGAATGAAGTGATGAGATTTCAAGCATACTGGGTTACAAAATGAATGTCAATTAGCAGCAGGAATAAATGCCCAGTCGCTGCGGCGACTTCCTATTGTCAGCCGCGGAATTTATTCCTGCCCTAAAACAAGGCATTGTCATGATCACCACGGCTGCTTTAATTCGACTGGTGCAACCGGGCAATTGGATGTATGATACGAAAAGATGTAGTAGCAAGCAGAAATTTTAGCGAGGAGTGAAGGAAATATGTCTGACATTTCAACCATTACAGAGTTACTAGCCGTGGGGCGGGCAGATGACGTGGCGATTGCCGCACCCGGTCGGCCACCGCTGACCTATCAACGTCTGCGCGACTATGTGCAGCACACCGTTGCCACGCTCAATCTATTGGGGATTGGGCGCAATGACCGCGGGGCGATTGTTTTGCCGAACGGCCCCCAAATGGCGACGGCCTTTGTGGCGATTGCCGCCGGCGCCACGACTGCGCCCCTGAATCCTAGCTATCGAAAAGCCGAATTCGAGTTCTATCTGAACGATTTGGGGGCCAAAGCGCTTGTGGTCGAACAGGGCAGCAGCTCACCGGCGCTGGAAGTGGCGGCAGAATTGCATATACCAGTGCTCGAAATTACCATGTCCGCCGACGCGCCGGCGGGTCTATTTAGCCTCCAGCCAGCGGCGGGCGCGCCAGCAAGTCAACCGACAACGCAGGGTGGCTGGGCCGAAGTGGACGACATTGCCTTGGTGCTCCACACCTCTGGCACGACCTCACGCCCCAAGATTGTGCCGCTCACCCAGCGCAACGTCTGCGCCTCGGCGCGCAATGTCAGTGGGAATTTGGCGCTGACCCCCGCTGATCGCTGTCTGAATATTATGCCGTTGTTCCACATTCATGGGCTGATCGCGGCGGTGCTCGCTTCTTTGCGCATGGGTGCGAGCGTTTGCTGCACGCCCGGTTTTGACGCGTACCAATTTTTCGCCTGGTTGGCCGAAGCCCAACCAACCTGGTACACCGCCGTGCCGACGATGCATCAGGCAATTCTCACCCGCGCCGGTCGCAACCAAGCGACGGTGGCCAATGCCAAGCTGCGTTTTATCCGCTCCTCCTCCTCCTCTCTGCCCACGCCTGTGATGGAAGAATTGGAGAAAACGTTTAACGCGCCCGTGATTGAAGCCTACGGTATGACCGAGGCCGCGCATCAGATGGCGAGCAATCCCCTGCCGCCCCGTTCGCGCAAACCAGGCAGCGTCGGCGTCGCGGCCGGCCCCGAAGTGGCGATCATGGATCAGCAAGGCGCGCTTTTGCCGCCGGGCGCGATTGGCGAAATCGTGATCCGTGGCATCAACGTCACGCCGGGTTATGAGAACAACCCCAAAGCCAACGCAGAGAATTTTACCAACGGCTGGTTCCGTACGGGCGATCAGGGTATCATGGATCCAGAGGGCTATCTGACAATTAACGGACGGCTCAAGGAGATCATCAACCGCGGTGGCGAAAAGATCTCACCGCGCGAGGTGGATGACGTGTTAATGGAACATCCGGCCGTGCGTCAGGTGGTAACCTTTGCGATGCCACACGCTAAACTGGGCGAAGAGGTGGCCGCCGCGGTCGTATTACGCGAAGACAGCACCGTAACCGAGCGCGAATTGCGCGATTTTGCCGCCACGCGCCTGGCCGATTTCAAGGTACCGCGCAAGATTCTCTTTTTGGAAGAGATCCCCAAAGGCGCTACCGGCAAGTTACAGCGCATCGGGCTAGCCGAGAAATTGGGGGTTGGGTAATGCGCGTCTGCATCTATGGTGCGGGGGCGATTGGCGGCTACCTGGGCGTACAACTGGCGCTGAGCGGCGTGGATGTGACGTTGATTGCGCGCGGGCCACATCTGGCTGCGATGCAACAGCATGGCTTGAAACTGCTAATTGACGGCGAAGAACGCGTCGCCCACCCGCGCTGCACCAGCGACGCCACCGAAGTTGGACCCCAAGATACAGTAATTATCGCCCTGAAAGCGCATTCAGTCCCCGGCGTCGTCGATGCGTTGCAACCGCTGCTTGGCCCAGAAACCGCTGTCGTGACCGCCACGAATGGCGTGCCTTGGTGGTATTTTTACAATTTAAAAGGGCCGTGGCGCGATCATCAGTTGACCAGCGTGGATCCCGGCGGGCGACAATGGGACAAGATCGGCCCCGAACGCGCGATTGGCTGCGTCGTCTATCCAGCCTGCGAAGTGATCGAACCTGGCGTAATTCAACATATCGACGGCAACCAGTTTACCTTGGGCGAACCAAACGGTCAGAAGACCGTGCGCATCCAACAATTGAGCGCGGCCCTGAATGCAGCCGATTTTAAGGCACCGATCCGCAGCCATATTCGCAACGAGATCTGGATCAAGTTATGGGGCAATCTCTGTTTTAACCCGCTCAGCGCGCTCACGCATGCCACCTTGGACGTGCTGGCGACTGATCCTGGCACACGCGCCGTGGCGCAGGCGATGATGCTAGAAGCCCAGGCGATTGGTGAAAAACTGGGCGTGCGTTTTGGCATGGAGGTGGACAAACGGATTGCTGGCGCGGCGGCGATTGGCGCGCACAAGACCTCCATGCTGCAAGATCTCGAACGCGGTCGCCCCATGGAAATCGACGCGCTGGTAACGGCTGTGCAAGAGATGGGCCGTTTGGTCAGCGTACCGACACCGACGATCGACGTCGTGTTGCCGATTGTGCAGCTACGGGCGCGGGTGGCTGGTTGTTATTGATCAGACCAAGCCGACATCGGCTACAACCACATGGAGAGCAAAACGCTTCCTTTTTATGACCAAATTGAACAACATCAACACCACCGATATCCGCGCCGCGATTGCCCTGGGTTGTCGCACCATGCAGAGCGTCTTTAATGCCGATGACCATGACATTCCCTTTTTCGGCTCGCAAGTCCGCCCCGAGACCTGGCTCAAGTTTAGCTGGGCGCATTCGGAGGCACATGTGCCCGGTCGCCACTTAAACGCCCTGCTCAATGCGGAGGATGCGCTGGGGATAACGATTGACGAAGATGCGATTGAAAAACATGCGCAGGCGGCCTTCTTTTCCTATGGCGGCGCTCTGCCTTTGCCGCTCAACCGCCAGGAACTGGGTGGGCCGCTGGTGAATTTTATGGCGCACAATGTGCGCGAAGGTTTTCACGCCCTGTACGCCTTGACCAAGTTCCGCCAATCGCGCCAGGCCCAACAAGTGGCCGAGACGAGCATAACCGCCATCCTCCAACTGTGGGATCCGGCGAAAGGCTGGGATCGCAACCAGTTGGAAACGGTGCTTGGCCTGAAGTTGATCGATTCTACCTTTATTGTTGGTCTGGCGCGCACCTTGGGGCCGTTGGTCAAGTTCTATCGGACGACAGGTTACGGCCCGGCATTGGCGTTGGCGCTCCTGCTCAAAGAAAAAGTGATCAATGATTTTTTCAAGGCAGACGGTGCTTATGATCGCGCAACCTTTGGCACACACACCCATTCGACCACTTGCGTGATGTCGTCATTGGCGCAACTGGCGGATCTGACCCACGATGCACCTTTAATCGAGCGGGTGCGCGCATTTTATGACAACGGTCTCTGGCAGATTCGCGACGCATTGGGCTGGGTGATCGAAATGAGCGGCGATGACGCCGACCCCGACAAGGGTGAATGCAACAATACTGGTGACATTGTCGAGACGGCGCTGATTCTGGGCCGCTGGGGTTATCCTGAATATTACCACGACGCCGAGCGCATTGTGCGCGGTCATCTGCTACCGTCGCAATTGCGCGACACCGCTTTTATTGCAGAGCCGCCGAACCCCAACCACGAAGATGGCAAACATGACCTGGCTAACCGCCATCTCGGTGCGTTTGGTTTCCCCGCGCCGTATGGGCACGAACCGGTGGACGCCAACCATATTAGTTTTAACATGGACATTGTCGGCGGCGCGGTTGCTTCGCTGTGTGAAGTATATCGCCAAGTCACACGCTTTGACGCGGCTGGGCATTGGGTCAATTTACTCTTTGACCACGAGACTGCGGCGATTCAAGTAGAATCACCCTATACCCATCCGGCGCTGCGCGTGCGCGTCAAACGGCCCGGCGCGCTCTTTATACGCATACCGCCGTGGGTCGAACCAGCCGGGCTCAAGCTAGACAGCGCGCCCGGTGAGCCGCACCTCAGCAATGGCTACCTTGTGATAACCCAGCCGCCCATCAATCGCTGGATTACGCTGGTCTTCCCTTTGCCCACACAAACGATCACGTTGTCCCATCGCACGCGCCAGATTGGTGTGCGGCTACGCGGCGATGAAGTGGTGGCGATGGATAACTTTGGTGCGGATCTGACGTTTTTTGATACGCTTTAACATCTGGCCTCACCCCCCGCCCCCTCTCCTGAATCGAAGGGCTGAGTTCAGAAGAGGGGGAGTCGGAGTCACCTGTTGTACTCCCCTCTTCTGAAACAGCTTTATCGTTCAGGAGAGGGGGGCGCCCACGAGCGCGGGGGGTGAGGCGCATTTTCCTATTTCCAACCAGGAGCAACCCTTTGAAGATCGCGATTTTGCACGGCCCGCGCGATTTGCGGATTGAAGAGCAGCCATTGGATACAAGTCAGTTGCAGGCCGATGAGATCTGGGTCGAAACCCGCATCTCGGCGTTTAAAATTGGCACGGATCGGGGCAATTATGAGGGAGCAGAGCAGGTGCCAGGTGCGCCTGGTTATCCGCGCTGGGTGGGCGACAGCAATTTGGGCATCGTGCGCGGGGTAGGGCGCGCCGTCACGCGTGTGAAGATGGGCGATCGGATTGTCACCCGCCAGCCGCATCAGTCCGAATACATCACCACCGAGTCCGCCAGCATTGTTAAAGTGCCGGCAAGCGTCGCCGATGAGGATGCCGTCTTTGCCCATCTGTACGCGCTCAGCGCCCACTGTTATCACAAAGCC
>JBBQBY010000505.1:0-5072 GCA_038318235.1 Caldilineales bacterium
GCAGACCTTCAAAAAAACGGCAAAATTTGGCAGGTTGCGTCCCACTTGCGGGCTGGAATGGCCGTATTACAGATTGATTAACTGAGAATTGTTGCTTTTTCTGCATCTTTCCTCCCACCAGCGAGCATCACCTGATTTTCTAGGGATTGACGGTCCGCGTGGCTAGCTGCCAGGTTCAACGTTAGACGGACAACAGCGGTTGGCGGCTTAGCTTTACACAGGTCACGGCGTTAAAAACAGGCGATTGGTCGCCGCCGGCCGGGCTGCGAGCGTCACCCCGTGCCGAGTGGCTTGCTCGGATGCTCGCAAAGCCGCTAGACCAAAAAAAGTGCCGGTTCTTTGGGGGGCAGGCTACCCACGGTCTCTACTTTGGCGACACAGTTGGCACACAATGGATAAAAGCGCACCGTGTCCTGGCTTGCTTCCAGATGGCGATCCAATTTTTGGCGCAATTGTAGATATTGCTTCTCGGTCAGATAACACTCGAACAGGCTATATTGCGTCCACTGTCCAAAACCACGGAGCGTCTTATGCACCTTGGTCCGCCGGCGATCCGAGCTAATGTCATAGGCCACCATGTATAAAGTTGTGGTACGATTATCACTCATAGTATAGCAGCTTTTTGGGTAGAGACAAAGTGGGAAATAAGGTTAGCAGGAATTCTCAATTCGGACGCGGATAAACGCGGATTTGCGCAGATCAAACGGTTTGCCGATGGCATACGCTATGTAAAAGGTCGAAAAACCGATTTTTTAGAAAAAAATCCGCGTCTATCTGCGTTTATCCGCGGCCGAATTTTTGAATTGAGCATTGCTGTAAGGTTAGATGGCATTGTTGGGTGTTTAGGCTGGGATTAGGGATTAGGGATTAGGCAGTAAAGGGCTGCGTTCGGCTTTAGCGGATCTGAAAAGGTCGATAGGCTGGGATCTCGCCGGTGAGAAATTTGCCCAGCAGGCGCGCCTGTAATTCCAGACAGCGGCGATAGCTGGCTTTGTAGCCAAAGACAGGATGCTGAATTTCGGTATTGAGGCGCGCCTCAAATTGTTGTAAAAAGAGCTTGCGGCCAACCGTGCTCAGTTGGTAGACGCCCAATTGCTCGTCGAAATGTTTTGCCTGCAAGATCTGCTTGTTGATCACCGTCAGCACAACCGAATCAACAATTGGCGTGCGCATCTCTTCCATCAAATCAAGCGCCAACGATGGTTTGCCATAACCTTCACTGTGCAGATAGCCGATGTAGGGGTCAAAACCGACCAGTTGCACGGCGCTAAAGACGTGATTCATCAACAAGACATAGCCAAAGCTGAGCAGCGCGTTGACGGGATCGGTGGGTGGACGGCGTTTGCGCCCCGCGAAGCCCAGATCTTGTTTGAGTAAATGACCAAAGCCGCGAAAAAAGGCCGCGGCGCCCGCTCCTTCCAGCCCATGCAACGTGCCCAGCGCCGACCCCAGTTGTGGATGGGCGGGATCGAGCGGGCCATCCGCTTCTACTTCCAAACGATCCACTTCCTCGATCAGGCGCTGGATCGTTTCGGCGGCGGCGGCCAAGGTGTCCGACGCATCTGCCTCGGTTACGCTGCGGTTGCTGCGCAGCAAAAGTGTGCGTTGGTTATGCAATTTGCCGCGCACAAAACGGGCCGCCAACAATACCCGCTGCTGGTAGGCGTTATGCGCCCGAAATTGCGCGGCGCGCACAAAGACGTTTTTGTTGACCGCGGGGGCCAGGCGCCCCTTGAAGCGCCCCCAATAGTCGCAAAAACAGATATCGGCATTCTGTTCGAGCAGAGCCAGCAAGGCCGGCGTCGTCACCGTGCTATCGCCCAGCACCACCACCTGATCGATCTTCATCAGGGGAATCGAGATCTTGCGTGCTTCGGCGCCGGTCTCCTTGTTGGCTGGGATTTTGACCGTTAACGCTTCGCCATCTTTGTTGACAACGCTGTACGGTTCGGTCAGGTAGAGGGTGGTCATGGGGAAGTCCTTTGTGAGTTGCGAGTGATGAATTGCGAGTTGCAAGATTATCGTTCGTCAGCGCTGTAACGCTTCGGTCTCTTTGGGTAAGCACACATCATAGAGGCTACAGCCGTTGCAGCGTTGGCGTTGGGCGGTGTGCGGCGGCAAGTCACCCTGGGCCAAGGCGCGTTGCATCTGTTGGATCAATTGCTGTGTCCGCTCGCGCAGTGCAGGCGCAAATAAAACTTCCACGCGCCGCCGGCTGCCAAAATAGAAAATATAGCCCTGCGTAATCGTCGCACGGCCAGCCGCCGCGCGGCCTGCGGTCGCCAACATCTCTTCCAAACAGAGCGCTTGGGCACAGAGTTGGGCTTCGTCGTTGGTCCAGTTGCCCTGGCTGCCTTGTTTGTATTCGACCGGAATCAGGCGCCCGTCATCATGCTCCTCCAACAGATCGCAGATGCCAGTGATGCCCAACGTGTGGCTCACGACTTGCACCTGGCGGTGGATCGTCACGCCAGCCGGGGTCGTTTCGTAGCCGGGCGTGTGCGCGTGTTCATGGTTGATGTTGCCACGCAACACGTGTACATTTTCCACCATCTGGCCCTGCACATAGATATACCAAAAGCGCCGAGCGCAGTAGTCAAACTGGTTGATATAGGAGAGCGGGAGGAGTTCGTTGGTGATTTCGGACATAGGAAATTCCTTGCTAATGGTTAATTGATGTTACGCAGCAGCCGATTCACCCCCCTCTAACTCCCCCCAAACAGGGGGAGGACTGTCGCGGGACAGAAGAGATCATAGCTTCTCTCCCGTGATGGCTCCCTCCCCAAACTGGGGAGGGCTGGGGTGGGGTGGTCGTGCGTAACATGAGTCATTAATTATTCATTCACGATCCGCACCTGGCCCAAACCATGCGTCGTTTTATAGCCAATGCCGGTGTAGAAGGCCAATTGCCACAGGCGATTTAAGTGTGCCGCGTTGGCGGCGTGGCTGGCGTCGAGCAGGCGATAGTCGAGCCGGCCCAGACCGCCCACATACGTCTGTTTCTGGAAGCCAAAGGACTGGGTCTGCCAGTGCCAGATGCGGCTGACAATCACGTTGCGCTCGACCCATTCCTCAAAAGCCCGGCCCCAAGTGTCGCCCGTCAAGCGATCCCAGCGTGAGCGTAGACCGGCGATAGCCATGCGCGGCTGGGGGAAAAGTTCCACCCGACGGGTCTTATTCTCCGCCTCGCCCCAGCGGATCGCGGTGGGACTGGCAAATTCGAGCGTCCACTGATCGGGTGTGGCGGACAGCGCGCGCAACTGGTCGAGCGTCGTATAGCCGACCCACGGGTGGCTGCCCGGGTTGCCAAGCACCGTGGTGATGGCGAAGTGGACGGGGCCCAGGCGAATGGTCGGGCGGCTATTATTGAGCAGATGGTGCATAAAGACGGCAAAAAGCCGATCATCGAGCAGGCCAAGGCGCAGCCAGCCCGGCTGACCCTGGTTCACCCGAACGCGCCCATCGGGCAAGTTTTGCGAGTAGCCATACAAAGGTGACAGGCTAAAGGCGCTGCGCTCCTGCGCCCCATGCATCTGCGCCGAAAGCACCGGATCGACAGCCTGGGCCGCGGCATAAAAGGCGGCATGCGCCAGTTCGCCCAGCGTGCCGGGCAGGACGCCTGTTTCCAAGGCGGTGAGTTGGATAACGAGGGCGTGGAAGGATTGGGACATGGGATATGGAATCTCCTAACCTGGACGAGCCAGAAAGAAAAGCTGGGTAAACACGGATGGCGAGGAATACAGATCATAAAAATTTCATATCTGCGTTTTTTCATCCGTGTTTACAGCCTTTTTGTCGTTTGTTGACGTTCAGTAAACACTTTCATAAAGTATAAGATAAAAGTAGATTTGGTAATAAAAATCTAAATTGGTATACTTTATGGGGTTATCTCTCATGAAACCAAAATATGTAAACCAAGCTGGCCTAGGGCAACAGCGAATCCTTGCCTAAGCTGAGAGCGAGAAAACTATGACGACTATCTCTGCCCAAATTAGCGATAAATACCAAGTAGTCATTCCCAAAGAAGTCCGCCAGCTGCTAAAGTTGCAACCACGCGACACGCTTTTGTTTTTGATCGATGGTGAAACCGTGATCATTCGCCCCAAGCCAACCAACTTCACCCAAACGCTACGCGGCCTCCATAAACAGGTCTGGCCAGCGGATGTCGAACAGTGGTTGGCAGAGGAGCGCGCCGCATGGGAATAGCCCAGTTGCAACAAGCATTGGCCGGCCATCACCTCATCAGTGTGGACACGATGGTCTGGATCTACTTGCTTGACGAGCATCCGCGCTATGCCGATTTAGCGACGGCGGTCTTTGCTTTGATTGAACAGGGCACCGTCCAAGGTGTCACCAGCACGCTCACGCTGGCCGAAATTCTCACCGCCCCAGCACGTGCGGGTAACACCCAAGCGCTGCAGGATTACGAACTCTATGTGACTAATTTTCCCAATTTACAACTTATGCCACCCAACGTCGAGATCGCGCGGCAGACGGCCTTGGTGCGGGCGAGCACGGGTCTAAAAATGCCCGATGCGATCCAGATCGCCACCGCCATCCAGGCAGGTGCCACGGCGCTGGTCAGTAACGACAAACAGTGGCGGAACAAGGTCGATAAACCTGTACTTGTGCTGCTGGATGATTATTTGTAGCGATTTCTTGTTTGGTTAGTCGGATGCACCTTTAACAAACGCCACGTCATACGATTTTCCCCTCCTTATGCTACAATTCCACTCGATTTCATTTTGTTTTGTTGAGTCAGACAAGAGGTGTTGGAATGACAGAACTTACCCTAATTTCACCAAGCGTAACGTCCATCAAACCATTGGTTGAAGCTGCCCTGCAGAATGAAGTGCGTCTGCTTGAAGCAGGGGTGCGTCAGACGCAACATCGCCTCCATAAGTTTGAAGCACAGTATGGCATGGCGACTAACGAGTTCATCAAAAAACAGGCCGGCAATGGCATCCAAGAGACGCTCGAAACGATTGAATGGCTGGGCGAATACCGGATGGTGCAGCGGATCCAGGAAAAGATTGACGCACTAAGGCGCAATCAAAGAATAAAGTATCCAG
>JBBQBY010000506.1:0-5021 GCA_038318235.1 Caldilineales bacterium
ACAGGATGAATTTTATCTGATCACCTCGACCGGCCAATCCACACGCGACTTCGACTGGATCACACGCAACTTACCCAAGGGCGCCCACGCCGAACTGATCGATGTAACCTCGGCCTATGGCGTGCTCAGCGTCATGGGACCTCAGGCGCGCGCCTTGTTAAACAAAGTCACCGACGCCGATTTGACCAACCAGGCGTTTCCGTTTGGCACGGCGCAAACGATCAGCGTGGGGCTGTCCAACGTGCGCGCCCTGCGTATTACCTATGTGGGCGAGTTGGGCTGGGAGTTGCACACGCCGATGGAATGCCTAGTCGATGTCTATGACACGCTGTGGGCGGCTGGCCGTGAACTGGATTTGGTCAACGCGGGCAGCTATGCCATCAACTCACTGCGCCTGGAAAAAGGTTATCTGGCCTGGGGTAGCGATCTGTCGATTGATGAAACGCCGCTGGAAGCTGGGCTTGGTTTTGCGGTAGCCTGGGACAAGCCAACTGAGTTTATCGGGCGCGCGGCTTTATTAAAACAGCGCGCGGAACCGTTAAAAAAACGGCTGGCGCTCTTTGTGTTGCAAGATCCTGCCGCCGTGTTATGGGGCAACGAACCGATCTGGCGCGATGGACAACTGGTCGGCTATACTAGCTCAGGTGCCTATAGTTATACGCTCGGTGGTGCAATCGGCGCGGGTTATGTCAAAAATGCCGCAGGTGTAGACAAAGACTTTCTGCTGTCCGGCCACTATGAAATTGAGACGAATGGCGCACGAATTCCCGCCACAGTCTATCTGCGCAGCCCCTATGATCCAAAACGGGCGCGCATTCTTGCGTAAGCCGACTTTTCCGAGTAACTTTTATTTCAACCAACCGAGAGCATTATGCCCAAAGCGACACAACTCCCAGATCCAACCGTTCGTCGCCTGCTGTGGGACGCCTGTTATAATGCGCGCGAAGTGGGTGGTTATCCAACCCAAGATGGCGGCGAAATTGCTTGGCAGACGCTGGTGCGCACTGATAATTTATCGCGCCTATCGGCTGACGGGCAGGCCGCCCTCATTGCGTATGGCGTGCGCACGATTATTGATCTGCGTGACCCCTCCGAATTGGCGATGGAACCCCATGCCTTTATCACGCCACTAGGCTGTGGCGATACGTTGGTTTACTATAACTTGCCGCTGATCAATTTTAAAGATGAAGTGTGGTTGAAAGAGATCTCCAACACAACCGCGACGCCCGTCTATTATTGTCTGGCGTTGGATGTTTTCAAGCCGCAGGTGTGTGCGATTATGCAGGCCGTCGCCGCTACGCCGACCGGCAGTGTACTGGTCCATTGTCATGCGGGTAAAGATCGCACGGGGTTAATCGTTGCGCTGCTGCTGGCCCTGGCCGGTGTAGACTACGAGATCATCGCCGCCGACTATGCCTTGAGCAATCACTATCTGCAACCGTGGTATCAAAAGCTAATGGTGCAGCACGCCGATGACGCCGAACGCCAACAACGGATGACCGAAGATTTTAAGACATTGCCCGAATTTATGTTGACCGTGTTGGCCTACATCGACCAACACTACGGCAGCGTACGCGAATATTTACTCGCCACCGGTTTGACCGCACCAGAAATCGAACAAATTCAGCAGCGCTTGCGCGCGTAGGAAAAGCCGTTACACAGAGTTCACAAAGAAGAGACGGAGCACATAGAGAAAAAGCCAATCTGTCCTAACTTTGTTACTCGACACGCATCCTGATGTGCTCTGTGTTTTCTCTCTGAACTCTGTGTAATGTTTTTAGTGCGTGCGCAAGCATTTTATACCAAGAAAGGATTGACGATGACGATCATCGTTCGCCAGGCCACACCCGATGACGCTGCCGAAATCGCACGCTTGAACGAAGCGTTCAATGATCTGCGTTCGACGCCCGAAGCGATTGCCGCCCAGATTACCCGTTGTGCAGGCATCGAAACCATGTACTTGGCCGCCGCGGATGCGCGCATTGTCGGCATGGCCTCACTGCGTCTGTTGCCGAACATCTGTGATCCGATTCCTTATGCCGAATTGACAGAACTCTTCGTCGAGGAAGCCTATCGACGCTTTGGTGTGGGCCGAGCGCTGATCGAACAGATTGAGCAGGCCGCGCGCGCTGGTGGTGCGAATCAAATTGTCTTGCTCACTGGTTTCAAAAACGGTCGCGCCCACATCTTTTACCATGCCCTGGGTTACACGATGTACTCATTTGCCATGTACAAACGGTTTGAGCCATAACCAGCGTGATGATACAATAAGCGCATCAAATCCTGATCAATAGCCTAATGATTGAGCTGACTCACTTATCACTCATCAGAATTTCCCTTTTCACCCACCTACACCCAGAGAGAACCCAATGATCATCGATCAACTGAACAATGTCTCATCCGATTTTTATGCTGGCCTGTTAACCAAACACAGCGGATCGTTTGCGCTGGGCGACCGGCTGATGGCGGCCCTGCACTTTCTGCAAACGACCGACGTGCTCAATACCGAACCAGTCACCATAGAAATTGACGGCAAAAACGTCTATGCCATGATCCAGCATTACACGACCAAGCCCAAAGCGCAGGGCATTTGGGAGGCGCATCGCAAATATATCGACGTGCAATATGTCGCCGAGGGCAGCGAATTGATGGGCTATGTGAATCTGAAAGAATTGAAGGCGGGTGAATACAACGCCGACAAAGATTTCTTGCTCTTGGAAGGGTCCGGCAATTATGTGCAGATGCCCGCCGGCACCTTTGTGATCCTCACCCCTGAAGATGCCCATATCCCAGGCGTCGCAGTGGATACACCCCAACCGGTGAAGAAAGTGGTTGTCAAAGTCGCGGTTGCAGACGCGTGATGGGATAGTTGAAGTGAAATGGAAAAGCTCGGTTCATTGCCATGAATTGCTCATTTAAAGCACATGGCAATGAACCGAGCTTTTTTATTAGAGAGCCGAGCACTAAATCTCGATGTTGCAAATTGCAATGTTTTGCAGTAAAATTGTATAATTAAATCAAACAAGACAAAGGACAGCCTCATGGCATACGCAAGCGTTCAAGCAAGAATTAAACCCGAGTTAAAAGCGCAGGCTGACGAAATTTTTGAGTCGATTGGGATCAGTACGGCGGACGCGATTCGCATGTTTATTCAACATACTGTTAACGTCGGCGGCTTGCCGTTTACGCCGATGGCTAAACGCCCCAACGCTACTTTACGGGCAGCCATGACAGAAATCGAGCAGGGCGGCGGTCATCGATCAAGCAGTGGATCTGATTCGGCCTTGCGTCTGGTTCATCTGAAAGGGATTCTCAAAGGTTGTGACTTTTCACCCACACTCCTTGCGGAGGCACGCCGAGAAATGTGGAAAAAGTTTGATACCAATCCGCTATGAAGCGCTATGTGATTGATACACAGTGCATTCTCTGGTATATGGCTGAAGATCGTCGTTTGCCCAAAGCTGCACGGTCCGTATTCCGGGCAGTTGAAGAGGGTCGCGCCCAAATTTTAGTGCCAAGTATTGTTCTGGTCGAAGCAATTTTTCTGTTACAAAGACAGCGTGTGCCGGAAGTGAGCGTTGGCTACTTGATGGCATTATCCGAATTAGCAGACGCCAATATTTATGTCATCCCACTCGACATGGCGGTTGTACAAACCTTGCGTGATTTCGGTCCGGCCGCGATTCCAGAGTTGGCAGATCGTATTATTGCGGCTACGGCGCGTTCGCTTGATCTCCCACTGATTACGACTGATCGTGTCATCTCTGAAAGTAAACTTATCAAAGTAATCATGTGAATTTTATATCGAAAAAAAATGATGCACAATCTCGCCTTCCCTCATCATCCGACCGCTTTTTGGATCACTGCCGCGCTAGCCGTGATCATTTTGGGGATGGACAAGGCCGGGTTTGGCGGTGGGATCGGTTTTGTCGCCACCCCTTTGATGGCGCTGACGATTCCTGTATCCGATGCAGCGGCGCTGCTTTTGCCTTTGCTGATGATCGCCGATCTGATGTCGTTACGGCATTATCATGGCAAATTTGACCGTAAAAGTATTGCTGTATTGCTGCCGGGGGCGATTCTAGGCACGTTTGCTGCCGCTTTCGTCTTCAACTATTTCAGTCACAATGAGCGGATCTTAAAGGTGGGGCTGGGCATTCTGGTGCTCCTCTTCATCGCTTTCCAACTGGGGCGCGCCTTGATCTTTGGCGCGCTCGGCAAAAAGCGCTTTCCCGATGCGGTGGGCTTCTTGTTAGGCACTGGCTCTGGCTTTACATCCACGCTTGTGCATGCAGGTAGCCCGTTTACCAACATCTATCTGTTACCGCAAGCAATGCCACGCGAACTGTTTATCGGCACAACCGTTATCCTGTACGCACTGATGAATTGGATCAAGCTGATCCCTTACGCTTGGTTGGGCCTCTTGCGCGTGGGCAACCTGACAACGGTCTTGCTGCTGGCGCCGTTGGCCTATGTAGGGGTGCGGCTTGGCCTCTATTGCCAGCGCTACTTTAGCGACCAGTGGTTCCATCGAATTGTCTACGTTTTGCTCTTTGTAACCGGCGTCCAATTGATCTGGCGCGCCTAAGCCAGACTACTGCCGGTCTGCTTTGCTACGGCCAGCACCGTTGATCCGCCGTCAAAGACAAAGTACGCGTGGCGTATGGCAACAACCGGGCGGCGGTAGAAAGTTGGTAGCCCAAACGACATGCCAAATTTCAGCCTTATGGTAAGCTTACTCATGACCACATTGCACCTCCTCATAGCGACGGTCAGCCAAAAATGTACAAACGAGCGCTTTCAAATAAGAGCTAAGGGAGGCAGAAAATGTCAATCAGTTTGATGCTAGGAATTAGTTATCTCTTGGTGCTCCCCGTCATATCGTTAGTCATCTACTCGGCTTGTGTGGTTGCTGGCCGGACTTCCGAAGCGGCAGAAATGCGAGCAGCCAAGATCCACCGAATGCAAAATCCACGGCTCGCTCGAGTTCAGTCCAATTCTCGTTCAGTTTGGCAACGCCA
>JBBQBY010000507.1:0-5017 GCA_038318235.1 Caldilineales bacterium
CGGCGGTCTTGATTTGAGCTAGGGTTGGCAGCTTAACCGCTTGGCCAACTTCGATCGTATTGCAATTAGTGATGCCGTTAAAGGCGCAAAGCTGCTCGTATAGCTTGTAGTCGCCATAAATATCACGCGCAATCAGCGCTAACGTATCACCAGACTTCACGGTATAAGAGCCACCCGGCGTCCCTGTGCGGGTCGCAGTCGTGGTGGTTTGGGCGCCGGTGGCTTGGACAGCAGCCGGTGTCGCCGCGGCCGTGGTCGCAGCAGTCGTCGTTGTGGTGGTCGTGGTCGTCGTGGTGCCAGTCGAACCAACGGCTGCACCGGCTTGTTTGGCGTTTGTCGTCTGCCCTGAATCATCGACAAGCAGAGCGCCGTCTGCCGTTAATGAATAAGTGCCGGGGACGCGTGAGTTGTTGTAGACAATGACCGTATACGGACCAAAGCCCGCCGCTTTGAAATGCGCAACACGTTCGTTGATCTGGCTATCTACATCCCGGCTACCGGCCGCAATGGCAACATCGCTGGCATTGGTGCCGCCCTGGAATTGGGCAAAACCGGCCTGGTCTAGCACCCAAAAGTTGAGCCGGCGGGCGAGTTCAGTGCTATCTTGCGGATCAAAGCTCAGGCGCAGGGTGATGGTGGCATCGCGCTCGGTTGGTTCCAACCCCAAAAAGTGCTGGGCATTCTGTTCGGGCAGTTCGCCGCTCAATGCCTTGGCCTTAATAACACCCACGGGGCCGGTCGCCACAGGTGCAACGGTCGCAGTTGCGATGGGCGCCGTTGTCGTAGTCGCCACAGCGGCGGCAGGGGTGACAACGGCGGTGGCAGCCGTGGTCACAACCGCTGTATTGGTGGTCGTCGTGGTCGTTGTTAGGGTTGTGCTGTTGGCCACGGTGGTGGCATTCGGGCCTTGGACTTGGTTAGAGTCATCGACAATGAAGGCGTCGGTAGAAGTTAACGTGAAGTTAGCATCTGTATTGGAATCATTGTAAACAACAATTGTATATTTCGCCAAGCCTACGGCATTGATCGATGAGCGCAATTGTGTGCTAATGCCATCGACAACATTACCGCCGCCTAAGGCAATGGTATTGAGAGCGTCACCGGCCTGAGCACGGACGAGACCTGTATCATCTAAGATGAAAAAACCAACGCCATTTTGCAAAGGATTCTCGCGATCCCAGTCGCTGGTCACGGTAATTTGAGCGCCAAGGGTTTCGGTTTCTAAGCCTAGCCAAATTTTGGCGAACTTGCCACCAGTAATTGTGCCTTTGACTTGTTTGCTGCGCGTTTGTTGCGCAAGCGGGGCGAGTGAATCGGCAGCCGTTGCCAACCCGGCAAACGACGTAGTGAGGAGTAGGGCGATTGTCAGCGCTGTCATCACTTTTTGTAAAATTAATTTCGACATTGATTGTCCTCCAGTGAATCGTTAAAAATGTAAGGCTAAGATCTCATTGATTTGGGTTTAGATAAATTTTCGTGCCGTAATTTATTCCTTTTGGGTAAGACATGTAAATAGTAAAACGAATCCTGAACCCAAAAGGTAACGCTCACGTTATTCAACTGCTAAATTCAACCACTAAATTCGACAGCAAAGGCATCCGCCTTTATATCCTATTATATTTTTATAACATCATGGCAAACAAAAATCTTCGCAAGTGTAACTTTACTTGCAATGGGCTAATCCTTCCCATGCTCATATGAGCCATAACTTGCTCATTATACTCCTATCCACAGCTAGTACCAAACCGGCTGTTGAATTGTGCTTACTTGGTTATATAACCGCTACATTCATCAAAATCAACTTTTTCTCGAGAAGCGAAAGGCTTGTGATGCTTCGTTTCGTCTTAATTATCAATCAAGCGTCACAATATCGCTTAATTTCCAAAGTTAAATTGACGAAATTTCTGTCATTGCGCTTTATTTTCCGATAAATAGTAGCATTTATCAGCTGCTCGTCAATGCTAGGGTTGGGGCAGCAATGTCGCCGTAACGGTGAGTGTGGTAGTGATGACCGGCGTGAACGTTGGTGTTGGTGCCGCTAGCTGTAACTGGCGTGAAAAATAATCTTGGTATTGATTGTCTTGACTGATGACACGCAAACGCAAATCATAGTTGCCGAAGGGTAATCCTCCCAGATCTAAACGAGAAAGCAGTCCGGATACCGGCGTGATGTTTTTGACCAAAATTGACCATTGGTCCGATCCACTAGGCGCAATCGCCAACTCCCAGCGTAGGAAGTTGTTGATCGTGGCCACGCCGCGCACTTCCACAATACCACTGACCATCGCGTTCGATGAAGGTATAAAGATACCAAGCATTGGGGTTGGCGTCGTTGGACGTTGCACCGGTGCAGTGTAGGTGTGATTGGCAAAGTGTAAGTCACGCACAAAATAGTCATTGTAATTGCTATCACGATAGACGATGCGCAGCCGTAAATCGTAAAAGCCATCGGGCAAACGCGTTGTATCCAGTTGATAAACGCTCTCCTGCCAAAATTGTTCCTCATCACTGAAAAGCCAGGTCCAATTCTCTTGGCCAGCATTGGAAATATAGAGTTCATACCGGACAAAGGCGTTCGCGCCCGAACTGTTGACCGTACCGATGATATCGACCAGACCGCGCAAGACATCCCCATGCTGGGGGGCAAAAATCCCTTGACCATTCGGGATATTGCTGAGCCGCTCTGGCCTCGGGGTTGGCGTCGGCGTGGCGACTAACAAGATCGGCGAAGGCGGTTGGGTGGGCAGCAAAGTGCCCTGCGCATTACGTAAAGGCGTTGGCGTTGGTGGATTGGCGTTACGAATTTCCAGATGACGCAAGAATGTCTCAGAATAATTGCCATCTTCGCGGATGGCGCGCATGCGCAAATCGTAAAACCCATCCGCAAAGAGCAGGGTATTCAACCGAAACAAATTGCCATCATGGACAATATCATAGCTGGTGATCAACCAACGCCACGCATCGCGCCCCGCCACAGCAATATGGATGTCATATTTCAGATAAGAGTCGATCAAGGCAGTGCCTTTGAGCACCACGACACCAGCCACGGCATCACCCGCTTTGGGTTCGGCGAATTCATTGACAACGCGAATTGGTCTGGTCGGGGTGGCCGCCGGCGTGCCAAAAGGTGTTACCGTTGGTGTCCAGGTTGGCGTGCCAGTCCAGGTGGGCGTCCAAGTCGGGGTGGGCGGTGTGCCGGTCACGGTTGGGGTCGCGGTGAGTGGTGTGCCGGTCAAAGTGGGCGTCGGCGTCAAGGTTGCGGTCGGTGGCGTGCCAGTTGGCGGCGTAGTCGTCAGGGTCGGCAGCAGAGTCCAGGTCGGCGAAGGCGTCAAAGAAGTAGGTGTTGCTGAATCTTGCGCAAAGACACGGGTTAGGTGCAGCGATGTGCCAGCGAAAAGTGAGATCGTTACTGCGCTCAGCGCGATCAAGATAAGTACAAACTGTCTAAGCTTCATCGTCATACGGCTAGAATTCACCCAAAAGATCGCGCAGGCGGAGAGAATGGTGCGCAACAGCGTTGGTCGCTCGCTCATCCGCCCTGGAGTACGACATGATGACACGGTGCATCACCGGCCGTCCCCTGTTTATGTTGAATGGTAAAGGTGGGGCTCACCAGATTCCCCGCCCCATCAATCACCGTTAAATAGATCTGATGCGGTGAATTAGACGCCAGCGGAAAGTCAAATGAACCATAATCACTGGCACCATTTTTACTAATGGCGTCAGCCTGGTTGCCCCACTCGTCGCGCAAATGTACATGAACACCGGCCACAGGCGCATTAGCCCAGTTTGCGATGCGCCCCATGACATAGGTGCCGGGACAATTGGCATCGTTGATAATCGGCGGCATCAGCCGGTAGGTGCCAGCCTGCAAATCGCCGGGAACCGCCGCGACAAGAGTTTGGTTGACCAGGGTGACATCCAGCGCGCCCGCGCTAGGTCCAGCAGCAACTTCGGGATTGCCAGCCGCGGCTAGATCAATCACCAGGCGAAGGCCATTATCACTGGCTTGCGGATTTACAGCCAGGGCCTGCGCGGCGGTATTGTTTAAACTATCACAAGGCCCTAAATCAACCGCAGTTGCGTAACGAATGCTCCAAGCCATTACCTGACGTTGCTCGCCAACCACCTTCGCCGCGAAGGCAGTATCGGTCACGATTGGCGCCCCATCAACGGGATTGGTCTCGGTGAGTGTCGCCGTTGATTTGAGCCGATTGGACAAACCTACACCATTGGGCAATTTTAGCGCGCGATGTGGTGCGGCTTGCGCCAATCTACAAAAACCGACGCGGCGGGTTTGCTCCCCCTGCTGCACATAAACGGGCGCATTCGGAATTACTTCTACACTGTCGGCCAACGGGCCAGCCGCGCCAGTGGTTTGTAACCAATGCGCGGTGAAATATTCACCATCCGTGCGACAGATAACGCTTGGCGGACAGTCTGGTCTTTGTTCGACGCCCGGCGGCGTGCTAAATTGCCAGGCAGCTTCATCCGGCGGTGCGTTGAGCAAAGCCAACAAGCCGGGATCGCGCAGCACGGCTTCCATAAAGTTATGCCAGATCGGCGCCGCCCCGGTGACACCGCTGGTGTGTTGCATCGGATGGCCGTCATTGTTGCCAGCCCAGACACCCGCCACCAGATAGCGGGTATAGCCGAGGGTCCAATTGTCGCGAAAATCTGTGGTCGTGCCGGTTTTGACGGCCGCAGGCCGGCTCAATTTGAGTGGACTGTTTGGGCCAAAGGCGGGCGTGCGGGCGGTATTATCACTGAGGATATCCGTCACTAAGAAGGCCGCCGCCGGGTCAATGACCTGCGTGGGTTGCGCGGGAGTTCCCTGTTTGATCAACTGATTCTGGCTCGTTGTCATAGAGAGAATCGAGACGGCCGGCCAATATTGACCCTGGCTGGCCAGCGTGTGATAGGCCGTGGTCAAATCAAGCAGTGTGACATCACCGCCGCCCAGGGTAAGGCTCAAGCCATAGAACTCGCGGCCTTGCTTCAGGCTGTGAATCCCCAT
>JBBQBY010000508.1:0-4991 GCA_038318235.1 Caldilineales bacterium
GAAGGCGCCAAAGTGACGATTGAAACCAGTGGGCGCGTTAGCGTTGCCACCGGGATCGGCACGCAAGGCCAAGGTCATTACACCGTCTTTGCGCAGGTTGTCGCCGAACAGTTGGGTGTGCAGGTCGAAAATGTGCGCCTGGTCACGGGTGATACTGCCGAATTTTACTGGGGCGCCGGTACCTTTGCCAGCCGCGGCGCGGTGGTCGCGGGCAACGCGATTCATGCGGCGGCAGTCAAGGTGCGCCAGAAAATTCTAAAACGCGCCAGCGAGGATTTAGAAGCGGCCGAGGAAGATTTAGAATTGGTCGATGGCACCGTACGCGTCAAGGGTTCGCCGAACACAGCGATCAAATTGGGTGATCTGGCGGCGCGCTTGAACCCACTACGCGGCGCCGTGAAACCGGGCGCCGAACCGGGCCTGGAAGCGACCGACTACTTTGGTCCTGAACGCGGCGCCACGGCGAGTGGGGTTCACGCCATGATCGTCGAAGTGGACCCGGAGACCATGCAAGTTGAGATAAAAAAATATATTGCTGTCCACGATTGCGGTGTGGTGATCAACCCAATGATATTGGAAGGCCAAATTCAAGGCGGCGTGGCGCAAGGCATCGGCAACGCCTTTTATGAACAATTGATCTTTGACGAAAACGGCCAACTGCTCAACGCGTCGTTTATGGACTACCTGTTGCCCACCGCCGACACGGTGCCGCACGTCGAGATGGATCATGTCGAGACGCGCTCGCCGCTCAACCCACTTGGCATCAAAGGTGCGGGTGAAGCGGGCGCAATTCCGGTCGGCCCGCTCTTTGCCCAGGCGGTAGAAGATGCACTGATCGGGTATAATGTAGAAATTCTAGAAATACCGCTGAGTCCAAACCGGTTGTTTGAGTTGGTGCATGGCGCGTAGCATAGGGAGGTAAAAAGAATGACAATGGTTGCGGAATTAGTGCAGGAAACAGTCACGACAACAGATGCGCGGCAAGAAGAACGGCGTGTGCCGATGAGTTATGCGGAATTTCTAAAAAATACAGATGGAGCGACCCATGCCGAATGGGTCGCTGGAGAAACAATTCTTTTTATGCCGCCCTTAATCAGGCATCAACAAATTGTAGGATTTTTATATACACTTTTGCTAAATTTCGTTCAATATTATCAGTTAGGTGAAGTGCTTACTGCACCGACTGAGATGAAAGCTACACCGGAAAGCAATGCACGTGAACCAGATATTCTTTTTATCGCCAAGCAACATCTCGATCGTCTGACAAAGAAACAACTAGCAGGCCCGGCTGATTTGGTGGTCGAAGTCATCTCTCCCGAAAGCGCGCATCGGGATCGCAGTGACAAGTTTGATGAATATGAAGTTGCTGGTGTGCGCGAATATTGGACGGTTGATGCGCGGCCTGGCAAAGAACGGGCCGACTTCTGGGTGCTCGATGAGGCTGGACGCTATCGAGCTGCGCTGCCCGATGAAAACGGCGTCTACCATGCCACTGCCATTCCTGGCTTTAAGTTGAAAGTGAGTTGGCTAGCGGCAGAAGAGAAACCAAGCCCACTGTTGGCATTTGTGGAGATGGCTGGTTTTTCTCAGGATGTGATCGAGCTATTGCGCAAAGGGCCACAAGGCACGTAAACAATGAAACTTAAAGTTATTATTCACAAAGCAGAAGAAGGTGGCTATTGGGCTGAAGTCCCTGCTATCCCAGGTTGTGCAACGCAGGGCGATACATTTGAAGAGCTACTTTCTAACATTTATGAAGCAGTCGAAGGTTGCTTATCAATAGATGTACAAGGGTTTGAGGAAAGTGACAACGCAAAAATGATGGAGATCGTGGTGTGAAGGCGATTTCTGGCAAACAATTTACTCGGCTATTAGAAGAACGCGGGTGGCAATTAAGCAGAATCAATGGTAGCCATCATATTTACACGAAACAAGGCTCTGCTATACGTATCTCTGTTCCCGTTCATGGTAATATACCATTAAAAATTGGCTTACAAAAACACCTAATGAAAACTGCCGAAATTTCCGAAGCCGAGTTGAAATAGAAATCAATTAGCCATGCGTAAAATTATTTCATTTGTTGTTTTGCTACTGCTGATCGCGCTGCTGTGGGAAGGGCTCAAGTGGATTGGCGGCGATCCCTGGCGCGCGGAAAAAAACCCGTTTGGTTTGACGCATACTCCACCCACCCATTTCAAAGTGACGTCAGACCTAAATCTGCCGCACATTTGGGAGATTGCCGCGGCCTTTACAAACCCGGCGCGCCGCAATGGGCCACCCCTGATCGGCATTCTGTTGAACGCGGCGATCTTTACCTTTCGCGAAGCCGTGATCGGTTTCATCTTTGGTGGCTTGTTAGGGTTGCTCCTGGGTATCCTTTTTGCCCACTTCAATCTATTAGAGCGCGGTTGTATGCCCTATGTGGTGGCTTCGCAAACCGTGCCCATTCTAGCGATTGCGCCGATGGTGATCATCTGGCTCAAGGCCGGTTGGGTCTCGGTGGCCGTGATCGCGGCCTATCTCACTTTCTTTCCGGTCACGATCAACACGCTGCGCGGCTTGCGTTCGCCGGACCCGATGGCGTTAGAATTAATGCACTCCTATGCGGCGTCACGTTGGGCGATCTTATGGAAACTGCGCTTTCCGGCGGCTTTGCCCTATATCTTTACTGCGTTTAAAATATCGGCGACGGCTAGCATTGTCGGCTCAATCATTGGCGAGTTACCGTCGGGCATTCGGGATGGTCTCGGCGGCGCGATTCTCAATTTCAACCAGTATTATATCTCTGGTCCATCCCGCCTATGGGCCACGATCATCGCCAGCGCCGTGGTCGGCATTGCCTTTTATCTGATCATCACGTTGATTGAAACATTTTCGTTACGCGGGCGCAAGGCGCTCGCCGATCATGTATAATGGGGAAGGATAAAAGCGATGCGCCGTTCAGCGAAGAAAATTCATATGTCACTGAAAATTATGTCTGAGCTACCGCCTGATGTTGACAAAAATGAGTTCGAGTTACTTACCGATCAATTAGCAGATTTAATAACCCGCTTTACCGATAAAATACCTTCGCTATCTGATTATGCAGTCAGTCGTTCTGGTATCTATGAGGAACATCCTTAATCGTGGTTATTTGATTGACGCGAATATTTTATTGCCCTTTACAGATCACGCCCATTCGCTCTATCCTCCGCCCAATAACCGTGTTAATTGACTGGAAATTTTATGAGTATCGTCGCCCTTTCTAACGTCAACATGACGTTTAACAGTAGCAGCGCCAACAAAACGGTGGCCCTGAAAGATATTAATTTGACGATTGAACCGGGCGAATTTATTTCGCTGATCGGGCCGTCGGGTTGCGGCAAATCCACTTTGCTGCGCCTGGTGGGTGATCTAATTAAGCCCACGGCTGGTGACATTCTGGTCAACGGCAAAAGCGCGCATCAGGCCCGGTTGGACCAGGATTACGGCATGGTCTTTCAAGCGCCAGTGCTCTTTGAGTGGCGCAGCATTATCAAGAATGTGATGTTGCCGCTGGAATTGCGCGGCTATAGCGGAACAGACCAGCAAAAACGGGCACGCGAGTTACTGGCGTTGGTGGAGTTGACTGGCTTTGAAAATCATTACCCGTGGCAATTGTCGGGCGGCATGCAACAGCGGGCGGCGATTGCGCGTGCGCTGGCGATTCAACCCAAACTGTTGCTGATGGATGAGCCGTTTGGTGCACTGGACGAGATGACGCGCGAGTACATGAATTTGGAGTTACACAAGATCTGGCAAGAAACCCAGACCACCGTTATCTTTGTGACGCATAGTATCCCGGAAGCAGTTTTTCTCTCCACTCGCATCGTCGTCATGTCGGCGCGACCGGGTGAAATTTTGCATATCACCAACGTCAATTTGCCGGTGCCGCGCGGTGAACATACGCGTGAAGAAGCGGCTTATTTTAAAACGGAAACGGAAGTGCGCGAATGGTTGCGGACGGCGAAGCAGAAATAATGGTTAATGCTGAATGGTTAACGCGGAATGGTTAATCATTGGCTGGAGCGTACAGTAGATGAAGCGTCTTAGACAAAACTTGCCGGCCATCCTTTTATTTATTGGCGCACTCGTGCTCTGGGAAGGAACGGTGCGCCTGCTCAGTATTCAAAAATTTCTGCTGCCTGCGCCTTCGGTGATCTGGGCCTCTTTTCGCGAAAACTTTGATCGCTTGACTTATATTGGCTGGTTTACTACCCGCGAAGCCTTGGGTGGCTTTGCGATTGGTTGTAGCACAGGCATTTTAGTAGCGCTGGCGACATCACGTTGGACATTGGCCAGTGAAACGTTGATGCCCTTTGCGATTGCCGCCAACTCGGTGCCGATCATCGCTTTTGCGCCGATTTTGAATAACTGGTTCGGCATCGATAACCCACTCTCCAAGATGATGATCGTGGCCGTGATCGTCTTTTTCCCAATGATGATCAACACCGTGCGTGGTTTGACGTTGGTCGATCCGGCGGCGCTGGAATTGATGCGTTCCTATGCCGCCAGTGAGTTTACCATTCTGCGCAAGTTGCGGCTGCCCAACGCGCTGCCGTACATGTTTAACGCGTTCAAAGTGGCAGCGACCTTGAGCATGATCGGCGCCGTGGTGAGCGAATATTTTGGCGGCAATCGCTCGGCGTTAGGGGTTTTTATTACGCAGGAAGCCGCCCAATTTCGTTTTCAAAACTCCTGGGCCGCGATCATTATTGCCTGTGTCGTTGGCCTCGTTTTTTATCTGGTCATTCTAGGATTGGAACGGCTGGCGATTCCGTGGCATAGTTCAGTACGCGAGCAACAAGTATAACCTAATGCTATCATCAATCATTCGTATCCATATTTTATAATCCATCAGTTGCAAGGAGAAAACAGATGAAACGACTTCGATGGGCCTTTGTGCTCACAGTGATGGCCCTTGTTTTTGCGGCGTGTCCAGCACCCGCAGCCCAACCAGCAGCTAGCACAGG
>JBBQBY010000509.1:0-4967 GCA_038318235.1 Caldilineales bacterium
AACCAAAGCACAAACGGCACGTAATTGCCGGCCAGTTGTTGTGCCTCGGCGTTAAAGAGGGTACGTCCACCAGAGATGATGGTGAGCACCCCAAAGAGGACGGCAACGACGGCCAACGTGCGAATCCACGGCGAACGTTTATTCATAGGTGATTTCATGTTTATGCTCCTTTGCACTTGCTTCATCAATACTGCTATCTGCAACCTGTCACCGTTTCTTCATCGATCATCCAGGTTATGCGTCTAGTGTATCGTCACTTTGCTGACATGTCTTCGACTTTTGTCGGATTTGGGGTGGATTACTGGGTGAGTGTAGTTTTGGCCATTAACCCAGACCGATCTAGGATCTGGATTTGATGGCGGGCAAGTTCGATCAGGTCTTCTTCGACCAGACTATGCAGGGCGCGACTGAGCACATCGGGCACAGTGCCAAGACGAGCTGCCATATCGGACTGGGTAGCCCAGCGCTGCCGGTGGATCAGATCATCTTCAGCTTGCTCCAATAGCAGGCGGGCAAGCCGTTCTGTTACCGTACGCAATGACAAGTCCGCCACCAACTCCATGAGTTCACCGATCCGGTTTGCCATAAACTCGATCATTGACAGCGCCATCGCTGGATTGGTCGTGAGCATCTGTTGGAGCGCAACACGTGGCAGGATCCAAATCACCGTTGCTTCTAGGGCAATCGCCGTAGCCGGTGCTGGTCGATCTACAAAGATACTTATGCCGCCAAAGATGTCTCCAGAACCCCAATAATAGAAAATTTGTTCGCGGCCATCGACCGACATTTTCACAACCTTGATCCACCCCTCATCCACGTAATAGAGTCCGATGGCCGCGTCACCTTCCAAAAAGATCACTGCGCCGGGCGTATAGACGCGCCGGATGGCGCTCTGCGCTAATTGCGCCAAATTCGTCAGGTCCAATCCCTGCAAGATGGGTACAGCCTGCAATTTGGCCATGAGGGTCTCAAGATCAGAAGGTTGTGTTTGCATACAAATGTTCCCTGTTGCAATCATATTTATGTTTTGTTTATCTACGAACGACCATAAAGGATGTGGTTATTAATTGTACTTTAGATTCGACTAGGTCAAAAGGGAAGCGAATGCTAGAATGAGGTAGAGCTAACATTCATTCATTACAACTTCCAACACCAAACAGGAATCCAACATGTCAACCATGCAAGGCTTGACCGAGAGTGAAGTACTGACCCGACGTGAACGCGGCGAAGGCAATGAAATGGATGTCAGTAGAGGACGCTCCTACTGGAATATCTTGAGCACCAACCTGTTCAGTTTCTTCAACATCATTCTCTTTGCGGTTGGTATCATTCTAATCGGTTTTGGGCGCTATAACGATGCTGTCATCACTGTCATCACAGCGCTCAGCAGCACCTTGATCCGCACCTTTCAAGAGATTCGCGCCAAACGGCAGCTTGATCAGATTGCGTTGCTGGTGCGCCCCATCACGACTGTCCTGCGCGCTGGCATCGAACAGATGATTGACGCATCACAATTGGTCAAGGATGATCTGATTCATCTGCGCACCGGCGACCAAGCTCTAGCCGATGGCGTTGTGATGGGCGAGAATATTGCAGAAGTCGATGAATCGCTCTTGACCGGTGAAAGCGATTTGGTGCGCAAGCAGCAGGGGGACAGAATCTTTTCCGGCAGTTTCTGTGTGGTCGGTGACCTGTTTTATCAAGCCGAGGCGGTAGGATCAGAGAGTTTCGCTAACAAGGTTGCGACCAGTGTACGTGCTTATGCCGAATCTTCGACGCCGCTGCAGCAACAGGTTACCATGGTTATTCGCCTGCTGATGGTGCTGACGATTGGTATGGCCCTGATTTTCTTCATTGGGGGGGTTCTGCGCGACAACAGTGTGCAGCAATTTGTAGCTGGGGCAGCCGTGCTGATTGGGTTGGTGCCCTATGGGCTCTTTCTAACGATCAGCCTTGCCTATACCCTGAGCGCTGTGAAGATTGCCGGCGCAGGCGCGTTAGTGCAAAAAAGCCAATCTGTCGAATCACTCAATTATGTCGATGTACTCTGCATGGACAAGACCGGTACGTTGACGACTAATGCGCTCCAGTTGCAAACGGTGCAACCACTGGGCAAGGCAACGGAAGCTGAATTGAAACGTTGGCTGGGCGATTTTGCCCGCAGCGCGTCTGCCATCAATAGTACAACAGCGGCGATCATTCAGAGCATAGAAGGTCGTCAGCGGCCGTCCGTAGACGAAGTGCCGTTTGCCTCAGTGCGTAAGTGGAGCGCGCTGGCCTTCGATCATGGAGGTGAAGCTGATCATCGTGGGATCTTTGTGCTGGGTGCCCTGGAGATGTTACAACCGTATCTGGCGCCGGAGAGCGATGCCACATCACTCATCCAACAAACGCAAAGCTGGTCTGAACAAGGCTTGCGCGTGTTGCTCTTTGCCTATAACCTTGACACAACAACCCTGCATGATGCGGCTGGCAAGCCAATTTTGCCGATACTCCAACCGCTGGGGCTGATCAGCCTAAGCGATGAATTGCGTCCCCACGCGCTCGAAGTGCTCAACCAGTTTACCCAGATGGGCATTCATCTAAAGGTAATCTCCGGCGATAACCCACACACCGTGGCAGCCTTGGTCAAACAGACAGGTATGGTTGAGCCAAAACTCGTGACAGGGCCCGAACTAGCTACTATGAGCACTGCCGACTTTGCTCAGGCGGCTGAGGAAGCGACCATTTTTGGGCGCATTGCTCCGGAACAGAAAGAGCAGTTGGTGGAGGCACTGATTCAACGCGGACATTACGTGGCAATGATCGGCGATGGCGTCAACGACATTCTGGCGCTGAAAAAGGCTAAACTCGGCATTGCCATGCAGAGTGGCAGCAATGCCGCGCGTAGTGTGGCCGATATGGTGTTACTCAACGATTCCTACGCAGCGTTGGTGCCGGCCTTGGCGGAAGGCAAGCGCGTTGCCAACGGCATTACCAACGCTACCTATCTGATGCTGACGCGCTCGTTCACCTATGCCTTTGTTATTATCGGTGTACTCATGGCGGGTCTAGACTTCCCCTTTGAACCAGCGCAGACAGGAGTCACACTATTGACCATTGGTTTGCCCGCCTTCTTCTTGACGTTATGGGCGCGGCCAGAAGGCAAACCGGAGCCTTTGCTTTCATTGTTGGTGCGATTTGTGCTACCCGTAGCTCTTTGGAGCATGCTGATCGGTGTCACCATTTTTGCAATCGTTTATTTTCGTTTTGGCGCCCAATTGCAAGGTGCGACCATTGCGCCGGATGTCATTGCGCGTTTTGAAAGTTATACGAGATTGACCTATCAAGTTGACCAACAATTCGGCTTAACCGCGGCGCGTATCCTAGCGCAGACCGCGCTTTCGATATTTCTAACGCTCTGCGCCTTGGCGCTGGTTTTGTTTTTGGAGCCGCCTATGGCGCTGCTGGCAAGTTGGCGCGCCGTCAGCCCAGACCGACGTCCAACATGGCTGGCATTTAGCCTAATTGTGCTGCTCGTGGTGGGGTTAAATGTTTCGCCGGTTGCGGGCTATTTAGGCTTTATTCAGCCCATGCCCGGTGTCTGGCTGCTGGTTTTAGGCGGTCTACTTTTATGGGGCTCGGGGTTATCGCTGTTCTGGCGCAGACGCTGGCTGGATCGTCTGTTGGCAGTGGATGATTGAGCAATTCGACCCACTGTTTACTTTTTATCCAAGGCCAATTTGAGCGGTAGTTAGGTGAGATTATCTCCAACCGTAGGGCAATCGCGAACTTGGAATCAGCAGGGTTAAAAACCGCAACTGACCGCAAGAAGTCCGGGTACCCAATGTGTGCAGTGACTGAATTTTCAGTGCCTGCAGGCGCTTCTCGCGGTTAATCGCCGAATTTATCTGCTTCTATGACGAAGTTCGCGATTGCCCTAGGTGAACAATAGAGAGGGGTTAAACAATACCTTCTAGGAAACCGTAGAGTAACTTTTCGTTCCGTTGGACTTCAGACCCCGGATGGACACAGTTAGGCCATTCCAGAAAAATAAGTATACGCGGAGGAGGCGTTCTCTTACGCCGGTGTACTCCTGTAAACGCCGCATTAGAGAATGCTCCCTCCACGAGTATATGGATGATTTATTTTTTGGAATGGCCTTATACCACAAAATGGGGACCTACAGATTAAATCGCTTCCATTTCTTCCTGGCGAAGCTGTCGAGGTTATTATTCTTGTTATAGACAAAGCGCAAGAGAAAATAAATAAATTTCCTTTGAAAAACACCGTGCTCAAATATGGAGACCCGACGGAACCAGTCGTTGAGCCCTCTTGAGTCACGGGGTCTTTGCAACCAAAGTTACCCCTCTAAAAAAAATTGCCCTTGACAAGTCGCGAAATTCTGCTAAGATAACTTGAACATGAAAACACACACGGTAGCGACTTTTAATTTCTTTTCTATGCTGAGCATGAACATGCAGATGTGCAACCGCACGCCCGCTGTTTCATGCTGTCCGCTGCCGAAATTCTACCGAGCGTATCCTAATTAATTAGATGCGCTAACAAGTCAACGAGTTTCAAAGGCTGCCCACAGTGTGGGCGGCCTTTTTTGTTTTGGTTACATTTTTACAAGAGGAGCAAAAGATGAAGACAGGGTTAGAGCAGCAGAATCAAGCTAGTTGGTATATTAGCACGTCGATTCCCTATGTGAATGCGCAACCACATATCGGCCATGCGTTGGAGGCGATTCAGACCGACGTGTTGGCCCGCTATCATCGCCTGCTCGGTGATGATGTGCATTTTCAGACTGGGAGCGATGAAAATAGTTTGAAAAATGTGCAAGCCGCCGAACGCGAAGGCGTATCCACGGCGCAGTTAGTAGAGCGCAATGCCGTCCGCTTTCAGGCGTTAGAAACGGTCTTGGGCCTGGCGGTGGATGATTTTATTCGCACCAGCGCCGAACAACGCCATGTCGATGGCGTCTA
>JBBQBY010000510.1:0-4965 GCA_038318235.1 Caldilineales bacterium
CTCGGCGTCGAACTCAAACCCCACATCGGCATAGTTACTGCCGGACAAGATCTTCGGTTCGGGGTAGCGATAGAGCCCGGTGCTCTCTTTTACGACACGGACAAAGGGTTCGTTGCGATAAATCTGGCGATAGGCGCGCCATAGATCCTTCTCAGTCACGCCAGGCTTTGCAAACAGATGGGCCGTTGCCAACACACCGCGTACGTTATCCACCGCCGTGGCGCTTAGATGAACATTGGTTTCAACGCCCGTCAGTCGGATCGCCTGCAAGATTTCTGCCGTATGTCGGTGACCAGTCGGGGCGAAGCTGCGCATGACACCGGCCCGTTCGGGATGATGGGTGGAATCGCTTGAGGCGTTGCCGCCTTCGCTGCTGCCGACTTTGACCTCACAGATCACGCCGCGGTCCAGATCGATCAGATTGCCCTGCGCAAAGAGCGGCCAAATCGCTAAGTTCGTCGTCGTTGCGTTGCAACCTACCCCACTGACATAGTTGGCTTTGGCGATCTCAGCGCGATGCAGTTCTGGCAAGCCATAGACAAATTTCTCCAACCAGGCCGGATTGGTATGGGCCTTGCCGTACCACTTTGGATAGTCCGCCGCGTTGCGCAGCCGAAAATCAGCGCTCAGATCGATAATGCGCGGTGCCAGGGCGGCGAAACGTTCGATGCGCTCCATCGCCCCGCCATGCGGTAAGCCCAAAAAGAGCAGATCGCAATTTTCCAAATCCGCCGCGCTGACAAACTGCAACTTGGTGCGACCGCGCAAGTTGGGATGGGTAAAGTGGACATAGTTACCGGCGTTGCGTTCGCTGGTGACTTGCTTGACTTCAATATGCGGATGGTCTAACAACAGACGCAATAATTCACCACCCACATAGCCCGACGCACCGACAATCGATGCTGTAATTTTTTCAGTCATAAGATTTTTTAATGCAATTTATGAATATGTTTACGCACGCAAAGTTCACAAAATTTCATCGTTTGTCTTGGCGACCTTTGCGCCTTTGCGTGCATAAGCAATGTCGGAAAAATTAGGCGGACGCGCCCGCCGTCAATGAAACGGGTAGGTGGGTGGGGCCACCATTTTGCCAACCGTTGGCCGCCGCCCAGCCATCCTTGGCGACTTTAATTGCGAAATCAACCATCCGATCCGGAATATTAACCCCGGTCGGTGCAATGCTGTTGCGGAATTCCATCGTGTAATTAACTTCGTTGATCAGCAAGCCGCGATCGGGGTCTTCAAAGACGTCAATCGCGACCACACCACCGCCGACGGCGCGGGTGGCACGCAAGCAAATGTCATTGAGTTCGGGCGTGACTGGGCAATTGCTGGATTTGCCACCGCGCGCCGTGTTGGTGATCCAATGTTCCGAACCGCGGTAGATGGCGCAGATCGTCTCGTCGCCCACGACAAAGGCGCGAATGTCGCGCAGGGGCTTACGCACATATTCTTGAATGTAAAAGATGCTATGATGGTAGCTGCCCAACGTATCCTTATGTTCCAGGATTGCTTCGGCGGCGTCGCGGTCGTTGACCTTGCTCAGCAAGCGCCCCCATGAACCGACAGCCGGTTTGAGCACAACCGGATAACCCAATTGCTCAATCGCGTCCAAGGCGCTCTCTGGCGTAAAGGCCACCAACGTGCGCGGTTGTGGCACCCCCGCGCTGGCGAGGGCGCTGGTAGTTTGCAGTTTATTGCCACAGGTATCAGCCACTTGGGCGGTGTTCACCGTGCTGATGCCCTGGTCATTTAAAATGCGCAGGCTATACAAGGCGCGCCCGTGGTTGATACAACGTTCGACCACGACATCATATTTGGCATAATCGGCGACATGCGAAAGATCGGAAATGTCAAAGATCAGCTTTTGATCATCAATTAGATCAAAGTCGATGCCGCGACGCTCAAAGGCTTCAAACAATAATTTTTCTTCCACGCGCACACGGCTGTGCAGCAGTCCAAACTTCATCTTATTCACCCCAATCTTCTTCTTCTTCTGGCGCCAACGCTAACGCTAACGGTTCAATACTAATCACCTCTAGATCCGCGCCACAGTCGGGGCATTGTGTGATCTCGTTTTGCATGACCTCTTTCAATTCGATTTCGGCAAAACATTCAGGGCACTCGGCGGTGCCGGTAACTTTTTTCAGAGCCATGATTTTTTCTCCTTATAGATAAGCTTTCAAAAAGCGAATTAACGTAATTGGACCTCTCCCTCGCCCTCCCCTGCTGAGAGGGAGCCCGTCACGGGACAGAACGAGCCATTTCGTCTGTCCACCAATCTGTCCCCTCCCAGCAGGGGAGGGTTAGGGTGGGGTCTGAATTTAGCCATTCATTACCATTAACTTTGTCAGGGCCAGACCTCTCCCCCCGCCCTCCCCTGCTGGGAGGGAGCCCGTCACAGGACAGAACATGTCCCTTCGTCCGTCCACCAATCTGTCCCCTCTCTGCAGGGGAGGGGTCGCTCTACTGCATTTTTTTTACGACAGCCTGCGTGACATCAGTTGTGCTGGCATTACCGCCCAAATCTTTGGTATGTGGTCCATCCGCAAGGACCTGTTGAACGGCCTGTTGAATCACAGACGCCGCCTCGCCCATGCCAAGTGTTTCTAGCAACAAGGCGGTGGCCAGGATCGTGGCGATTGGGTTGGCAATGCCCTGTCCCGCAATATCCGGCGCGCTGCCATGCACTGGTTCGGCAACGACAAACTGATCCCCGACGTTGGCGCTGGGCGCCAGCCCCAACCCACCGACTAAGGCCGCCGCCGCATCGCTGATAATGTCGCCATACAAATTGGGCGCCACCACCACATCATAGCGTTGCGGTTCGAGGATCAGCCGATAGATCATCGAATCGACTAATTGTTCTTCAACCGGAATGTCTGCATACGCTTGCGCGATCCGTAACACTGATTCACGAAACAGGCCATCACTGACGCTGAGTACGTTCGCCTTATGCACAATGGTCACCAACGAAGGTCGCTGCAAAAGTTGCAAGTGACTGTGGCGTAACCGCGCACGCTCAAAGGCCATCTTCGCAATGCGTTCGGAAGCGCGCCGGGTGATCACACGCTGCGCAATCGCTTTTTCCCCGTTATCAACGAGTTGCTCTTGCTTAACGTATAAACACTCAGTATTTTCGCGCACGATCAGCAGATCCACATTTGGTTTACTGCCAGGCACCGGCGCTGAAACTATGGGCCGCAGATTGGCGTACAGATCAAAACGTTTGCGCAACGCGATGATCGGGCTGCTGTAGCCTTCCACGCGGTGGCTGGGTGAGCTAACCGCGCCGAAGAGTGCGCCATGACAACTTTGCAAGGCTGCCACCGTGGCTTCGGGCAGCGCTGTGCCAGTGCGTTGGAAAGTTTCCCAACCTGCTTCTAATTCAACAAACTCGATCGGCAAACCAAGCGCCGCTAAGACTTGGCGGGCGGCTGGGACAACTTCGCGCCCAATGCCATCGCCAGGAATCAGGGCAATGCGCATCAATTCGCCGATAGCTAAACGATTCATCGCCACGTACTCCCTAAGATCACGATGCCGAAGATGCAGATGGTTACCCCGGCAATTTTATTGGCCCACCCCAGGGTAGTTGGGTTAAACCGCGTGCGAAAGAGCCCCACCCCGGAACTGAGGGTCAACCACCAGGCCGCCGAACCGCAAAAGACGCCAACGACCATGCTCATGGCAGCCGCATAACTGAGCCCTTGGTTCGCCAACCCCAAACCGGCAAAGATCGCCATAAAAAAGAGAATGGTCGGTGGATTGGTCAGCGTTAAAAAGAAAGCTGACGTGTAGGCGCTCAACACGTTGTTCTGGCGCACGGTGGCTGCTTGGGTCACCGGCGGCGTTAGCAAAGTGCGCAGCCCCAGGTAACAGAGAAACAAGCCACCCACGACGCTAAACCAGACTTTATGATCGATCAGAAAGCTGGAAATCAGGGTCAGCCCAAACGCCGCAATCGCCCCATAGACCAGATCCGCCGTCGCCGCCCCCAAACCCGTCGCCAAACCAATCGCCCGCCCATGATTTAACGTCCGTTGGATCGTCATCAGGGCAATCGGCCCCACCGGGATAGCAATTGTCAACCCAATGATCACACCGCGCCACCACAAATCTAGATGCATTGTCGCCTCACTCTTTGCCCCGCCCGGCCAACGGCGCGGCGGGTTTTTCTACCATTGGCCCAGGTACGGTCCATGGCCAGCCAGATAATCAGCCATCCGCCGCTTGCAGCCGGGCGAAAGATCCGTTGGTAAAGCCTGCAACGCAAAGTCGCCCCATTCAGCAATTTCCCAGCGGTCGGTCTTTAAACAATACACTTTGAAGGCCAGGCGCAGCAATGTGTTCTTCATCTGCGAACCCTGGGCCTAACCGCTGCGGCTAGCAATGGCTAATTTGTGCTTGACATATTCCACTAGCCCGCCCGCCTGCACAATGCCCATCACGCTCGGACTCAATGGCGGATAGGCAAATTCGCCGGCCGCACATTGGACGACATTGCGCGCCAGATCAAGCGTAATCATTTCGCCGGGTTCAATGGCGTGAACCGCGCTGGGACAGGTAATCGCCAGCAGCCCATTGTTGAGCGCGTTGCGGTAAAAAATCCGGCTGAAACTTTCGGCAATCACCGCACCCACGCCATTGTAGACCAGGCAACTAGCCGCCTGCTCGCGACTGGAGCCACAACCCCAGTTACGGCCAGCCACGATAATATCGCCTGCTTGCACAATTGTGACAAAGGTTGGGTCTAAATCTTCCAGTGCATGGCGGGCAATTTCGTCGCGCCCGGTGACAGTATACGTATATTTGCCTGGAAAGATCACATCTGTATTAATATTGTCGCCATATTTCCAAACCCGGCCATGAAGTTGCATAGGTTTCTCTCAAAATATTTTCAAAACAAAAGTGGAGCCTTGTATCCTTACGTTAAAGTTCGCGTGGATCGGCAATCACACCTTT
>JBBQBY010000511.1:0-4956 GCA_038318235.1 Caldilineales bacterium
ATATATCTCCAGCGTAGGGCAATGACCTGGAGCGCTCTTTCGCTTTTTCATGACTGTCCATGCGGATTCGCTAGCACTGTACTAGTTTAACAAGACAAGGGAATTTGCCAAAAAATCTATTAGTCGCGCCACGAATAGGCACCTATAGGGCTAAGTTATAGGGATAGAGCTTCGATGACGCGGCGCAGGCGACTGTTCGCCTCCTCGGCGATGGGCTGGAGGGCAGGGTTATTCACAAAACCTAACATCTGCAGTGGATCGATAATGCTGACCGTGCTACTGCCATCAGTATTGGCGTAAATGATCACATTGCAGGGCAACAACAGTCCTAGGTCTGGCTCGGCTTGTAGGCCGCGATAGGCCAGGTTGGGGTTACATGCGCCCAAAATCAGATAGGGTTGATAATCGACGCCAATTTTCGCCTTGAGCGTTGCCTTCACATCGATCTCGGTGAGGATACCAAAACCTTCTTGTTTCAGCGCTGCGGTCACGGCAGCAATGGCATCGGTAAAAGGTAAGGCTAGGCGACGACCAAAACCATATTCTTTATTCATCTTTTCTTCTCCTGGATATTGAACCGCCCATCTCCTCTACGCAACAAACAAGCGGCGCTGCTCTATTTGGCTGGCGGGAGTTGCTGGCAATCGCGTCGTATAGGGTCCGCCCCATCGATCAAGTTGACAATCTATCATTCCAATACTATACTCCCCTATAGTATAACAATTAAAAATAAAAGTCATATTTTGTAGGGCAACAAAATGATGAAGATTCAATCCACAGTCATAAAAGAAAATCTAAAACAACGTCTTGCCCGCATTGAAGGCCAAACGCGCGGTGTGCAAAAAATGGTGGAAGAGGATCGGGATTGCCATGAAATTCTCCAGCAGATGAATGCAATCCTGGCCGCGACCCAGAATGCTACGGAAACTTTCATGCGCGCGTATGCAAAAGACTGTCTGCTGCGCATCGATGAAACGGACGCAGCCGCTCGGGAAAACCTAGTTGACAATTTATTGGACTTAATGGCCAAAATTCGCTAAATCAGATCGACAAGGAGATGTATCATGGTTGATGAGAAAACGGCACGAATCGTCTGGAAAGGCACTGATCTAGATTTTCGCGCAACCCTTGGCACAGGCTACGCGTTCGACATGAGTGGCTCACCAGGGCCCACTGGTGGAAGCCCAATGGAGTTTTTATTGGCTAGTGCCGCGGGTTGCACCGCAATCGATGTCCTCATGATTCTGCGCAAGAAACGGCTCGAAATTACAAATCTAGAAGTCGCGGTTTCGGGCATCCAGGTGAATGAAGACCCGCATGTCTATGCGACGGCAAAAATTCTCTATATCGTGCATGGCAAAGCCATCAAACCAGATGCGGTTGCCAAAGCGATTGAATTATCGATGACGAAATACTGTTCGGCGAGCATCATGCTAAAACGCGCTGGCGTTGTGATGGAAACTGATTTTCAGATCGAGGCTGACTAAGCGCAATCCTTACAGTTACCGGTCATACCCAGCGCCAGTTTGACTCGTCAACGTCACACGGAACAATCCAGCAACATAGCAACTACATGCGGTGACAGACTATGTTGTACCTTTTACTAGTGCTCCGTTGCATCTTGACCATGATCAGCCAGTTGCGCGTCGAACCAAGCATGGATCGCCGTGACAAGCGCCGGGGTGGTAGTTGTATACAAAATTTGCGCGCCGTTTGGCAATTCACTATATTGAATCGTGATCTGTTTTGCCTCCATCATCAATTCGTGCAACCCCGGCATGTTCATAGAATGAATCTGCGCCGGGTCATGAAAATCCCCATGTTGGAAACGTTGCGCCTCTTCGGCTAGATGGGTGCGAATTAGTTTAATCTGGTCAAGGTCTTTCGGATCTTTCACGATCACTTGCTGCAAACCGCCCTGCTCCAGTTTTTGAAAAATATGGGTGGTGGATGCCAAATCGAAAGGCATCACCGTTGCGCCGTCTTCTGCCACTTGAGCTTGGCGAGTGCCCATGCCAGGGCTGGCATTGAGATGATGAGCAATCATGCTCGGCATGCTACAACCCGCTAGGCTAAACAAACTTACAAAGAGACAGCACCTCACGGCCGACGAAAATTTATTCATATCAACTTCTCTTTTCCCCAGGAAAATATAGCGATTGGCCCCAATGATTCAGGGCAAGGCTTCAGTCGAAGTTTAATCATCGATAGATTGCGCCAATTGAGCAAATTCGTGGCGCAATCGACGCAATCTAGCACATGGTGGCGATCGGTGACACGCTATATCTTACGGGTGGACAAACCAAATGGTAGATAGAGTGGGCAAAATTTAAATAGACTTGTCACAAGTAAGCATCTTGTTTCTCCTAGGCTACACCTAAAAATTTGCGGACGTTGTCATAGAGCAGAAAAATCGCCAGCACCATCACAAAGAGCGCAAAACCAGTGCGTAATTGCTCGGGTTTGGTCACTTTGGTCAGGCGCGCCCCGAGGAGACTACCGGCCAGCCCAGCAGTCACAAAGAGTGTTACAACGGTTATATCAATCGACATGCCGTGCAGATGACCAAGCAGACCAGCCAGACTGTTCATCGCAATGATGATCAATGATGTGCCCACCGACTGGCGGATCGGCAAGCCCACCAACATAACCAAGGCCGGGACGATCAAAAAACCGCCACCCACCCCTAAAAAGCCGGTCAACACACCAACTACAGCCCCACTGAGGACTGTAATCACCCAACCACGACCGATTTGATTCTGAACGGACGGCGGCTTACTAAAGATCATAAACGCGCCCACCACCAACATCAGGCTGGCAAATAAGATCATCAGCAGCGTCGAGGGTAAAAGCTTGGAGAGTCCAGCCGACAGATAGGCGGTCAACATGCCCGAGCCACCAAAGAGCAGCGCGACCCGCCAATTCTGCGTGCCCTGGGTGCGATGAAAAAATGCGCCTAAGGCACTATTCACCCCCACAATTAAGAGCGACGCGGTCACGGCCATCTGGGGACTTTGACCGACAATGTAGACCAAAGCGGGCACGGTTAGAATGGAGCCGCCACCACCGAGGAAGCCCAGACTGAGACCGATAGTAAAACCTAAAATTAGGTCGGTAAAGATTGAGTACATAGCTAATTTCGCCCTCTGCAAAGTAAGTGATAAGTGATGAGTGAGCGTATCCATTCACTCATCACTTATCCTGTTAATTACGCTTTCTCCTCGGTCGCCAATACTCGCGACCAGGTATCGATGCCCTCGTTAAGGCTGAGTACGTTGTTGAAGCCATGCGCCCTCAGAAGGCTGGCGGCAATCTGTGAGCGATAGCCGGTGGCACATTGGGTCACCACAGTTTTGTCTTTGGGCAGTTCGTTTAAGCGCTGGGGCAAATAGCCTAGTGGGATATGCCTGGCGCCAACCATGTGCTTATCGGCGTACTCACCCAGCCCCCGTACATCAACCACGGTCAAGCCATTCAAAGGCAAGCGCGTGGCCAATTCTTGGGCGGTGATCAAGGGCAAGGTGGCAGTGTATTTATGGACAATTTCCGGTGTAAAGTAGCCAGGGATATTGTCGATGCCGATCGCTTGTAGCGCCTTGATCACTTCGTCCAGGGCATCGTTCGTTGGCAGCACTAAGTACAGAGGTTGCGTGTAATCGACAAACCAGCCAATAAAGGTAGAGAACAAGTGATTGTTGGCTGGGACGTTGATCGTGCCTGGCGCGTAGGCTTTGGCATATTCTTCACGCTTGCGCAAGTCCACCACCAACTGGCCAGCTTGTAGGGCTGCTTCCAGATCGGCGCTTTGCAATTGAACGGGCTGCGGAAGATCACGCAACAAAGCGGGCCCGGCTTTGTTGACCTTTTTCATCTGGGCAAAATACCAGGGCGCTTCTGGTTGGCCAGCGAGCAGCCAACGCACAAACGTCTCTTCCTCTGTCAATTGGAAGGCAGGGTTGAAGAGTTTTTCATAGCCCAATGTGGTCGAGGGAATCGCGCCCAAGGCTTTGCCACAGGCACTGCCCGCCCCGTGCGCCGGCCAAATTTGGAGATAATCGGGCAGTGTCTTAAAACGCTGCACTGTCTTAAATTGCTGGCGCGCCCCTGGCTCTTTGGTGCCTTTAAAGCCGGCCGCTTCCTCCAACAAATCCGGCCGCCCAACATCACCGACAAAGAGGAAATCACCCGTGAAGATGCCCATCGGCTTGTCCGCGCCAGCCGTATCTGTAATCATAAAGGCAATATGTTCCGGCGTATGACCAGGTGTATGCAGCACCTCAACGCGCACATTGCCGACCATCCAGCTGTCACCGTCCCTGACCGTAATCACATTGGGCTCATCGGCATAGGCATATTTCCAATCAGTTGGTCCCATATCACTTAGATAAATCGTCGCCCCGGTAGCCGCGGCCAGTTCGCGGCTACCGCTTACAAAGTCAGCATGAATATGGGTTTCTGTCACATGTGTAATGCGTAACCCTTCTTTCGCCGCGGCTTGTATATAAGGTGTACTATCGCGCATCGGGTCCACGATTAATGCTTCACCTGTCTTTACACAGCCGACGAGATAGGAAGCCTGCGCCAATTTGTCATCGTAAAAATAGCGTAATAACATGAGCGTACTCCTGTAGAAATCTTTATTTGAATTATGTTTTATACAAAGCTTTACCGAACAGATAAGCCAGCCGCTTTCCATTGCATGAGGCCACCAAGATCATAGACATTGGTATAGCCGGCCTGGGTGAGAATTTGCGCCGCCATCTTGGTGCGGTTGCCACTGCGACACATGAGCACAACTGGCCGGTCGGTGGGGACGTCGCGCAAACGTTGCGCTAAATTCTGGACCGGAATATTCACGGCGCCGGCCAAATGCTCAGCGGCAAATTCTTCTGGCGTCCGTACATCCAACAGGACGTGCGCTTGTTTCGCCTGCTTAAACTGCTGTTGATACTGCTG
>JBBQBY010000512.1:0-4940 GCA_038318235.1 Caldilineales bacterium
CATCAAGGTTTCGGCCATGCGCACCACCAAGAATAAAGTACCGTTTACGGTGAATGGCGGCGAAAGCTTGCAAATTTGGAAGACCAAACCAGAGGCGCAAGATGCTAGCTGGGATTTCATCAAATGGATGACAAGCACAGAGACGGTCACCAAGTGGTCGATCGCTTCGGGTTATCTGCCCGTGCGTAAATCGGCGGCGGCTTCGGCTGATTTCAAGAAGGTGCTGGATGAAGATCCGTTGCGCAAGGTGTTTTTCGATGAACTGGAATACGGCGGCTTCTGGTTGGCCACACCCTATGGCGACGAAGTCTATAGCGCTGTCACCGACGCCGTCCAAACGGTATTGCTCAAGGATGCAAACATCAAAGAGACGCTTAGCGGCTTAGAGACCAAGTTGAATGACGTGCTAGCCGGCAAGATTTAATTCACAACCAGACAAGTAATTTTGCAACGAATTCCACGAATCAAACGAAATGTGCAGCCAAATCGTTTAATTCGTGGAATTCGTTGTCGTTTTTTGAGGAACGAGCATGACCAAAATCGAACGCATTACTGCGCGTGAGCGGGCTTATGTCCAAGAAGTGTTAGATGCGCAATTCCACACCTCCGCCGGCAGCCTGATGAGCACGCGGCTGGAACGCAAATTCGCCGAGCGCTTTCAATCCAAGTACGCTATTGCGTTTATCAACGGAACGGCGACCATGCACGCCGCCCTAGTCGCGGCTGGTGTGGGGCCGGGCGACGAAGTGATTGTGCCGCCGCTCACTATGGCGAGCACCTCGTTTGCTGTGTTGCACGCCGGCGCGGTCCCGGTTTTTGCAGATGTTGATCCCAATACCTGGGTGATCGATCCCCACTCAGTTGAACAGCAGATCACGGCGCGCACCAAAGCGATTATCCCCGTGGCACTGTACGGCCTCGCGCCCGATATGGATGCGCTGATGGCAATCGCGGCGCGGCATAAACTTTTTGTCTTAGAAGACGATGCTGAATGTTTTCTCGGTTATTATAAAAATCGCATTGTGGGCAGCATTGGCCATGCGTCTAGCTTTAGCTTTCAAAGTTCCAAGCACATGACCAGCGGCGAAGGCGGCATGATCACCACGAATGATGAGCAACTCGCCAATCAAATTCGCCGTTTTGGCAGTCTTGGTTATGCTGCAGTGGGCGCAAGCGCTGGCAAGATTACGAAAGATGTGATTCAAGATCCAACGTATGAACGCCACGCCTCGATTGGCTTTAACTATCGGCTGCCCGAATTATGCGCTGCGGTGGCTTTGGGGCAATTAGAACATCTAGACGAATTGGTGGCTCTGCGCACCCAAACGGCCAAGCTCTATGCTCAGGCAGTGGCCGGTTGTCGCTGGTTAATTCCGCAAGCAGTGCCAGCGGACTATGTGCACGCGTATTGGACCTATGTAGTGAAGCTGGAAAATAGTGGTGCATTTACGTGGGCGGATTTTCGCAATAAATATCTGGGATACGGCGGCGACCGTTTCTACGGGGCCTGGCAACTGACGTATCTTGAGCCGGCGTTCCGCGACCAAACGTTCGGCGCTGAGCAGCCACAACACTTTGGGCGCGGCCTCTGCCCCGTGGCGGAAGCGGTTCAGCCCAGTTTGATGCAGTTGAAGACGAATTACTTTGACCCGGACCTAGCCGAGCAAAAGGCCGAGGCGTTACGCCGGACGATCGCATTTTTTGAGCGATGAACAGTGGAGCCGCTGTCAACGGATTTAGGATCTTCTCTCTGTTCAATCCGTTCCCAAAATCCGTTGACAGCGGCTCCTCTTATCCAATCGCGAGAAATTATAGGCCAGGATACCAAGCTTGGGCGTTTGTTCGGTAAAATTTTTCTAGCACAGACGCTGGCAACCTCAAGCCACGCGTGGTGCGGCCACGCACGACGACGGGTTGATCTGTTTCAAAATAGGCGAAGTGGGATTGATAGGTTGCGCGCAAAGCATCAAGCACAGCGGCTTTATCAGTTGCGTTCATGGTAGACGGTTTCTGACGCATGACGACATCGGTGCCAAAGAGCAGATGATCCTGATACTTCAGGAAAAATTCGCGCACTTTGGCAGAATCTTGCACCACCAGATCAGTTAAGCGCGCCGAAATATCGACCGCAAAGTTAGGATAGCGGTCCAACCGGCCGGCCACGACATCCACGTCCCATTCCAGACTGCCCAGATGGGCGCCAATCATGCGCAGTTTTGGATGTTTTTCGAGCACATGATCCCTGGCCGCCATTAGTTGTTCGTGGGAGGGAAAACCGGTGCGCCCATACATATGCCATTGCGGATTCTTGCTGTAGTAGCCATAATGCGGATTATCTTCGGTCAGCGGCTGCCAACAAGCCAATGGCTCGGCAATATGCGTCAACAACGGTTTGCCGTTGGCGATCAAACATTCAAAGATCGGATCGAAGAGTGGATCGTCGACCATTAAAAATTCGCGATTGGGCTTTTTGACATCCATGCCAATGTTCTTCCAGATCTTGCAGGCCAGCGCGCCAGCCTGGAAATCGCGCTGTAAGCCGGCAATAACCTGATCCATATAGGTTGGATCGTCAAAGCGGGGTAGCTCAAAACTGGTGCACCAAGCAAAACGTTGCGGATGCGCTTGGGCCAGTGCGCCATACGTTGCCGCCTGCTCACGCCAGGGGCCTTGTGAATCTGTGTCTTGTACTTGGGTGACAACACAGATGTTGAGCAGGGTAAGATCAAAGTCCGCGAGCAAGGCCAGGAGTAGCGGGTCATCGTCGCCATAGTGGATATGGGCGTCAATTATGGACATGTTGATTCCTTTCGAGCGCTTCGCCGGCCAACAAGCAAGCCGGCGGATGGTAAAGTATTTTATGACAAGCATAGCCTATCACTATTTCAGATTGTAACCAAACAGTTTTTGCCTAGACGCGGATAAATGATGGGAAAATCCGGTAAAACGGCTTGCCGAGTTACAGCGATCATCACTTAGATGAACTTTTCGGTGCATCTCAAATTTTGGGCACCAATGGAATTGGGCAGCGACTAAACGCCTAGTCGCTGAGGCTTCGACGTGAGCTCAGCCGAACGGCGACTTGCTATTGTCAGCCGCGGGATTCATCCCCGCGTGAAGATTGCCTGGAATGCACCTTGGATGACCTTTTTAATCGGTTGACAGCTTTTTTAAATTACACTACACTATTGGATAGTTCTTCCGGTTGCCGCTTCCAGTTTGTGCAACTAGTGAAACATGTTCCGATGTAACCCAATAACGCCTACTATACTCTAATTGACTGAATTGATTGGCTGGACTAGATTTTCTTAAATTCTGGTCGCTGCTCGTTGGCGTTTGGTGCCATGATCCCCAGGTTTGCAGCTTAACTTTTCTTATTTTAAGTCAACGTTAGTACCGAGGAGGAGAGGACAATGCAAAGTAAAATGAGTCGTCGGAGTTTTTTGCACTTTACAGGCGGCGTGGCCGGTGTCGCCCTGCTGGCGGCCTGCGCACCCGCCGTGCCAGGCGGTGGGGCGGCTGCGCCCAGTAAAGAGGCAGTCACCATCCGCTATGCGGGTCTGGAGTCGATGGGATCCGCCCTGGAAAAATTTATCAAGCCCTACCTGGACGAGCACGGCGTTAAGTTTGAACGCGGCTCCTTTGGCCAGCAGGAGTTGACCGACAAGATCATGCAGTCGGTGGCGACGGACACCTATTTGGCCGACGTGTTTCAATTTGAAAGCAACGCCCGCGCCGATGTGATTGGGGCTAAGGCGCTGCTCGAAGTGCCCGATTTTGTACAGGAAAAAATTCAAATTGACGATGTACTGCCCAGCATTCGCAAAACGTTGACCTGGGAAGGCAAGCTCTATGCCCTGCCCTATGACGGCGACATCCATTACGCTTCTTTCCGCAAAGATCTCTTTGGCGACAAGGAGATCAACGACAAGTTTAAGACCAAATATGGCTTTGATCTCAGCCCAGAAAATGGCGCGGAAACCTGGGAACAATGGCGCAATATTGCCGAGTTCTTCACGGGCTGGGATTGGAACAAAGACGGCAAGCCTGATACAGATTTTGGCGTCGCCTATATGACCAAGCGCGGTGATACCTGTTGGTGGGGCTTCCATTCGCGCGCCACGGCGTATGCCAAACACCCGGATGATCCAGGCTATTTCTTGGATACGGACACCGGTGAAGCACGTGTGAACAACCCAGGCTTTGTCAAGGCGTTGACTGAATGGGTGGAAGAGAACAACAAATGGGCGCCACCCGGCGGAGCAAACTTCGGCTATGGCGACTCACTCAATGCCATCAATGGGGCACGCGCCGTGCAAACCTACAACTGGGATGCCGTGACCTCCGCCGCCTCGGACGCCGCCTCGGTGATCAAGGGTAAACAAGGCTACAATATCTTGCCTGGTTCTAACGAGGTTTACAACTCGAAAAAAGGTGACTGGGAAACCTTTAAAGACGCCAGCCATGCCCCATTCCTGGCCTTTGGTGGCTGGGTGCTCGCCGTCTCTTCCAAAGTGGACCAGGCGATTATGACGCCAGTCTGGGATCTGGTTACCTACATGACCAAACCGGAAAGTGGTCTGGCCTTGGTCACCGACGCCACTGGCGCCAGCCCGTATCGGGCGAGCCAGTTTAAAAATGTGGATGCTTTTGCCAATGGCCCGCTAAAATTAGGCGAAGAAGTGGCCAAAGATTATCTCGACGCCGCCGAACGCACGCTGTCGCACCCGAACGCGGTGGTCGATCTGGCCATGCCGGGCTGGGTGCAATATCGCGACGCGCTGGAACTGGGCGTTTCCAAGGCCTTAGCTGGTGAAGCCCAGCCGCAAGCCGCCATGGATGAAGTCAAAGCGGCCTTCGACCAGATCAGTGATCGCATGGGCGGCTTGAAGAAGCAGGCAGAAATTTATAAGCTGGTGTTAGGCATGTAGTAAAACGTT
>JBBQBY010000513.1:0-4935 GCA_038318235.1 Caldilineales bacterium
CCAAAAAGCACGACCGCCGCCACGCCCGCGCGTCCTGCATTAAAGCCGACAAAACCTTGTTGATATAAATAATAAATGAGCGTTGTGGTGGCATCGATCGGGCCACCATCCGTCATGACTTTGATCACATCAAAGGTCTGAAAGCCCGCTAGAATGGTGGTCAAGACCAGAAAGAAAAGCACCGGCGCCAGGCCTGGGATCGTGATATGGCGGAAGCGCGCCCAGGTTGCTGCTCCATCCACCAAGGCTGCTTCGTATAACTCGCGCGGGATCGCCTGGAGACCGGCCAGATAGATAACGACAGCATAGCCTAGATTCTTCCAGACATAAACCATAATCACGGCTGGCATCGCCCAGTGTGGATCGAGTAACCAGTTAGGCGAACGAAGGCCAACGAACCGCAAAAATACGTCCAACAAGCCATAGCGCGGGTCAAGAATGTAAATCCACACAATGCCAATCGCGGCGCCGCTCAACATAACCGGGCTAAAAACAATGCTGCGCACGATGTTACGGCCACGTAACTGTTGATTGAGGAGGAGCGCCAAGGCAAGCGCCAGGCTGCACGTTAGGCCAACCGAAGTAAAGGTAAAGATGGCTGTATTCGCCATGATCTGACCAAAATCGGCTGCTGTAAAAAGCGCATAATAATTGTCGAAGCCTACCCAGCGTTTGACGGGGGCGAGCATATCCCAACGGACAAAACTCAAATAGCCGCTGTAGAGCAAAGGGTAGTAGGTGAAGATGCAGAATAAACAGAGGTTGGGGCCAACCAATAGAATAAAAAGTAGCCACTCACGCCGTTCTGCCACAGAAACACGCCGTGCTCGGCGGCTTTTTGGGGCGTGATTAGGCGGATAAGAAAGGATAGGTTGGGTGACGCTCAATGCCGTATCTGCCTTTCGATTGGATAAGATTGCTCATAGTACCCCGCAACAGGATCGCGGCTGGCGGTTGATTGCGCTACCCAGAAGATAAAGGCCATTGCTTAACAATTGAACGTCAAGAGGTTAAGGCTTTTTTAAGAATTAGCCCACTAGCGTTAAATGTTTGGAGGATTTTCCGTGCAACAGCCAAGCAGGCATACAACCTTAAAGTTTATCGGCGCAGCCTATGCGATTGCAACGAATTCCTAACCATTTATTAAACAATAACGATCACTTATCCAGTTGTTAACACTTCATTTACCGCAAATTTTTCTTCGCTCTGTAAAATCTCTGTTGAATCAATCACTCAGCCTGTAAATTCAGTACAAAATCAATCTAGGATTAGTGTGGCATTCTCCTGAGCTCATTCTCTTGTTTGGGTAGCATATGCGCGATCTTCGTTTGGAAGTTGTACGCTCAGTGCTGCGGGTTGGTTACATTTGTTCATTCATTGATTAAATTTATTCAGCGAACGGAGACTTACAAATGATGTATGTACGTACGAAAGGCCAATTTGTGTTGGCCTTGCTTGCCGTGTTGATGGCGACGCTTTATGTGATACCTTCTGCCGCCCTAGCGGCGGATGCCCCCAGCGGGAAATTGACGGTCTTGGGCTCATCTGCCTTGTTGCCGATGATGCAAGAGGCCGCCAGACAATTTCAGGCCGCCAACCCAGATGTTCAGATCACAGTGACCGGTGGCGGTTCGGGCGCAGGCCGCTCACAGGTGTGCAGTGGTAAAATCGACATTGGGGATAGCGATGTGCGGCTGTCACCCAAGGAAAAGAACGATTTTAAATGTGGTGACGCCGTCGAGACGCCGGTGGCCGTGCAGGCATTTGCCCCGGTTGCGAACAAGCAAGGTCCGGGCAGCATTACCAGCCTAAGCCGGAAACAATTGATCGACATCTTCACAGGCAGGGTGACGAACTGGAAGCAAGTTGGCGGTGATGATCAGGGCATTGTCTTGATCAACCGCGCCAAAGGGTCGGGTACACGCGCCGTGATGGCACGCTACCTCTTTGATGGTGTTGATAAGTTTGCCACGGGTGACTCTGAAGAAGACAACAGCGCCACCGTCGTGCAGACTGTGAACCAAACGCCAGGCGCGGTCTCTTATCTGGGTTTTGCGTACCTCGGTGATCCTGATATAGTGGCCTTTGCCATTGATGGTGTAACCGCCAATCGCGAAGACATCATTGCCGGCAAATGGCCGATTGTTGGTGTTGGTTATGCGATTACCAAAGGGCAGCCGAATCCCGTGGCGCTGGCCTTTTTAAGTTTTGTGATCAATGCCAGCTTCCAGAACAGTGCCGCTTTTAGCAAATTGGGCTTTGTTCCGGTCAATCAACCGAAGACGATTGTGCAGCCCGGTCCTGGCGCCGTGGTAAAGGGCACCATCGACATTAGCGGTGTGGCCGATCATCCTACCTTCAAAAAATGGCAGCTTGATCTACTGCTCAACGAGAATGAACAGAAGACGACATCCGTGGCTGTGGGTACAACCGCCCAAAAGAGCGCCGGCACCCTCACGAAGTTAGACACCACAAAATATCCAAATGGCATTCATACGTTGCGCTTGCGTGTGATCCGCGCGGATACGAACTATGTCGAATATCGGCTGACCATTGTGATTAGCAACTGAACGTGATTAGCAACTGAACCAAGTCTGATTCAGCACAAACGCCGTTGAAGCTGATTACTGACCAAAAGCAGTGTTCGTCGGTAATGGCTATCTAAAGTGAAAGCAGTTTGAAAACGAGGGTTCTGAAGCTTCCTGGAAGCTGGCCTGACGAAAACCCCTAGTCTCTAGTTGATTTTACTTTAGTCCGTGCGGTTATATTGCGTGCCTTTTGTCGCATAGAAGGGCGCCCCTCAGACACAGATTTGAGAGGGCGCCCTTCCTATTTGCTCCTCGAATATAAATACGCCCGGGTTTCGTTTACGCTATGCAGTCCGTCACATTTTGTCGAATATATGGAGATTGTGACATAATGATTGTAGAATTCTCCTCTTCTTTTGCTTAGAACTGATATTGACCACTGCGCATAAGATCCTTTGTCGCGGGTTTTATGGAACCCACGCCATTTTAGCCGTAGAAAAGTTCAAATTGTTTTAGCCCAGGTATAGGGAGCCCTTCATGAACAATCGCGAAATTGAAGCCAAATTTGAGTTGCTCGACCCCAATTTAGTTGAGGATTGGCAGACTAGACCATCGCTGACCAAAGCTTTCTCCCTGCAACCTGGGAGCACCGTCACCCATACAGACACGTATCTGGATACCGCAGGGTATAACCTGCTGCGCCTTGGCTATACCCTGCGACTGCGCAGCAGCAATGATGGTGTTTTAGTAACCGTGAAAACACTCGCACTCGATGGCGATATCCTTGTCCAGGATCGATTGGAGTTGGAGGGACTGGTGAAGGCCGGGGTGAATCCTTTACGGATGAAACACTGGCCCAAAGCGATCCGTAAATTTATTCAAAAATTGATCGAGACCGATCTTGAATGGCAACCATTGTGTACCCTGCAACAGACGCGGTATAAACGGGATGTCTTGTTGCCAGTGAAAGGTTCTGCTACGCGGCAGCCGTTGGCTGAATTAAGCATCGACCAAGTGACCGTGTATGGGCCTGATTTTACACCCGCCAGTTACACCGCCGCCACAACCCAGCCAGCGGCCAAACCTGTTATCGAATTTCACGAAATTGAAATTGAATTAAAGCCAGGTCAAGACGAAAAGCTGCTGGCTACGCTAGCAGAAACCCTGCAACAGCAAGCCACCCTCAAGCCTCTGCACACCAGTAAGTTGGAGCGGGCGTTGACCAGCATTAGTTGTAGCACATTGGTGGGTGAAAAATATGAACCGTTCATTCAGCCGACGATGCCAATGGCAGAGGCTTGTCGCCTGCTTTTGCGCCAGCAATTTATGCAGATCTTGCTCGCCGAGGCGGCTGTTTTTAATAACGATGATGACGAATATATCCATAAAATGCGGGTGGCAATCCGGCGGGCGCGCGTGGCCACTCGGCTCTTCGGTCTCTATTTTCGTCCTAAAATGATGCGCCGTTTCAACAAAACGATGAAACATACGGGCGCTTTGCTCGGCGAAGTGCGTGATCTAGATATTGCGTGTAAGAAGTTAAAAAAGTTTCAACAAGCCAAGCCGGAGCAACCCGAACTGGCTGAGCTAAACAGCCACTGGCGCGCCGCGCGTAAGCAGGCGCGTTATACCCTGGTGGCCTGGCTGGACAGTCAAAAGTATGCTGACTTTGTCGAAACATTTGCTCATTTCTGTCAGACCCCCGGCGCAGGCGTCCAAGCAGCTGACCTTGAATCCGCTGAAACGCCGACCCCCTATCAAGTGCGCCATGTGTTTCCCAGCGTGTTGCTTGAACGCTTCGAGCATGTGCGCTGCTTTGAAACCCTCTTGGAAGCCGGCGCGCCTATCCCAGAACCAATTTTACATTTGTTGCGCATCCAATGTAAATACATGCGCTATAGCCTGGAGTTCGCCCAGCATTTATTAGGCCAGCCAGGCGAAGAATTGGTCGATCTGCTCAAGCAACTCCAAGATAATTTGGGTGACTTGAATGACGCGGCCGTCAGCGGCAGGATGCTTAAGGCGCTACCCGAGACCCTGGATACCGACACGGTGAACAGCTATGCGGAGAACCAGCGTGAAGTGCTTGAACAGATACGGAACGAACTGGCCGGTGATTTGCAACGGTTTTTAGCCGTAGAGAGTCGCACGAAACTCACCCAAGCGATTGCGCAAATTTAAGGCAGTTTATGCGGTAAGCACACTTGCTCGCTTTCTCCATGATCTTTTTTCATACAGGCTAAGGGTGGGATGATGAAACAGCGACGATTCTTCATGCTAGCTTTCGTCTTATACTGAGTTCAGAATGAAATCCGGAGTTTTTACCCCCTCCAAACCTCCCCCCAACAATGGGGGGTAATGAAAATTAGTCTAACTTTTTAACGGTTCCCCCCGGGTTGGGGGGGGC
>JBBQBY010000514.1:0-4907 GCA_038318235.1 Caldilineales bacterium
TAAAATCAGGCGTAGTTGGTCTGGCGTGTTGTGCATGGCCAACGAAGCCAACAACGTGCGCGCCAAGGCCGTCTTGCCACTGCCGGTTGTGCCGGCGATTAAGACATGGGCAACATCCGGCGCAATCAAGCGCAACAAAAGTGGTGAGCCCGTTTGCTCCACCCCCAGAATTGCAGTCAGCGGGGGAACTGCCTGCAATCCCTGGCAAAGGGGCAGCAAACGCACGGGCGCGGGTTCACGTCTGGGTACTTCAACGTTGATATGGCTGCCCTGGCGATAGATCCTCACTTCGCGACAGCCCAAACTCATGGCGATCTCTTCGGCCAATCCGGCCACTTTGTTGACTTTGGTGCCCAGATCAGTCGCCACCTTAAACTGTACAAAACGCGGCGTGACCAAGCCGCCCGTCACCTGAATGATCACTTGGTGGCGGGCGAGTACGGCTTCAATCTGGTCGGCTTGCGCCTCCAGCTTATTTCTATCCTGTGCAATCATCGCGCCTCCGCCCATTTCATCGTCGAGACTCACCCCGACGATGAATCCCTGATCCAATCGAAAAGCCTGGCATAGCAAAGTCGGCATCTCGATTCGCCGCCGCTTTGCAATGACCAGGCTTTTGTCTGATGGCTCGCCGCACTCTACAGTGTCTTTATACGAGCCTGGTTTGCTGTTTGAATAGATTGTAATAGAACATATGTTCTAATGTCAAATCAGAGAAATGAATGGTTAGGGGAATTTTAGGCCAGAAATCGTAAATTGGGGAGATTTAAGGTAGGCTGGCGCTATCGATGAGCAATACATTGTCAACTAACAATTGGCCAGCTTGATCCGTAGCCGGTAAGCGTTCCCCAGAGGTTGGATCATACAGGCCGATGGCAAAATGCCTGAGCGCGGCGGGTTGCTTGACTATGCTTGCCAGCATGCGTTGGTCTTCGATGATTTGCTGAGGTCGCCATGCACTCGTTGGGTATTGATTTTGATAAGGGGCTGCATCAATCTGGCCGAGCATGGCGCCGTTGGCATCCAGCATATGCACAAAAATGACGTAATCTTTGGCCACGGGCGCATTCGTTTGCCAGAATAGGGTGATGGCCTGGGTCGTGCGGTCGTAGTGGAGGTCAAGCAACTGGATCGCTGACCCAAACTGCGCCCGTGGAGTTGTCGTTGCGCGCTCAATTATTGGCGGTTCGACCCAGAGTTCACTAAGTGTGAAGGCATCGCCTTGTTGGGGGACGCCTGGCTGCTGGTTGACAAACGCAAGCCAATTCTTCCCCTGCGCATCAACGATCCCGACGCGCCATTGATAGCGGATCGGCAGCGCATTCACTGGCACGATGAGCCGTAGCGGCACGCGCACATAGAGATTGGGTGACCAACTTGAGGTAGGAATGTCGCTTGGGTGGCTTTGGTCAATCGTGGCAATCGTCTCGCCGTTAGGCGCGTCTAAGTGCAGAAAAATGCCATAATTAGCTGGCAACCGTTGCAGCGCGCGCCAATAGGTGACTATGGTTACGCTCGCGCCAGGTCTGACGACAACTGGCGCGGGATCGGCGCCCAATAAACGTAATTTGTCGCCAAAATCAACCTGAAAATGGGTCGTGGCGGGTAAAGCTTGATTGGCTTGGGAATGTGTCTGAAACCAATCAGGCAACAGCAGATAGAGGCCGAGTAGTAAGCCGATGCACCCGGGTATTGTCGCCACCGCTTGCCAACCTGGGTTTACCTCGGTTACCACCCAAAGACCTTGGCGGCTCGGCGGCTCTTTGGCTCTGCGCTGAAGTCCTTTCCGAATCATCCAAATGATTATAAATAGCCCTAGGCCAAGCCACGCAACCAATGAGATCAAATCGGCCCATCCACGCAGCGGGGTTTCCCCAAAATCGACACGCAACGTATGCACACCGGCTGGCAGCGCCACATCCAGCAGACCGCTGCCGGGATGCGGGGCGATTGAAACTGGCGCGCCATCTACGGTAGCCTGCCAGCCAGGAAAATAGAGCAGGTCAAGCGTCAACGTAATTGGGCTTGGCAAATCTAAGCGAAATTGGTGCGTGTGTGTACTGGCAAGCTCAACCGTGCCGTGCCCCCCTGATGGCAGATGACTTGGGAGCCGATTGGCCGGACGATGACGGCGATAGTGATCCGGCGTCGGCAGATCGGCCAGCGGATTGTTCACCCAGATCGGATTAAATTCACCCAAACTGGTCGTGCCAATCGCGTTGGAGCGCGTTTCAAAGCGCACCACATCTGCCGGCGCAGATTTGAAGGTGCCCAGCGGTAGGAGTTTGGGATAGAGATTTACCAGCGCCGAGCCGATCAAGAGCAGCAAGGCAAGCGCCCCTAGACCATTTGCGCCTATCTGCGTGGGCCAGCGGCGCAGATAACCTGTAACCGCGAAGACCGCAAAGGCACATAACCAACTTAAGCCGACCACCGTAAAGCCATGCCAACGAAAAGGCCATTCAAATAAGTTTAAAAAAGGCAGCACACGCCAGATCGGTTCGGACCATGCGGTCGCCATGAAGGCACAAAAAAGGCTGAGTAGACTAAAAAATAGCGCAGAACCAAGGAATAGTGGATCGACAGATTGGCGCTTGCTCAACCAAACGAGCCCCAGGCTGCCCAAGAGCACCATGCCAACGAAGGCCAACCAGACTTGGATCGCGCCCAGGGTGAGGGGGAAGAACGAGTTGATCGCCCCTGTATCCAAGCGGGGCGAGAGCGCAATAAGTTCAGCCAGGGCAATAAACCGTGGCCGAAAGTCGCTGGCCACGATTCGCCCCAACTGGACATATTGGCCTTCGAGCAGGGCCGGCAGCCAAAACCAGGCGCTTAGGGCCAGACCCAGCAGGCTACTTGCCATCGTCGCCAGCAGTACACGCCACCGGCGCGTCAATAGCCATAAAATCAAGCTGATGCCTGCCACTGTCCCCGCCATCAGGAGGGCGGCGGCGTTGTGGCTGAGCATCGTACCCATCACCGCTAGCGCCACGATCAACCCATCGCGCAGCCGCACCCTACGAAAGAGTTGGATGATCCCGTAACAGGCCCACGGGACGAAAACCCACGCCAATAGCTGGGCAATATTCCCCTGAATAAAGAGCTCGCGCAGCAAGATCGGCGCATACAAATAGGCGGCCGCTCCCACGGCGCCAGCCCACTGCCCCAGCAAGACGCGATTCATCTGATATGCGCCAAAACAGGCGATCGCCACCGCCAGCAACAATGTCCCCTTGAAAGCTAATTCCAAGGGCAAGCCCAGGGTATGGAACAGTGCCATCAGGTAATAGGGCAGGGGGGGCGCATAGACAAAGAGCGGCAGACCATACCCATTGCCCAGGTCAGCCGCCCAGCGCGGGATGAACACACCCTCTTGCCAGGCCTGGATCATCTCTGCCGCGCGCATTAAATGGATGGGACTATCCGCCGTGTTGGGGATGCCACCCGGCAAAAGCGCCAGACAAAGCGGCGTCATGATCAACAAGGGCGCGATAAAATCGGCACCCCATAAACCGGCGCGCAGTAAATGCGTCCACCGTTGGATAACTTTCAATAAAAATCGTTTAACGCCACCCATGCCGCGCTTTCCAGGGGATAAAAAAACCCAAGACCGATTGTCTTGGGGCTAGCCTTGATCTTTCGTATAGGCACATAATATGATGAAAATGTGTTGTGGATCGGACAGGATTCGAACCTGTAACCAAGGAGTTATGAGCCCCCTGCTCTGCCATTGAGCTACCGATCCGGAGGAGTTCCACCCATCATGCAATCACTGATGGACGAAAAGCGGACCTGTCTTCACCAAAATAATTCGCTACACATAGACGTACTAATAAAGTATACTCGAAGCATTTTATAATCGAAAAGCGCAAGACTAATGATGCTAACTATACCAGACCGTTGCTGCTTTATCAAATTTGCTCAATTCAGCACGTTTAAGCGCGCAAACGTACATATGGATGTGCGCCCATCATCTGCATTTTAGGCATAAAAAAACCTTTACAAGTGATTTGCAAAGGGCATTACCATTGTTTCAATTATAATTCAAGTGAGCGGGTAGCGGGAATCGAACCCGCGTAATCTGCTTGGAAGGCAGAGGCTCTACCATTAAGCTATACCCGCAAGCAGTTTTGGATTGACAATTTCAAACCTTGTCAATCCAAAACCTTACATTGCGTGTCGGGGAGACAGGATTTGAACCTGCGACCTTTTGGTCCCAAACCAAACGCGCTACCAACCTGCGCTACTCCCCGAAACTGCCGATTCCCTATTGTACTGAAAAATGTGGAAATGGTCAAACTAGTTCACCCATTGAATGGCTTGTTCTATTCGATCACCGTTAATCGGGGCGCTAGTAAGGTAGCTGGACCATCCGCGCTGGCCAAACCGAAGTCTGGTAGTCTGTCTGGCTGCATTATCAGAAGGTGTTTTGTGACAGAAACTTTAGCGGATCAACCCTTCTGTAAACTGGCGGCAATTGCGTCGGATTTCGTCTTCGGCGGTGGGCTCGCTATTATCTTTTGTTTCGAGCTCAATGCTGAAAGGCCCACGGTAATTCGTTTGTCTGAGTTCATCGATCAGGACACGGAAGTCAACCTCGCCTTTCCCTAATGATGGAAAATCATCGACGCCTTGCCCGCCGCGCTGGTCTTTTAGATGGAAGTGGATCACCTACGGCGCAATTTTGCGAAGATCTGCTTCCGGTCGCACCCCGCGATAATAGAGCACGTTGGCTGGGTCGAAGTTGATGCCAACCCACGGCGAATCCAGCCTTTGTAGCGTCTGCAAACAATCCTCGGCGGTGCCGGTCAAACCACCGTGCGTCTCCAGCGCGATCTGGACGCCGCGCGCCGCCGCATAGGGGATGATCGTGTTGGTCATGTAGGCAAAGAAGCGTTCTTCATCCG
>JBBQBY010000515.1:0-4872 GCA_038318235.1 Caldilineales bacterium
CGTCGAAATTCAGAATGCCGCGTTGGTCGATCTCGCGCCGACCATTTTGCATCTGATGGGCGAAGAAGTCCCGGCGCACATGGACGGTCGCGTGTTGACCGAAGCCCTGCGCGATGATGTTACGCCTGTCGTCCGTAAGCGGTCAACCACGACTACGCCAACCAATCCTAACGGTGGCAGTTCCAACCAGGGCGACGTGTTAAGTGCCGAGGAACAAAAAGTATTGGCCGAGCGGCTCCGTAGTCTGGGCTATGTGGGGTAGTAATCTGATATCTAGCAACCCGACACTTTGGCCGGGAGCATTAAAATGCTCGGCTGACAAGGCAGGAAGTCGCCGCAGCGACTGAGAATTTAGTGCCTGCACCCAAGGGGTTGCGCTTCAGTAGAAGCGGACGCTTCTACTGAAGCGTCCCCGACTTCCTGCCCTGTCAGCACAGGGTTTCAACCCTACTCCGGAAAAGTGTCGGGTAGTAATCTGATATTACCGCCCATGTGACCGGCACTTTCGCACTGAGCGAGCCTGTAGATCGGTCATGACCACACGTTGCAACGGGAAGTGCCGGTCACATGTTGACCCACGAGTTCATTGTTTATGACCATACTCAACGGCTTTACCGTAGACCTGGAAGATTGGTTTCAGGGGTTGACCAGCACCAACCCGCAAATCGAACGCTGGCCAATGTTAGAGAGCCGCGTGGTGCTGGCGACGCAACAATTGCTGGCTATTTTGCGCACCCATCACGTGCTGGCTACCTTTTTCGTGTTGGGGTATGTGGCTGACCAATATCCAAACTTGATCGAGCAGATCTGTGCGGATGGCCATGAACTGGGCGTCCACGGCTATTATCATCGCTTTGTGCATCAGTTGACGCCGGATGAATTTACACGTGAGCTAGAACAAGCGATCGCTGCCGTGGAACGGATCACGGGGGAACGGCCAGTGGGGCACCGGGCGCCCTACTTTTCGATCAACGCCAGCACGCCCTGGGCCTTTGACTGTATGCAAAAGTTGGGGCTGCGCTACGACAGTAGTGTCTTTCCCACCCGCAACTTGCTCTATGGCTTTCCAGGGGCGCCGCGTTTTCCTTATCAAGTGGCAGGCCAATCATTGCTCGAAATTCCCGTTTCGACGTTACGGTTGGGCAACAAAATCCTGCCGATGGTTGGTGGTTTTTACACGCGCGCCTTGCCCTACGCTTTCACACGCTGGGCGATTCGCCAGCTAAACCAACAGGGCCATCCGGTGATTACCTATATTCATCCGTGGGAACTGGATACAGGGCAGCATTATAACCAAGTGACCGCGCGCGAACGCATTACCCATTATCATGGTCGTCGGGCACTAACGGGTAAATTGCATCAATTGTTCACGGATTTTCGTTTTACATCCTTGGGCGCGCTATTTCACAACTTTACCCAAACCAAATTGAAAGCTACGCAGATTGCGCCGTAAGCCCGCAAAAGCCAGCCAATCTACGTTTAAACGATAGTATCTAACACTGATGAAAATTGAAGAACTCAAAGAACAGGACTGTGCGGCCTGGGATACATATGTCCATACTTCCTCGGCTGGCTTACCTCAGCACCTTTCCGGCTGGCGCTCCGTGCTTCGCAATACCTATGGCTACGAAACCAGATATTTATTCGCTCGTTGTGAACCGACTGTAAATGCAAGTGGATCCGAAATTGTTGGGGTGATGCCGCTCTTTTTTGTGAAGAGTTTGCTCACCGGGCACACCGCCATGACGATGCCGGGTGGCCTATGTGCTGACAATGAAACGGTAGCCCAGGCACTGATTGAGCGTGGCTGGGAACTAGCCCGCCAGACCCAAGCGCAACGTTTTGTCGTGCAAGATTCGCGCCAACCATGGCCGGGCGCCTTACACACAACCAGCCAGCATGTGAATTGGCTGGTGGATGTACGCATGGGGGAAGCAGCCTTAACCAAGCAATTAGACCGGAATATTCGCCGCCAGATTCGCATGGCGCGTGACAATCAACTGCGCGCAGAAATTGATCGCACACCGCGGCTGCTGGGTGATTTTTATGATGTTTTTAGTCGTTTTACACACCAATCTGGCACGCCCGTTTTTGGTTATCATTTTCTGGAACAGGTGATTGAACAATTCCCGCACGGCTACAACATTGTGATTGTCTACAAAAAGCAACAGCCGATTGGTGGCTATTTTCAATTAGAGGCCGGCAAGACCAATTATGGCGTCTGGGGCGCAACGTTGCCCGAATTTTTACCCTTGCGCCCGGTCTATCTGGCCTATTGGGAAATCCTGATCGACACGATTGCCCATCAATTTGAATTTCTCGACATGGGGCGCAGTCCACTTGACTCGAATGCGTCAAATTTTAAGCGCCAATGGGGAGGCGTCTGCGCTCCGATTTATCAGCAAATTGCCAGCCAGCAACGGGCCCCGCAAGGTCTCACGGCCCAAACCCAGACGGATAGCAAGTTTCATACGTTTCGGCAAATCTGGCCCAAAGTGCCTTTTCCAATTGCGCAATTCTTAGGCCCGAAATTGCGGCGGCATATACCGTTTGCCTGAACATGATCATGAGATGTTGGCTGACCTTGCGTTATACTGCGGTTGGGCATAAATGAGAATGAAATCGCTTTATTTACACGAGAGAAGCTTTCTCATCTATGCCAGAGCCAAGTATATCATCTATTCATCTGAGAGAAACACATCGTGCTATATTTAGCTGAGAGAAACACATCGTGCAATTGAATCGAAGTATCTCACCTTCTACGCCTGGATCGATTCAGCCGAATTGGCGCGCGCGCATGGCGCTCCCAAGCATGCCCTGGCCGCGCCATCTTTGGTCGATTGGTTTGATTGTGCTTTGGCTGGCTGTGTTACTTGGTTTACCATCTGTATTTTCTGCACGCTTGGCTATCCCAGCAACGATCAGTGTGCAGATTGCCAGTTGGTTGACCTTCTTTGCCGTATTTATCACACCCGGCTGGTTGATTGCCGAAATTCTAACCTGGCATTTGGATCTGGACTGGCTGGAGCGCTTGGCGTTGGCCTTCCCGCTTGGTGTAGCCGTGATGGCCGTGCCGGGCATGGCGGCGCTTTTGCTGCATTTTACCCTGGCCCAATTGAATATCTTATGGATCGCCAGTTCCGCCCTGGTCGTCGTCGCTTGGCTGATTCATCTGGCCTCGCGCCGTTCCGTCCCCGCGCAAAGCACAGCCTGGACGATGGATGAAGTGATCCTCGCGGTCTTATTGCTTGCGGCTTTTGCCTATCTCCTGCCCACGTTAAACGCCTATAAAATTGATGGCGACGCTTATGCCGTGGCCACCTTTGCGGCTGATGCGCTGGCTGGCCTGCCGTTGAACGCCCGCGAACCGCTGTTCGGCACCGATTTGGGGCCGGGCGTGCGTATGGCCTTCAACCAGTCGCTTTCCATGAGTTATCTCTGGTCTTATCTGGGCCATATTGACCCGATTGCGCTCACGGCCACGGCGTCGCGCAGTATGGTGGCCTTGTGGATCATGCTCTCGGCCTATGCTCTGGGCAAAACCGCCGGCATTAGCAGTTTTGGCCGTGCGCATGGGCGACGCTTTGGTCTGTTTATGGCCTGGCTACAGACGATCATCTTTATCGCTGCGCCTTTTTTGCGCGGCGACAACGTCAGCCTTTTCTTTTTTGAACGCACCACGGCCGATAAGTTCATGGTGCCGATGACCATGTTGCCGGTGGGCTTTGCCTTTACGATGCGTTATCTGGCGGATGGCAAGCAGAGCGCCTGGTGGACCGCGGCGTTGGTCGCCTTTGCCGTTTCGACCATCCACCCGTTGATCGCGGCCATGATGGCGCTGGGGTTGGCGGCCTTTGCCGGCTTCCATTGGCTGATGCAGTGGCGCGATCGTACGGTCATTTGGCGCAGCCTTGCTGTCGCTGGTCTGGTGGCAATTGTGATGGTGCTCCCGATCGTGCAATTAGTTTTGTCGCGCGGTGAAGAACCGTTGGCGCCCTCCTATCCAACCAGTTTAGAAAATTGGCCGATCGGCTATAAGCGCGAGCCAATCTTTCCCTTTGTCTATGTGCCGAGTATGACGGTGATCGGCCCCTTGCCAGATTTAGTCCAACTGCAAGCGAGTGATGCCAATACCGTGACCAATCCTTTCCTGATCTGGCGTTTTGCCGTAAACATGGATCGCCGCCGTTTGATCTTGTTCGACCTCAATCACTACATCTCGGACCCGAACCTCCTTTTGGAGCCACCTTATCTGCTGGCTCTGTTGTTGCTGCCTTTCCTGCTCAGAAAGTTGCGGGTTAACCTGGCCGCCCAGTTTGCCGTCAGCACGGCATTGGCCATTCTCTTTGTCATGTTCAACCCCTGGCTCACGCCGTTGATTGGCTCGCTGGTAATGCCGTGGATCTTATGGCGTTTTGTCTGGCTGCTGCCCTATGCCCTGATCATCGCACTCGTGCTCTATCGTCTGTTAAGCTGGCTCGTTGGCTGGGCGCGTGAGCGCGTGCTCGCCCAACCGATCAGTGGTGCGCGCTGGGCCTCGCTGGCTTTTGTCGTGATCATAAGCTTGCTGGTAAGCCCCGTGATTGGGCAAAATCTCCAAGAGTTGCGCAACCGCTCGGCCTTTCCCTATTTTTTCCCTGCGCCGACCAAAATTTTTGCTCGTCTGCAAACGTTAACGCTGCACACGACGCCTAAAACCGTGATGGCCGATCAGGATGTAAGTGTGACGCTACCGGCCTACGTCGCCAACGCCAATGTTGTAGCCCATCGCATGCCGACGACCAGCGAAATCTTTCCCGCGACGCAGCAGGACGAAGCTCTACAACGGCTGATCGACCAGGCTAAGTTTTATCGGGCGCGTTATCTGACTGT
>JBBQBY010000516.1:0-4853 GCA_038318235.1 Caldilineales bacterium
GGCGATCTCTACAAAGGCATCTTGGTCGAGATCGATGGTATCGCCTATCTGGGTGACCAAGACCAAGGACGCGCGCGATGATCGTCGATACGCACGTCCACGTCTGGGAAATTGATCCACCTAAATATCCCATCGGGCCGACCGCGCCGAATTGGACAGCGCTACCGGACGAACCGGGCACGGCAGATGAGCTGATCGCCGAGATGGATCTGCACGCGGTCGACTGGGCCGTGCTCGTCCAGACCAGTTGGTCAACCTGGGACAATGGTTATATTGCCGATTCGGTGGCGCGCTTCCCAGATCGCTTGATCGGCCACGGCTTGATCGATCCACAGGATCCGAATAACGCCGAACAGGTGCGTTACTGGATTAAAGAACGCGGGCTGGTCGGTTTTCGCTTTCATCCCATGTATTATCCCGACGAAAAAATTCTATTAACCGCGCAAAATCAGGCCATGTGGGAAGAAATTGCGACCCTCAACGCCGTGATTCAATTTCATTTGCGCGCCGAACAGGCGGATCAAGTGGCCGTGATCGCCCAGCGTTACCCCCACTTGGCGCTGATCGTTGATCACATGGGGTATCCGCAGGTGAATGAGCCGCCCGCCGCGTTCCAGCCGATTCTCGATTTGGCGCATTATCCGAATCTATATTTCAAACTCTCAGACGTGGCAGGGCGTTCACAGCAAAGCTTCCCCTACCAGGATGTGCAGCCATTTATCCAGCAGTTGATCAACGCTTTTGGCGCGCAGCGCACCGTCTGGGGCACGGGTTATCCTGGCCACCATCGGGCGAAGCACAAGTGGCCATCGCTAAGCGAAGAATTGCAGTTGATCCGTGAGGGATTGCCATTTTTAACGGCCGCCGACAAGGATCGCATTCTCGGTGGCACAGCGGCTGAGATCTGGTCGCTATAGCGACCCAGCAAATCGCACAAAGCAGCCAAGCACACAAAAAAACAAGGAGAAAATGGCTATGCGCGGCAACCGCGTTAAACAAAAATTACAGGCCGGCGAAATTGCCAACGTCCTTAGCGGCCATAGCATTTCCAGCGATAGCATCGACTTTTGTGGGCAGCTCGGTTTCGATGGTTTCTGGATCGAAGGCGAACATGGTTCAGTCACCTGGGATCAGATTGGTGATATGTCACGCGCCTGCGACCTATGGGATATGACGTCGACGATGCGCGTACATAGCCACGAGCCGGGCGTGATTACGCGGGCCTTGGATCGGGGCGTCAATGGGATTGTCGTGCCGCACGTCAACACCAAAGCGCAGGCCGAACAAATTGTGAAAGCCACGCGTTTCGCCCCGCTCGGCCAACGTGGCATGTTTAGCGGCGGACGGCGCAGTTATAGCGATCCAAATTATATCCAAAACGCGAATGACGACGTGTTGCTGGTCATCCTGATCGAGGAGGTTGAGGCCATCCACAACCTGGCCGAGATTATCAGCGTCGACCACATTGACGTCTTTTTCGTGGCCCCCAGCGATCTGGCGCAATCGATGGGTTTGATCGGCCAGCCCTATCATCCAGAAGTCCAGGCCGCCGTGCGCAGTGCGATTCAACAGATTACGGCAGCGGGGCGCGTGGCAGGCACCATCGGCATGGAAGCGGTATTAGAGACGCACATTCAAGCCGGGGCGTGTTTCTTTATGACCAATTACGATGCCTGGATCAAGACCGGCGCCAGCCAATATCTGGCCAAAGTCGCGGCGTTGCGATAGTGCACCGCCAAGTACAGCGAGGAGACTTGTCTGTGGGAGACGCCAAAGGCTGGTACGAACAACCCTTCCGGGAAGTGACTATTCGTTCAGTAATCAGTCGAAAATATCCTTCCCGGAAGGCGGATGACCACCAATTGTCGCTTGCCGGCCGCTCACCGTAGTATCTTCCGGGAAGGGATTATTCGTTCAGGTAATGAGCGCTAGGGCCTTCCCGGAAGGCGGTGGGCCACCTCCCGGAAGTCTGGTATAGTAGCGTGCACATCATTTTTCAAATCAGTTTTAATCGGGTATCATGACTTCCAGTAATGCTTGTGTCGTTCTGGAATTATGCCTGTGACTGCATCGCTCGCTTTTCAAGGTGGCACGTTAGTGCTCAAGGGTGTGCCGCCCGATCAATCTGTACACCCCGCGTTTCAGTGGATCAAAGCGCGCTGGCGTTGCGAAGCCTATCACTATCCGGCGCTTACAGCGTGGCTGCGCGCCCAGGCCATCCGCGATACAGTGCCACGCTGGCAACTGCTTCAACTAAAATTACAAGACCAACGGCAGCCGCACGATTATCAGCTGGCGGCGCTCGATGCCTGGGATAGTGCCAATCAGTTAGGGAGCATCGTGCTGCCCACCGGCGCTGGCAAGACATTTGTCGCGATCCATGCCATACAACGCGTGAAGCGCTCCACCGTGATCATCGCGCCCACGATCGATCTGCTGCACCAATGGTATGCGCGGCTGGTGAATGCTTTCGGCATCGAGATTGGCGTCTATTATGGCAGCGAAAAGATCGTAAAGCCGATCACCGTCACCACCTATCATTCGGCGGGCGATCTGATCGCGGATTATGGCAATCAATTTAAGTTTATGATTTACGATGAAGTCCATCACCTGCCCGCGCCGAGTTGGGGTGAAACCGCTTTGATGTCACCGGCTCCTTGTCGTCTGGGTTTGACGGCTACCTATCCAGAGCCGCATGAACAGACCGCCGGGCGTTGGTCACTTGAGCATTTAATCGGCCCGATTGTCTACGAGAAACGCCTTGACGAGTTAGTCGGTGAACAGTTGGCCGACTATCGCACGGAACGAATCCGCGTCAATTTGACCCTCAGTGAGCGCCAACAATATGATACCGATTATGCAATTTATTCTACCTTTTTCCGCAGCCGCCAACTCCAACGGACGCACGGCGCTGGTTGGTGGCGTGAATTGATGCGTCTGAGCGCCTTTGACGAAGAAGCCCGTTGTGCCCTGATTGCGCGCCAACGCGTGCAACGCTTGTTGGCGGGCGCAGAGGGCAAGTTTGCCACACTGGACCAATTGCTGCATGAACACGTCCACGAGCGCGTCTTAATTTTTACAGAGAGCAACGAAATTGTCTATCGGATCTCCAACCGTTATCTGATCCCCGCCCTCACGCATGAGACCAAAGCGGCAGAGCGTAAAGAGATTCTTGAGTCATTTCAGAGTGGGCGCTATCAAGCGATTGTCACTTCCAAAGTGCTCAACGAAGGCATTGATGTGCCCGAAGCCAAAATTGCAATTGTGCTGGGTGGCAGTGCTGGCGCACGCGAGTACATCCAACGGTTGGGCCGCGTGTTGCGCAAGGTGGGCAATCAACAAGCGGTGCTCTACGAGATTATTGTGCGCAAAACCGTAGACGAAGGGCGCGCCCAACGGCGGCGCCCCAAAGCGGAGCAAGGTGGTTTTAGCAGGGGTAAATTTTATGTTGACCGGTGATCTGGTGCGCCCGCGCCTGGATATGCGCGGCGGCGAGTTACAGATCGACACGTTGGCTGGTAATAGCATCCACTGGCGCAATACCGCCGCCGATTTGATTGCGCTGTTGCAGCAGCAGGTAGGGCAGACCCAGGAAAGTTGGCAGCGGGCACTGGAAAGCTACGAAGGCCATCGCACCGATTACAATGTGATTCGCGGCTTGGCCAAAGTCCTCAGTGATGCCGCCACCTTTACTGCGCTGACCACGCCGGTTGCCCCGGCGGAATTGCGCGCCCGCCTCTTTGCGCATGGTCCCGTCTTTACCAATGCTACCTTATTGCAACCCCAAACCCGTGATCTCATCTTGAAAGAGGCATCAGCTGAGTACGGGTTATCCAATCAAGCAACCGAGGGCATCCTCTATGCCGACCGCCCCGCCGCCTATCAATTAACCGATGCTGGCCCGCAGTGGACGCCCGCCACCCTGATCGCACGCTACAACTTGGAACTGGCGCGTGCGGCCCTCTACTGGGCGGATCAGATGGAGGTGCAGATCTATTCAGGCTTCAAAGACTTCTGGAAATACGTCAAATTCTTCAAATTGATGTTTTGGGCCACCCCGCTATCGGGTGGTGGTTATAAAGTCACGCTGGATGGGCCGATTTCGCCTTTTGTCAAAGCGACCACGCGTTATGGCCGCCAGTTGGCCGCTTTTTTACCGGCGCTCTTTTTATGTGACCGCTGGCAGATGCACGCCAGTGTGCGCCCGCCGCAATCCGATCAATTACTTCGCTACCACCTAAATCACACGACTGGCTTGGTGACCCACTTCAAACGCAGCGGTGAATTCGACAGCCGGTTAGAGGCCGATTTCGCCGCCGACTTTGAAGCCAAGTTTGGCAAACATAAACCGGGTAAAGACGCGGGTCAATGGGCGCTGACGCGTGAAGATGAAGTGATCTTGCTGGGCGACACGGTCATGATCCCCGACTTTGCGTTGACAAATCAAGCCGATGGGCGGCGGGCGCTGATTGAGTTGGTGGGCTACTGGCATCCCGACTATCTGGCGCGCAAGGTGGCCAAGGTGCGCGCCGCCAACCGGCGTGATCTGATCTTGCTCGTCTACGAAGGTGTTAATTTGGGGCCAGAAAAATTAAAGGACACGCCGTCTGAAGTGCTTTATTTTGCCAACAAGCCGGTGCTCAAAGAGGTGATGGCGGCGGTAGAAAAAGTCGCTGTCTAACTAGTTGTTCCTCGCCAAGAACGCATGTTCTGTTCATCCATTTATTGACAGCCAATTGAATTCGCAGTACAATAGAATAAATTGTAACGAGAATTTCCTTTGTTTGTGCTCCAAGGTTCGCCGCTGAGGGCTCAGGCTTGAGGCTTCAAAGTGAGAGGAGAATGGTATGTAC
>JBBQBY010000517.1:0-4848 GCA_038318235.1 Caldilineales bacterium
CGCAACAATCAACCCAGCCAGCGATGCTCAGCGAACTTGATGTTATGCTACACGAGCCGCTCTTGTTCGACGGCACTGTGGCCGAGAACATTGCTTATGGCTGTCCAACGGCAACTCAGACCCAGATTAGGGCAGCGGCCAGCCAAGCCAATGCCCACGCCTTTATTGAAAATTTGCCCCAAGGCTATGCCACCATCCTAAGTGCATCAATCGTCAAGCTCGCGCCAGCCCAGCGTTACTGCCTGGCGATTGCACGTGCGTGCCTGCGCAATACGCCGATTCTCGTGCTAGAGGCCTCCGTTACCAATTGGGGCGACGATCAGGCGCGGGTGACAGCCGCCCTGGCCACTTTGATGCAAGGCAAAACTATCCTCTTGATTGCCCATGATCAGACACAAATCGAACAGGCGGACCAGGTTATCGTGCTCCAAGATGGCAAAATCGCTGAGATCCGTCCACAGAAGAAAACATCGATCACGACCACGGCGGCGCTCCCACAGAACACTCCGCCGCTTGTGGAAAGTGTGGAAACCGCAGATGAATCCCCAATGCTCAACGAAGCCCTTGATTTGCCCGACAATTCACAGTTGGCGAAAAATTTCCCCGGCATCACGACAGCATTAGATCCAGAGGCCATGCGCACGTGCTTACAAACGGTGTTGATTGGCCCATTGCGCAGTCGCGCTTACACTATTACGCGCTGCACCATCAGCCAAGCCAGCTATCAAGCGCGCGCAGGCTGTATGGTGGCGTATGCATTGGAAGTTCGGGACCAAGCCAGCGGCCAGATCTGGTCGCCTTGGCTGCTCGCCCGCCTCTTTGCCACTCCCCACGCAACCAAAGAATACCTGCGGCAGCAATTGGCCCCGCTGGCGGCGCAAGTCACCGCACCGCCAGATGTGAATGTTTTTGCTACACCATTCGCACAGGTGAATGAACTCAACATGGTCGTCCAACTTTTCCCGCTTGATAGCCAGCTGCCCACGCTCGTCACCTTGACCAATCCGGAACAGATGATCGATCTGTTCCAAACGATCTTGCCCGAAGCGCAGAACAGACGCTTTCTGATCAACGAGTGCGTGATCAATGTCGTTGACTATGCGCAGCAAGACTACTGCCGACTCCGTTATCAGATTGATGGCAATTTGGCCAATACCCGTAAAAGTGGGCGTCAGGTGCTGTATGGCAAAGTTTCGGCGAAGGGTCGTGGTGAACTTACCGGCCCGATTCTGGCCGCGCTACGCCAGCGCATGCAAGCCAACAATATGACCTATCGGTTCCAACTTCCACACTTCGTCGCTTATGATCCGACGCTACAAATTGTGCTTGTAGAAGCGACCCGCGGCCAGCCCCAGCTGCCTGATTTGCTCATCGCACATTTGCAGCGGATCGCCAACGCGCAGCCACCGTTGCAGGCCCAGCCCGCCGGCTTAACCTGGGGAAAAGCGATCGACGCCAGCGCTCGCATTGCAACAGCCCTGCATACATCCATGATTGCATTAGGCGCGCCGCGGCTGTTGGCCACTGAACTAGCCGATTTACAAACAGACATCGCCAATGTCCGGCTACTTTCACCGGCATTGGCCACCCGCCTCACCGCCGGACTCGCTGCGATCACGGCCTTCGCGGCTACCACCACGGTTTTGCCGCTCTGTTTCAGCCATGGTGACTTCACCCCTAGCCAACCACTTTTTGATCAAACCGCCAGTGGTTTAATGGATTTTGACCGCGTCTGTCAAGCCGAACCCGCGCTTGACCTTGGTCAGTTCCAGGCGGCTTTGCGATTGATCGTGCTAGACGCCGCGCCAAAGACCACGGTGGAAGCAGCCAACGCCTTCAACCAGCGGATGGCCGACCAATTTTGCACCCACTTCTTGCGCACGTATACCGTTGAACTCGGTTATTCGCTGCAAAATACCGAACAGTTACGCCAGCGCGTCCAACTCTACGAACTGATCAGTCTACTGCGCATGGTCCTTCACAGTTGGCAAACATTTGAGACGCAACGGTTGGAGGGTTTGGTCAATTTCCTAGAGGAGCGCCTTACCTTTATAGACACAGTGCAGCACTCAACCATACCCCGGTCAGCGCCGCGCCACCGACAAAATGGCCTCACAGCGCTGAAGAAGTGATCCTAATGATGGTCCTGGCGCGGGCGAATCTCCGTCGCCTTTAATTCACGTACCAATTCAACCAGCCCTTCGATCCCGGCTTCCAGAAATTGCTCGCCTTTTTCGCGCGTAGCTTTCGTCGCGTCACCGCGGGTGCCACTCACCGACATGGTGCTCCAATAAGGCATCAAGGTTGCAATCGAGCCATCCGCCCGTTTGCCAGCCAATAGATCAGTCTGAAAACTCGCCGGCAACGGTGAACGTTCATCGACGGCTTTGTCCATCTGCACCAGTTCGGGCTTTAAGGCCAGATAGAGCGAAGTTTCAAACTCGCAGGCATGGGATGTACCGCCAAAATCCGATTCACGCACCGTCTTGCCCACTTCGCGCGCTTTGCGCAAGCCCCAATGGTTGACGTTGGCACAGAGCACACGCCCTTCGGTCTCCAAAACGGTCAAACGTGCCGCCATCTCGACCAATGGCGCATTGCTGCCATGCCCATTGACGAGTAGAATGCGCGTAAAACCGTGGTGCGCCAAACTACAACAGACATCACGCACATAATTGACGAAAGTATCCCACTTGATGGTGATCGTACCCGGAAAATCCATATGATGCGGGCTATAACCGTGGGTCACGGCGGGCGCTAACACCGCCTCATCAGGAATGCGCGCCACCGCCCGTTCGCAGATCTCGCTGCTCAGCACGACATCCACATCAATCGGCAGATGATGGCCGTGGTCTTCATAGGTGCCCACCGGCAACACGGCCACGCGCCCCTGATCCGCCGCTTCTTTGCATTCCGGCCAGGTCATTTCGGCATAACGGTATTTCATCGCTTTCTCCTGTATAATCGTCGTTGAGAATGAGGAATGAACTGCCTGCACGGCGACCGGCCACCCTGCTGAATTTTTGCGCAAAATAATTGCTACTTATTCGGACATTGACCGCTCACACAGCCTTGCAGTATGATAAACTTCCGTCTGGCAATGGTAAATTAAACGTTGCTTATTAACAGAAGTCAAATCCATTGCTATACTGAGTTCAGAATGAAATCCGGAGTTTTTACCACCTCCTAACCTCCCCCAAACGAGGTGCGGAACTGATCCTTCGTCTACCTTGTGACGGTTCCCTCCCTGTTTGGGGAGGGCTAGGGTGGGGTAAAACTCCGGATTTCATTCTGATTTTAGTATAGAAACGATGGGTGGCTGTCGGCAAGATTTATTTAATCATTTACTCTTCATCAATGACTGCATAGACAATCCAATGCTTACAAAAAAAATTCTCTTACTGATTGGCATTTGGCTCGGGTTTGCTTTGCTACCTGGCGGCGCGCCCAGCGTGCAGGCGCAGCAGGCCGTGGCCTTGCGTCTGCACGCTGTCATCACCAGCGCGGCCAGCTATCCCAACGGACAAATTCCCCAATACGAAAAATTCGAGCTTACCTTTACGGTAGACACCGCAGCAAAGAATTTGCAATGGCCCTACGATGCCGCACCACCAGCCGGCATTGAACGCGGTGCTGGGGTAACGGTCAATGCAATTTTCACGCCCGACAACTGGAAAACCAGCTTTATTCAGCCGGCTTTCTACTACCAGGCATTTCAGGAGGAAAGTAAGGACGGTCAACCTTGGATCTATCCCACCAGTGACTTCACCTGGAAAGTACGCTTTACGCCCAACCAGCCAGGCGTCTGGCAATACAAGCTGACCGTGCAGGATGCTGCGGGCACGGATGAAACCGCGCCCGCAACCTTTACCGTTGCGCCTTCCACCGCAAAAGGTTTTATTCGGGTTAGTCAAAACGACACGCGCTATTTTGAATTTGATGATGGCAGCTACTTTCCCGCGCTCGGCTACAATTTGCCGGTGGCTGATCTACAGGCGAGCTTGCCCACCCTGGCAGCGAATGGCATTCAGTTTATTCGCACCTGGCTGCCGTCGCAACTCTCGATCTTTGGCGCGGCTTGGAGCCCGTGGCGTTCGTACAATCCGCTGCACAATGGCGCGTTGCCAGATGCGCGTTTGCGTTACGATGCCGCCTGGCCGTTCCAACTGAAACCGGGCGTGGATGCGCCGCTGGCCCGCCCAGCAAGCGAAACTTTTCTGTGGCTTTCACAAAATGAAACCGTTTACAAGGACGGCAATCAATGGGATTTTACGCCGTGCATGGTACTCGGCTGGGAAACGCCCAAACTGCCGGTCAAACGCAACACCAATTATCGCGTGCGCGTCCGTTACCGCGAACATAATTTGACGGGGCCCAAACTTGCCGGGTCACCCTTTGGTTTTACGGTCAAATTAGGCGATTGGCTCTGGTCCGACAATGAGCAGGCGCGCTGTTATCAGCCAGGCATTGGCGAAATGCTGGCCGCCACCTACAGCACAACCGATCACTGGTCGCATCAGCCAGATGCAGAAAATCCAGGGTGGAATATCCTGGAAGGCAATTTTAACAGTGGCGAGCGTGATTTTCTGAACTTATTTCACCTGGCGCTGGAAAATGCCACAACGGGTGACGTGCTTGTCGATACAGTTTGGCTAGAGGAAAACCTGGGCAGCGGCCAATTTGGCCCCAACCTGATCTACAAACCGTGGATGGCGCAACACAAATATTTTGCCCAGCGCAATTCGTACGTCTTGGACACCTTGCTCAACCAAGCGCAACAAAATGATCTCTATCTTAAACTGGTCGTCTTAGAAAAACAGGACTATCTGCTCAATATTTTTCAAAAGG
>JBBQBY010000518.1:0-4826 GCA_038318235.1 Caldilineales bacterium
GTGCTTGAATCTCTTCACACAAGGCCCCGGCACAACTAACACTCAAGCCCAGGCCACGAAATTCCGGTTCAGTCACCACGCCAATCTCCTCGTATTGGTCACCTAAAAAGAAGCTATTGGCAACCGCTGCCAGGCGATCCCCGCAAAGACGCCCCAAGCATAGCCACTGGCCGCCAGACCGTCGGTGCCACCCCAGGTTTTACTGATCCAACTGGATTCGTCACTGAGCTTTTGCAAGGCTGGCGCGTCGGTTGGATTAAGCTGGCGTATGGTGAATCCAACCGACGATGAAAATTGTGGCCTGCCTGTCAAGGCGAAAATAATGCGATCCCAACTCACTAAGTCGGGAAATGCGGCGCGCAAGAGTGGCACAAAATGATCCGGCGCTTCGACAAAGCCAGCCACATGAGTCTGCAAATCGTCCGATTGCAGCACCGTTGGATCACCACTGAGTGACATATTTTGTGCTGTATCCACCAGCACAGCGCGCGGGTCGGGCCAGCGATCCACAAAACAGTGGTCGTGGCCGGTCTGGAGCACGTGTAGACCGATCAGCGGACCGGGTCGGTCGGGGAGGAACCAAGCTTTGAGGGTTGTTAGTTGTGGCTGAGTCAGTAGGTGCATAAATTATCGTTAGACCTCATGGCGACTAAAGTAGACGTAACAGCGAAGTTTTACGGTCGATCTTGCGCGTGGGTGTTTCGGCTAGTTGCGCTAGATAGTAAAAACGTCGTGGAATCTCATACTTATCCAGTGTGGTCGTCAAGCGCTCGCGCACAGCGTTTTCTTGGGCTTGGGTCAACGGCGTTCCTTCGATCACCAACGTTACTGTTTCGCCCAAGCGATCATCGGGCAGGGCGCCCACAAAAAAGCGGCGTGCCCCCAACTGCTCGGCGTCAAGCGCATGCAATACCTGCTCCACGGCATTTTCTACTTTTTCCACCTGCACCTTCACACCACCGCTATTGATTATGTTGTCCCAGCGACCTAACCAGACAAAGCTCTTATCGGCCCGCAATTCAACCATATCATTGGTCTGTACCATCTGATCTTGCGTAATTTCCGAGCGAATATTGAGACAACCGCGCCCATCCACGCCCAACTCTACGCCAGCCAGTGGGGTAAAGGCCGCGCTGGCCTGCGGACCATTCAAACGGCGCAAGGCGATGTGGGTGATGGTTTCGGTCATGCCATAGGTATGATAGATCGGTGCGCGAATGATCTGTAATTGTTCTTGCAACGCTGGGCTGACTGGACCACCACCGATTAAAATTGCCTGCATCTGGTTCAAAGTGGCCTGGTAGTGAGGTGGGCCAGCCAAGAGCGTTTGCAGTTGTAAGGGAATCACAGCGGTAAAATCAAAATGAACTTCAGGCAGCAAACCACGCAGTGGATCGCTGCCTGGTTCGACCACGGTCATCGCCAGGCCGAGCACGAAGCCGCGCACCAACATCATGCGCCCGGCAATGTAGCGCGTCGGCATGCAGATCAAGGCGTGTTGACCAGGCTGTAGGCCGAGCGTTGCGCCTGTGCGGCGGGCGCTGGCAACCATCTGCTCGCGTGTAATCGTGATCGGTTTGGGAATGCCGGTGGAGCCCGAAGTGTTGATGGTGAAGCTAGTTTGACCCGCGAGCCACTGCTGGCAAAAGCGTAATACATCAAGCGTGTTTTCGCTCAACGTTCTAGCTTCCTTGGCCTCTGACCAATGCGCCAATTGTTCGTAGGGATAGGCATGGCCCTCGATCATGAGCGCCGCCGCAAACTTAGCTTGTGACATGGGTAAATTAGTTTTAGGATTGACTAATGGCTGTGAGATCCCACTGGCTGGTTGGATCAAGCGAAAGCAAAGGCCCGGCTAAGCGTAATGGGGCTGGAAGATTATTCGTGAAAAGTTGCCCGGTGCCCAGACCATGAATACGCTGGCTGTCGAGTGTGCTGGTCCACTGACAGAGCGCATTTAAGCCAAGGTTAGATTCGAGCATCGAGTTGATCCACCAGGCGCTACCCAGATTTTCTGCTAGTCTAATCCATTCCTCGCTAATTGCCAACCCACCGAGCAGCGCTGGTTTGATAATCAGATGTTGCGGGCGAATGGTCTCTATCAATACACGCCGCGCCGCAGGTTGGCACACGCCGATCAGTTCTTCATCCAGCGCGATTGGGATCGGTGACACCGCACAGATGGCGGCCATTGCCTGGGGTTGTCCGGCACGGATTGGTTGCTCTAGAAAATGAATATCAAAGGCGGCTAACTGATCTAAATTTTCCAACGCATTTTCCGGCGTGAACGCGCCGTTGGCATCTAGTCGCAAGGTCACTTCGTCGGACGAATAGCGCTGACGAATAATCGCCAGAATGGCACATTCGTCTGCCAATGGCAGCGCGCCAACCTTGAGTTTGATCACCCGAAAACCTTGTTCAAGCTTGGATTCAATTTGCTGTAATACATTAGCAGGGGTGTCCATCCAGATCAGGCCGTGGGTGGCTAAGGGTGCTTCGCCCCAGCTAAACGGTGTATCAAATAGACGTTGTCGGCCGCCGGTGTGCAGATCGCGCTGTGCCATCTCCAAGCCAAAATTCAGTGAAGGTAAAGCGCTGAGGTCAATGGCTTCAACTGGCTGACCGCGATTGATCAAAGCGCAAACGTGGGTCACTTGCGCGAGGAAATCAGGTCGGTCATCTACGCTCAAACCTGGCAGTGGTCCACACTCGCCGTAGCCCACGATCTCTGGTTGCTCCGTGTCTGTGGCGCGCAAAAAAACAACCGCTTTGGTCTGTAACAGCCCGCGTGAGGTTGCCGCCGGGTGCTTAAAATTGAGTAAGTAGGGATGAACGGTGAGTTGTAGCATAAACTGCTTTGCAACTAATTGCACGAATTAGGACGAATTATAAAACAAAAATGCGGGTCAACCGGATGTCAGGGGGTGACCATCTTCCAGGAAGCGGCGCAACGACCGCCTGTACGCCCCTGATCTTCACCGCCGCTTCCTGGAAGATTGTGGCGAGGTTACCCCTGAGATCCAGTTGAGCCAAAAAAGCAACTGTTTAACCATTTTATCGTTTCAAGGTGGTACAACAACGAATGCAGAAAACAGCGAATAAAGCACGAGCCATGAAGAATAGTTGCATTTTTGTTTTATAATTCGTCCTAATTCGTATAATTCGTTGCAGAACCTCCTGATCTCCCAATTCTGCCTTACGGAAACTTCTGAAACTTCGAGAAATCCGGTTTACGCTTTTCCAGGAACGCTTGTTTGCCTTCTTGCGCTTCTTCGGAAAGATAATAGAGCAAGGTGGCGTTGCCAGCTAACTCTTGGATGCCAGCTTGGCCGTCCAATTCGGCATTAAACGAGGCCTTGAGCATGCGAATTGCCAGCGGGCTCTTCTCCATGATCTTGCGACACCACTCAATTGTCGTCGCTTCGAGCTGATCCACCGGCACCACCTTGTTGACCAAGCCCATGTCGAGCGCCTCTTTGGCATCGTATTGGTCACACAAAAACCAGATTTCGCGGGCCTTTTTCTGGCCGACAATGCGCGCCAGATACGACGCGCCAAAGCCGCCATCAAAGCTGCCCACCTTGGGGCCAGTCTGACCAAAACGCGCATTGTCGGCGGCGATGGTCAGATCGCAGATCACATGCAGCACATGACCGCCACCGATCGCATAGCCAGCGACCATTGCGATCACGGCCTTGGGGATCGAGCGGATCATCTTTTGCAGATCGAGCACATTGAGGCGCGGCACTTTGTCGGCGCCCACATAACCACCCTCGCCGCGCACACTCTGATCGCCGCCGCTACAAAATGCCTGAGTGCCCGCGCCGGTCAAGACAATCGTCTGGATGTCAGGATTTTCTCGGCAAATGTGCATCGCGTCGATCATTTCGTCCACGGTCAACGGCGTAAAGGCGTTGCGTTTATGCGGGCGGTTGATCGTGATTTTGGCAATGCCTTCGTAAAATTCAAATAAGATCTCTTCGTAAGCTTTGATGGTTTCCCACTGCACTGCTGCGCTCATGCACAACTCCTGTCATTCGTCGATGGATAATCCCGCCACAAGCGCTCGAAACTGCTCGAACACCTGTGTATTCGTATTCATGTCGGTCTCAATTTCTAAAATGGCCGCCCGCGCGCGCGGGATAAAAAATTCAGCCAGCGCGTTTGCTAGATCAACCTGCCTGTCCACAAAATAATAATCACACTGGTGATCCTCGGCCGTGCGCCGCGCCGTGAGCGGCTGAGGCGTCAAGAAATAAGTTTTTAATTCATCGGGCGCCAGCTGGTTTGGGCCGTCAATGATCTGAAAAATGCCGCCCCCGTGATTATTTAAGATCACAATGCGCAAATTGGTGGGGAGGTTCGGTTGCCACAACCCGTTGCGGTCATAAAAAAAGGCGAGATCGCCCGTGATCAAAGTGGTCATGGTGCTGCTAGCCGAGGCTGCACCAACGGTCGTGCTCACGGTGCCATCGATCCCGCTTGTACCGCGGTTTGAGTTAATTTGCACCGGTTCGTGACCGGGTAGATGGCCAATAAAATTCGCATAGCGAATGACCATGCTGTTGCCAATTTGTAAACGACTGCCAGCAGGCAAAGCTTTTATCACCTGTTGCACCGCCTGAAATTCCCCAAAAGGCGCCGCTGCTAAAAAAGCCTCTAGTTTGGTAGCGGTGTGGCTCTCGATCGCTTGCCAGAACTCTGCGTATTCCCCAGTATCGCTTGGCTGGGCGCGTTGTTGCAAGGCTGGGAAAAAATCAACGGGGCGCATGGGGATGACGTGCGTCAAACATTGCAACGTATCGACCGGGTTACCTTCCAATTGC
>JBBQBY010000519.1:0-4811 GCA_038318235.1 Caldilineales bacterium
TGCCTTTGTGCAAATAGCCCGTTATAACGACCGTTATTATGAAGCGGAACTTCTCCGCTTGCGCGGAGAATTGTTACTAGCCAAGGGTGCAACATCTGAAGTTGCCGAGGCGTGCTTTCTCCAGGCATTGCAAGTCGCCCGCAGTCAACAGGCCAAGTCGCTTGAACTGCGCGCAGCCACGAGTTTAAGTCGCCTCTGGGCGCAACAGGGCAAATCTCAGGCCGCCCGTCAATTGCTCGCCGAAGTCTACAATTGGTTCACTGAGGGTTTTGACACGGCGGATCTGCAAGAAGCGGAAGCATTACTCGCCAAACTCGCGTAACCTGAGCTACGCCGCATCCTTGCTGGCGTCGAGCAAATCTTCTAGGCTTACGTTAAGCGCCTGCGCAATGGTTTTAAGCACTTCAGTCGAGCCATGCCGCTTGCCTGATTCGAGTTGGGATAAATAAGGTTTACTGATCCTCGCCTTATCCGCTACTTGTTGTTGCGTCAATCCGCGATATTCGCGCCAGACGCGCAGCGGATTTTCACCATCCAGCAGGGCAAAGACAATCTTACTTGGAATCAACTCTTCGCCGGCCTGGATGCTTGCTTTGGCTTCATCATAGGCGCGAATATCTTCCAGCATTTCCACTGCTTCGAGCATCTTCTGATATTGTGCATAAGGAATCACCGCCCATTCGATCTGGCCGTTCTTCTCAATCACTTGTACACTCATTCGTAAACCTCCCCGCGTGGCCCGATCTTTACCACCAACATGATCAATTGCTCATTTTGTAGTTCGTAGATCACACGCCAGTCACCCACGCGCAACCGATACCCGGGTCGCCCCGCCAATTTTGTAACATTATTATGAGACGCGTACGGATCAACGGCAATTTCATTGATCTTCTGGCGGATCACACGCGCAATATTGTTAGGCATCCTGCGCAACGCTCGAACCGCTTGCTTGGTAAAGACAACCGTATACATAGGTCTATGTTAGCATAAAGCTAACTAATTGTGCAAACTCATCTGTTGTTGTCGTTGTTGCCACCCACGGAACGATTTTGCAACGATTTTCCTCAAAACGCATAGACCGCGGAACGATAGCGGAACGCTGCGTTTGCTATACTGTCACCATATCTAGCAGCTTTCATCAACCATCTGCTGTAATCAAAAAAGGAGTATCCAATGTCCCTCCAAATCATGACTATCGACGGTACACGCATCACGCTTGCCGATGAAGCCGTGGCGGCTTTCCGCCAAAGCTTTACCGGACCTATCCTTTTCCCTGACGACCCAACCTATGACGCGGTGCGCGCGATCTGGAACAAAATGTATGACCGCAAACCCGCGCTGATCGCCCGTTGCCGCGGTGTGGCCGATGTGATCGACGCTGTCAACTTTGCGCGCAATAATCAACTGCGCTTTACGGTGCGCGGCGGCGGCCATCATGTCGCTGGCTTTGCCGTGCAGGATGATGCGCTGATGATCGACTTGTCGCTGATGAAGGGCATCCATGTTGACCCCAAAGGCCGCACGGTACGGGCACAGGCAGGGGTTATCCTGGCTGAACTGGATCGGGAAACGCAAGCATTTGGCCTGGCAACCCCGATGGGCGCGGTCTCCGATACAGGGATTGCCGGTCTCACCCTCGGTGGTGGTATGGGCTGGCTGCGGCGCAAATATGGCCTCGCCTGTGACAACCTGATCGGGGCCGACATTGTGACGGCCGATGGAGAGTTTCTTCATCTCAGTGCCGAAGAGAACCGCGATCTCTTCTGGGGCATCCGGGGCGGCGGTGGCAACTTTGGCATTGTCACTTCATTTGAATACAAGTTGTATCCGGTTGGTCCGCTTGTCATGTCCGCTACCACGATGTATTCCTTTGCCGACGCCAAGCAGGTCTTGTCCGCCTGGCGTAACTTTATGCAGGATGCGCCGGACGAGATCACCTCCGTTGCCTTTTTCTGGAGCGTCCCCAGCATTGACCCAATTCCGAGCAGTATGTGGGGTATGCCGGTAGTGGGTGTCGGGGCCGTTTATGCCGGCGCGGCCGATGAAGGCGAGCGCATGCTACAACCGCTGCGCCAACTGGCAACCCCCGTGCTCGATCTGAGCGCACAGATGCCCTATCGCATGGTGCAGAAGTCCTTTGATCCCTTCTTCCCTAAAGGCGCGCATCTCTACTACAATAAATCCACTGATCTAAAACGTCTGGATGACGAAGTATTGGACGCCCTAATCAGCCGCGCGCACACGAACCCAGCGCCCCTTTCGCTCCTTGTTCTTTGGCTCTACGGCGGTGCGATGAGCCGGGTGCCGGTCAGCGAAACTGCCTTTCGTGGCCGCGATGTGCCGATGCTCTACAGCATTGATCTGGTCTGGGACGACCCGGCGGACAGCGAACGCAATATCGGCTGGGCAAGAGAGTACATCAAAGCCTTGCAACCCTACTCCGCCGGTGGGCTTTACACCAACTTTGCCAGCGACCCAGAAGCGGCGGCTGCCGCCTTTGGCGCCAATCACCAACGGTTGGTTGAACTCAAAAATAAGTACGACCCGCAGAATCTTTTCCGCATGAACCAGAACATAAAGCCAACGGTGTGACATGCCAGATGAAACGACCGAACAACCGAAATCGCATCTGTTCACTGTGCGCATCTGGCTCGATACACAGGGTCAGCCACAAATTGCGTGGCGGGGCAAGGTGCAACATCCAGCCAGTGGCGCATGGCGCTACTTCCAAGACTGGAACGCTTTGACCCTGTTTTTGCAGGCCAGGGTGGCAGAACTTGCGGCAGAAAAGCAGCAACCCTCATCAGCGCACTCGGCCGAATCCCTCAGCGGCTAAGTGTCTGTCACGTTTGTTGTACATATCAACCAATAAAGCGAGACTGAAGATGTCAACGCTGCACGTTCGGTTGTTTGGTCAGTTTCAAATGAACTACGCCAATCAACCGAACCTCACGATCACAAAGCGCGGCCAAATGTTGCTGGCATACTTGCTCTTAGCGCCTGCTCAGTGGCATACGCGCCAGGAAATTGCTTTTCGCTTGTGGCCCGATACGACCGAACGCCAGGCCCACAGCAATTTGCGCACCGAACTGACCAGACTACGCCAGGCTTTTCCAGGCATGGGCGACTTTTTGCAGGATCAGCATAACTGCCTGCAATGGCGCACCGATGCCCCCTTCACGCTGGATGTGGCTGACTTTGAGCAGGCTATCCAACAAGCCCTACTGGTCGACTATCGGAGCAATGGGCATGATGCCTTGCTGGCATTGCAACAGGCTATTGCTGTTTATACAGGCGACTTGCTGCCCAATCTATACGAAGATTGGGTGTTATGCGAGCGACAACGGCTGAGCGACGCCTTTATCACAGCCTTGGAACGATTGATCGCAAGGCTGAAGGTGCAGGGTGATTATGCACGCGCGATCCAATATGCCCAACAGCTACTCCGTTATGATGCTTTACACGAGATAACCTATCGCCATTTGATGGAACTACATGCGCTGCATGGCAACCAAGCCAGCGCGCAGCGCGTTTATCAAGCCTGTGTTACTATCTTGCAGCGGGAATTGGCGGTCGAGCCAAGCGCTATCACCCAGCAACTTTATCGCGATATTATGGACGGTGTAGGTATACCTTCGCACCTGGTAGTAACCCGCGATAGAGTAATATGATTTTTTGTTTGGTTGTTTTCCTTGATCGTGAGTTGTGTTGTCGTGTAAAATATGACAACGAATCTGAGGATGTATCGAATCTTTATCCTGGTGAATCCCTTACGTATGCAGAAGGATCAGCCTTGACACACCAAATGATTCGTTTCATCCCCAGATTCGTTGTCGTATTTTTCATCTCTCACCCATACAAACAGGAACCTGCATGACCAAGCTGATCTACCCTGAACTCAGCTACTCGATTCAAGGCACATTTTATGACGTTTATAACAAACTTCGTTATCTTGCTCTCTCTGAAGAAGGCTGGGAGCGCACGCTGATGATTGCTCTACAAGCATGCGGTCATCAAGCTGAACGACAAGTGGAATATGAATTGCGTTACAAAGGACAACGGATCGGACGTTTCTTTGTCGATATGTTGGTTGATGGAAAGGTGTTGCTTGAGTTAAAGGCTACCAGTAAACTTCTCCCAATCGATGTAAGCCAGGTTATCACGTATCTCAAAGTGACCGAGTTGCCGCTTGGTATTCTCGTCAATTTCGGCGGTGGCAACCTGGAATATCGGCGCATCCCCAATTTTGTCAGTCAGCAGGTGGTTCACCAAGAAAATCAGAAGATGCTTGCACCTGCCGAGCAATTGTTGTATCCAGAACTCACCCACGAACTGCGCGCTGTGCTCTATGAAGTGCATAATGTCCTTGGAACTGGTTTCATACATATGCATTATCGGCGGGCAACGCAAGTTGAGTTACGTCTGCGGACGCTTACCTTTCGCGTTCAAAAGGAGATCACTATTTTTTATCGTGACACCCCCATCGAAACGCGTAAAGTATATCTTCTCGTTGTGGATGACAAAGTTCTCCTGGCATCACTCGCCGTGCAAGCCATTACGCCACAGATGAAGGGACGATTTCGCCAATACCTGAAGCTGTTGGAATTGGAATTAGAGGTCATTGCCAATTTTCACGGCCAGCAATTACAAATGGAGATGGTACGTGTTGGCGGCGAGAAGATATAACGCCGACTGTGTCGGGCCGAATCTGGGAATAGAACGAATCATAATAACCTGAGTTCGGAGTTGTTCTACTCCTGTAGAACCTAAATTTTGCTAGCAAATAGTAGCGATTCGAGCCAGGAAACTGG
>JBBQBY010000520.1:0-4799 GCA_038318235.1 Caldilineales bacterium
ATAATGCCTTTGTAAGTCCAAGTATCGGGGAGGCTAACTGGGCTGCTATCAATCGTGAATTTTATATTGCCCAGACCACAGAGTTCGACACCGGTGGCGCAGACAATGATATCAGCCTTCAGCGTCTGCCCCGATTTCAGCAAGATGCCGTCTTCAACGAAACATTCTATGTGGTCGGTTACGATTGATGCTTTGGCCGAAGCGACGGCCTTGAGCAGGTCACCGTCCGGCAGCAAACACACCCGCTCTTTCCACGGGTCGTAGCGAGGGGTGAAGTGGGTGCCAATGTCGTAATCTTCTGGCAAGATCGCCGCCGCCATGTCAAGTAGCTCTTGCCTGACTATGTCCGGCTCATTGGCGGAGCGTTCGGCAAATATACGACTATTTTCCAGCGATTTGCGGCGCTTAATATCGTGGATCCGGGCCTGTGGCACGTCGAGCGCGCGCAACTCCTTGATCGTGTCATCTTCTACGAGATTGTCAAGCAGCTGATAGTAACTGGGCGAACGCTGCAATTGCGTCACATGGGCCACGCGTTCCGCAACCGCAGGGACGATCGTCGCGGCTGTCGCACCGGAACCAATCACCACCATCTGTTTACCGGTATAGTCGAGATCTGCGGGCCATTGTTGTGGATGGATGATGGGCCCCTTAAAATTCTCCTCGCCCGGAAATGGGGGGCGATAACCGGCCTGGTGATTGTAGTAACCCTGACACATGAAGAGAAAACTGCCAGTGAAGCAATGGAGCTCTCCGTCTCTGTTTTTGGCTTCGACCGTCCATAGGGCGTCTGCCGTCGACCAGACCGCGCTACTGACGCGATGGCCGAAGCGAATATGCGCTTCAAGCTTGTTCTCATCGACCACTTCCTGTAAATACCGCAGAATTTCGGCGGCGGTCGCGATGGGCTGGCCGTACCACGGTTTGAAGTCATACTCATAGGTGTACAAATCGCTATCAGACCGAATACCGGGATAACGGAAGAGATCCCAGGTGCCACCGATCGCATCCCGGGCCTCAAGGATCACATAATCCTTAGCGGGGCACTCGCGCTGCAAGTGACAGGCCGCACCGAGACCGGAAATACCGGCACCGATGATAATGACGGCGCGGTGTTCGGGTGTTGGATTTCTGTTCATCTGTGCCTCTCCTTCTATCAGAATAGAATGGTCTGTAGCAGAGCCCACGAGCCTTTTCCGGGCGCAGGCAAAGACTCTCTTTATCTTCCTTCGTAGGTGGTTATTTTAACCTCGCCGGATTGATTGAGCAAACGCCAATCATCATTCCCTGACCGGCCCTATCTTTCATCCGCCCACAGCGCTGCATGCCATATGGTTATTGGTCGGGGCCATCGCCCAAAGCTGTCGCCAGCATCCTACACTAGCGGTTCGCTCGGCAGGAGTAGAGTTGTTGCAACGCTGGCTGCAACAGATCAACATACAGGGACCAACCATATGGGCGGCAAAGGTTCAAAGTGCAGAACTACTGCTAGGGAAAGTAAGGGATTATAGGTAGCTTTACTTGTCTAGTCAATCATCAAATTTAGCTGTATGGTTTCAAACAAGGCAGCCCAATTCTTTAAGCTTCAAGGGATTGACACCTCCCCCCAATCATGATATATTATTCCTTCCGGCTAAAATTCAGGAGGCGCTCAGCATGTTGCGACGACCATTGATGTGGAAACCCAACCAGCCATCTTTTGCGCAGCAGCCCTGGATCTGATGACGGTAAATTTCTCCTTTTTGATGCAATTGACGGCCACGGGCATACAGACCCGTGGCCGTTTTGTCGCTGGCTAATTGGTATATTAATGGACCGACCTTTGCACCGCAACCCCGGCGGCAAGGTCACCCTGGTGAGTACACGGCTTAACTGGTCACGGGTTGTTTTGACGCCCGTGACCAGTTTTTGTGACGATAAACTCGATCAACGATAACCCTTTTGTCCACCAATCAATGGAGGAATTCATGGATTTACCCCTGCAGCGTTACTGGGATCTGCTGACGAAATATCTGAAGCCGCTCTGGTTCAAAGTACTGTTGCTGGCCTTGCTGATCTTGGCAACGATCAGTTTGCAACTGCTGAACCCACAGATCATCCGCTTTTTTATCGACACGGCAATTGGCAGCCGTGGCAACCCCAGTGTCAACCAAACATTGTTTCTGACCGCCCTTACCTTTCTGGGCACGGCGCTTTTATTGCAAGGCGTGGGCGTGGCGTCCACCTATGTGGGTGAAGATGTGGGCTGGCGCGCCACCAACCAGATGCGCGCAGACTTGGCGCGCCATTGTCTGCACCTGGATATGGCCTTCCACAACAATCACACCCCCGGCGAAATGATCGAACGGATTGATGGTGACGTGGCCGATATTGCGATCTTCTTTGCGCAGTTTGTCGTGCGCGTGCTGGGTAACTTGCTGCTGCTCGTTGGCGTGCTGCTGGTATTACTGCGCGAAGATTGGCGGATCAGTCTAGCGCTGGGCGTCTATGCGCTGATTGCGCTGGGCAGTTTGACCTATCTGCGCCAAATTGCCATCCCGTATTGGAAAGCTTCACGAGAGGCCAGCGCCGAGTTGTTTGGTTTTCTGGAAGAGCAACTGGCTGGCACCGAGGATATTCGGTCGAGTGGCGGCGTGGCGTTTGTCATGCGCAATTTGTTTAAGCTCAACCGCTTGCGCCTGGAAAAAGAGATCAAAGGTCGCTCGATCGGTTTTATCGTGGTCGGCATCTGGATCGCGCTCTATATGTTAGGCCAAAGCGTGGCGTTGGTCGCTGGTTATTTCCTTTTTCGCCAAGGTGTATTGACCCTCGGTTCGGTCTATTTGGTGGTGAATTATACCGACACGATCTTCCGCCCTTTGCGCGAGATCACCAATGAAATTCAGAACTTACAAAAGGCCGCCGCGGGCATCGTGCGTGTGGATGCGCTGTTTGCCGAGCAGAGCAAAATCCAGGAACATGTCCGTCACAGCTTGCCAGACGGCCCGCTTTCGGTGACATTTGAGCAGGTGATCTTTGGGTATGCCGAACAAGAGCCGGTGCTCAAAGAGATCTCCTTTCAACTCGCGCCCGGCAAAGTGTTAGGATTGTTGGGGCGCACGGGCAGCGGCAAGACGACGATGACACGGCTGTTGTTTCGGCTGTACGACGCAACCACCGGCAGCATTCACCTGGGTGGCGCGCCCCATCCCGGCAATGGCAAAGTTGACCCAATTGGCTGCGACATTCGTGATGTTGCCCTGGCCGAATTGCGCAACCATGTTGGCATGGTGACGCAGGATGTGCAACTCTTTCGCGCCAGCGTACGCGACAACTTGACCTTTTTCGACCGCACGATCACAGATGAACAGATCCTAGGCGTGATTGAAGAATTAGAGCTAGCCGACTGGTTTAATGCCCTGCCCGCCGGGTTGGACACCGAATTGCAGACCAACGGTGCAAGCCTCTCGGCGGGTGAAGCACAACTATTAGCCTTTACACGTGTCTTTCTGAAAAATCCTGGCCTTGTGATTCTGGACGAAGCCTCGTCACGCCTCGACCCGGCCACCGAGCAATTGATCGAGCGCGCCGTGGATAAATTGTTAAAAAACCGCACCGGCATTATCGTCGCCCACCGGTTGAGCACCGTCGAGCGGGCCGACCAGATCATGATCATGGAGAGTGGCAAAATTATCGAAGCGGGCACGTATCGCACGTTGGCTGGTGATCCTGACTCGCGCTTTGCCAGCCTGCTACGAACGGGATTGGAAGAAGTGTTGGCGTAGCGGGGAGCCTCACCCCCGGCCCCCTCTCCTGAACTCAGCCCTTTGATTCAGGAGTGGGGGCCGGGGGTGAGGCCAGTAGTTATCACCATCAAACCGAAAAGGGAGAAAACCATGACGACTCTACCCGAACAAGAAGCGCCGCGCATTGACGTACCCACCTGGAAATTTGTCTTGGGTGCGATTCGCTTTAGCAAATGGTATTACCTGTTCAATAACCTTGCCCTCACCGTTAGCATGTTATGCTGGCTGATCCCTGGGCTCGTGACGCGCGAGGTTTTCAATTTGTTGTCGGGGAGCACACCGGCGCGCTTTGATCTGTGGACGCTGATTGCGCTTTTAGTGGGCAATGCACTGGTGCAGATTGGTGGCAGACAGGGGCTAATACGCACGAATACGCCCTTTGAATATCACACGTATGCGCTGCTCCACAAAAACATGCTCGAACGTATTTTAGAGCAACCGGGCGCCCGCTCGATGCCCGAAGCACCCGGCGTCGCCGTCAACCGTTTTCGCGGCGACGTGGGCGAGGTGCCGCTCTTTGGCCTGTGGCTGAATGACCTCTGGGGTAACGCGATCTTTACCACGGTCGCCGTGATCGTCATGTTGCGCATCAACACGACGATCACGTTGTTGGCTTTTCTACCACTGGTGATCATCGTGGTGGCGGCGAATGCGAGCACGTCACGCGTGGTGAAATATCGCAAAATCACGCGTGAAACCGCGGGCAAGGTCACGGGGTTTATTGCCGAAAGTTTTGGCGCGGTGCAGGCCGTCAAAGTCGCCAACGCCGAGGATCGCCTGATCGACCGTTTCAACACGCTCAACGACGAACGGCGCAAGGCGGCATTGAAGGATCGACTCTTCAACGAATTGCTTGGCTCAATTTTTCGCAATGCCGGTAATGTCGGCACCGGCGTGATCTTATTATTGGCCGCGCGCGCCTTGCAGGCCGGCACCTTTACCGTCGGTGATTTCTCGCTCTTTGTCGCCTATCTTGCCTTCATCTCCGAATTTGTCGCCTTTATCGGCATGATG
>JBBQBY010000521.1:0-4798 GCA_038318235.1 Caldilineales bacterium
CGCCGCACAAGGTCACGCTGTTTGATCAGTTCGGGTTCGGGCATTGGGACAGACTCCGCATCAAGGGATTATTTCGTGTTAGGGTTTTCCGTTGTCCAGTGCGCATGATAGAATGCGCACTCCACGATTGACAGATGATGAATGAACAACATTGTCAAAGCGCTGCGGCCACGGTGGAGTAGGCACTCTCTAGTGCCGTCCAGTGCGCATGATAGAATGCGAATTTCACAAGTTCAGGTGCGGACATCGGAGCCTCCGGGTGCAAACGGGCTGCTGTCAACGGGGCCCAAAGGGCGCCCCGGGCATGGATTGAACGGATTCAATCTGAGCCATCAGGCCGATGCGGTCAAGCAACGGCAAACTCGGAATAGGGTCGCAAGGTAGGGTGACGAAACGCCAGGACAATGTCTTGATGCGGCACGCCAGCCGCTAATAATTCGGTGGCAAGCCCATCTTCGGTGTAATCCTCTTCAATCCAAAATTTACTGTCGTGAAGGCGGACGTACAGCACCGGTGTATGAATGCGCTCTTTGCCAAGCCAGCCAACCCGAAACAACAGATACTGATCATGGGTTTCATCAAAAATGGTATAGGTTTCCAGGTCGCTTTCGGACGAGCGGTTAATCAAATTGGCGTGACGGTTTAACAAATCCATCAGCAGCGTGCGCGATTGGGTTAGTTTATCCATTGCACAATTTCCTCCAACTCTACATCGACGACGATCAAAGGAATCTGATCATGCTGAATAACGAACTGAACCATTTTGCGTTGCAGATCGGTGGCATAGGCCAGATCACTAACGGCTATATAGAGCTTATAACCAGGGGCGACTTCAGTCAACAAGGGCAGATAAAACATATATTGCCCTAAAGCCGCCTTAAAATCATGGATGGTTGAGGGACCGGTAAAGCTTTTCACTTCGACGATGATTTTTTCACCAGCGCGTTCGGCGGCAAACGGACGTTCGGCCGCCAAATCTGCATAGGCATATTCACCCTGGTACGCAATCGTATAGGGATCATGCGTGACTATCCAACCATCTTTGATTAAGGCCTGTTTGACAGCATCGTGAATCGAATCTTTAGCAGCCATATTTCAAGTATAAAACTGATTACAAGGCAATGTCAATCTTATCTAAAAGATAGATCGACTTGGTGTTCTGCTCACTAGTGCCAGCGTGACAGCTTGCGCTGAATAAGTGTCGGTTCAGACATGGGGCGCCTCCGGGTGGGAACGGCTTGCTGTCAACGAATTTCGGGAATGGATTGAACGGATGATCCAGTTTATATCGCAAATTGGGCGAGCAGATTAAGCGGCTGACCTCGCGCCTATTAGTCCAATCTGCGCTCGAAATCTACTGATCGTTATTTGTCGTTATTGTGCCTCAGCATAGGCTGGTGATGTGATGGAGGCCAAGCGTTTTTCCACATGTTGTACCACTTGGCGGAGTGCAGGTTCTTCCATCTGGTCAAGCGCTTCGATGACAACCCACAGCGGCACACGCAAGCTGATAGATTGTTCGGATTGAATTTTGCGTTTTCGCTCCAGATACCTACGGACGGCTTCTGCTCCTTCAAGCACCTCGTCCAATGTCAATAGCTCGGCTTCCGGTTCGTGTATACTTTTTACTTCCGCTAGCATAGTTAGCGCTCCTTTTCCATGGTTTGAGCAATCTGGTAGATGTCTTCAATCAATCGTTCGCCATAATGGGTGCCCTGGTTGCGACAAGTGTCTAAGTGCTGGCGAACCTGAGCGGACGTCAATGAGCCTGTGGTGACGGCCATCAGTAAGAGCCCCGCAAACCCGGTCACGTTGAGTCCTGCGTTTCTGGAGACTGTGTAGGCGGCTCGTTCATCGATGAGCAGCAAATCTCCCGAAAATTCGGGACGTAATGCCAGCACCATAGCCTCTGCCTCACCGAGATGATTTCGTGAGTCTGGATCCTTGAATAGCGGATTGGAGGCAATTTGTTGCGCAAACGTAAAAGCTTGCCGACCTTCCGCCTCGGTCAAGTTACGTACAACGATAGACAAACCAGCGCTGGCCAGCGCTTCACGGTAACCATGTTTCTGCAATTCCCTAACACAGGTCGGCGTAATATAAATTTGGCCAACCACTCCGATGACAACGTCCAGGCTATCCGACTGAAAGATCGAAATCAACGGGCCGGTATCACTAATGGCGCTCATACAGTTTTTTTACCTATTTTACTTGCCTTCCAGTAGACAAACAGGGCATCGGCGACTTGTTTATACGGTGCATGTTTGCAGACCATGAAGATGCCCGAATTGAATCACAATTGCAAGGCCAGACGCAACCGTTGATCAACCGCCGCTAAATCGTCCGCTGAGAGCACACCGATTTTATGCACAACCCGCCCAGGATCAAGCGTAAACAACACGGGCTTCAAAGCGGAAGGATGGCGTAGCCCAGCCGACACCCAATCTTGCAAAGGATAATCCACTACGCTGCTGGCGCTGGCGAGTTTGGTCGTAATGGCCGCCAGGATCAGGTCGGGTTGCGTGGTATGATAAAGGGCGCTACTGATCACGATGGCGGGCCTCACTTTGGTTGTACTCAGATCACTAAAGGGAAAGGGAACCAACAAGACATCACCGCGCTGGTATGCCATACAGTTCTCTCCAATTGTCATAGACGGCATCTTCCTCATTGGCCCAAACACGCTCTAACGCGGCTTCGGAAAGGAATGACCAACCTGTGCGTTCCGTTTTATCGTCTGGTAAATTGGTCAGATTGAAGAGGATTTCAAGGGCATCGGCAATAATTTGGTCTTCACTCAATGCACGCAACTGTGCCAAGCGCATCAGCCGGTCGGCATGCGCTGGGGAAAGGTGAATCTGTCTTTCAATTGATGGTGACAGAGGGTTTTGTTGATTCATTGTAGCCTCCCAGAATCAAATGCTCACAAGCAGGCAACGGTGCTGGCAATCTTAATGGATTATACCACGGTTTTCACTTCACATTCCGCTGCGCCTGGGCAATCACTTCCATCAGCTTTACCATCTCTTTCATGGTGGCCATCGTTTCTGCTTGCAGCGGCGTCATGTACCGTTTATCAAAATCTTGACGCACAGCGTCGTTCCAGACCCGTTCGCTGTCGGCCCACATCACGGCCAGCCGTTGCCAGAGGGCATTGAAGTCATTTGCCATATCCGGTTGTGTCATTCTGCGACTCCTCTGTCGTCAGCTGTTTCCTGTTGCGCAACCACACTCGCGGGTAGGGTTGCTAGCCCTAATTGTTGCGCGACAAAGAGACGGTGATACCCATTCACCACTTGATAACGACCGTTCATTTTCTCTAAACGGATTGGCTCATCACCATAAAATGCATCGTAGACACAGCGATAGCCATTCTGATAGTCTAGCCCTTGTTGTGTATCCAAGTCAGAAAAATAATCGCCATCATAGCCTTTTTCTACGCCCGAGCGAACAATGGATTCCAGCTTTTGTAATCCACTGCTCATAATGTCAATCGTGACTTTCTTGAAATCGTCCGGCCCATGCACATAAGAATTGCTCAGATCGATTTGATCTATCGACACATCCACAATGCCTAACTCTTGCCAAGTGCCTGCGAAGGTCGTTCCAGACAGAGGAGAGGTTACATCGGCATTAGATAAAACATTAGCAACCAGACCCACGACGCCACCAATCAATCCACCAGCGACATAGGCTTGTAGCGTATCGATTTTCCGTTCCAAAAGCGCCTGGCCCGCCTTGAGGTCACTATTGACAAAATTGGAAAGCCGGCGAGCCGGCTGTTCATAACTATGGACAGCCGCTTCGATCTGTTTTATCGCCTGCTCAACGTCCCGCAACGCTTGGCTAGCAGCATCCAGTTGACGGCGGGCATCGGATACGGCTTGCTCGAAACGGCGACAATCAGGCACATGGCGGTGGCCGTCGCGGTCGGTATAGGCAGAATTCTGGCAGCGTGTAAATGCTGCGCGGGCTTGGCTAAGTTGCTCTTCGCAACGCCGCATCTGCCCGCGCCAGTGATTCTGGCGCTCGGTCAGTGTATGGCGCGTCTGTTCAATGGTGCGCGTCATACGTTGCAAGGTTTCCTGAACATCGCTGCCATAACGCGCCAACATCGTCTTCAGGTCAGCCAGCGCCTGAATGGACTTTATGTTCGCTCCTGTGCTCATCCAAGCCTCCTAGCGTTGGCTCAAATACTCGCGCAGGCGTTGGGCTTTACGTTGGAGGAAAGGAATCTGTTGGTCGGCGGAGCGCGTGAATTGTTGCAACACACGCATGGTCTGTTGAAATTCTTGGGCGAACTTTTGCTGTTCCTGGTCGCGCCAGGTGTCGCCGAGGTTACTAAATTGGCCTTGTAAACGGGCGGTACTATCGCGCAGTTGTGTGGTGAACTGTTTCAGCTCGCGCGCAAATTGTTCGAGTTCTTCTGGACTGGCAACGGCTTGCGGGGACATAAGCAGGTGCTCCTTGGGGCTAATTAAGCTTTAATGCTGATAGAATCAGTTTACTTCATTCGTGACAGGTTAAGCAAAATTTAATCTTGCCAAGTCTAAAAAATCGGCAAAAATGAGGCTTCCTCGCACAATCTTACGCGCAGAACAGTTCTCCTACGCTATTTATTCCGAAGAGAGCTGAGTAGGATTTGCCTCTAAATAGAGAAAAGTGGTGGTAAAGCCGCGCGATAGTTCCATGGATAATATTATCCAGCGAACATAAATTCATTTGGGTGTGATTCAAATGAGTTAAAGGGACTAAGCGACAAGCATCAACTGTTCAGGGGAAGCAGAAGAGGCTTGGG
>JBBQBY010000522.1:0-4796 GCA_038318235.1 Caldilineales bacterium
CAAGCAAAACCATGTAAAACGTGTTGCGCAGGGCGATGCCGTACACACGGTCATCTAACAGCTCGCGATAATTTTCCCAACCCACAAAATACGGAGACTGTAACACGTTAAAATCGGTGAAGCTGTAATAGAGCGACTGGATGATCGGCCAGATCGCAAAGAGGAGCATGCCAACCACGGCAGGTGAAATAAAAGCCAGACCAATCGCCAATGAACGCCAGCGAAAGGGATCACGTCGTTTTGTGAGCGTTGTCATGTTTGGTCTTTTCCTCACTGTCAAAGGTCAGTAAATGGTAAGTGGTAAGTGGGGAATACTCGTTCCCCCCAGGTACAATTTACTACTTACTTCTTACCATTTACTCCTTACACTTATCACTTACTTCTTCATCCGCTCCAGCGCCTTATCCAGTTCTTGCTGGACTTCCTGCGTGACGCGATCAAGGACTTCTTGCGCGGTGGATTGCCCTTGGAAGACCGCGGTTTCAGCTTCGGCAATTTTAGTATTGAGGGTATCGTTGACCGGGATTTTGTCGGGGCCAATCGCATTCTTCCCGCTTAACAGATCAATCGCCAATTGGAAGCGCTTGTCACTGACAAAACGGTCAGCCGTGGCCGGCTTCGTTTTGGGGGGTACATTATGAATATTGAAGCAAAAATCCCCCATGTTCTCATCTTGGCTGAGCCACTTGACGAACTCCCAAGAGCCATCGGGATTTTTTACGCCATTCGGAATCGTGAAGACGCTGCCACCAAAGGCGGTGCAGTTCTCGCGCCCACCTTCGGGCGCAGGACCCGGCATAAAACGCATATCAAGGTCGGGGGCAAAGCGATGCTGGAATTCAATAAACCATTCACCCACCTGGCTCATCGATTCTTTGCCGACAAAGAACGAATTCTGTGTGCTCATATAATCGCCATAGCCACTGGTAAAAGCCGCGACCTTATCCGGGCCCAGGCGTTTGCGATAGCTAGCCATCCACTCAAGCGCCGCAATCAGCTTCGGATCATTGGCGGTGATTTTCTGATTCTTGTCATCATAGAAATTGCCGCCAAAGACGCGTCCCCACCAACTTAACCCGGCAGGCAACAGGCCAATCCGATCGATGGTGCCGTCGCTGCCAATTTTTTCTAACTTCTCGGCGGCGGCATCCAGTTCAGTGATGTTTTTAGGCGGGCTGTCGGGATCTAAGCCCACCTCTTTATACAGATCGGCGCGATAAGCGATCACGTTAGAATTGGAGGTGACCATCATACCCCACAACTGATTGTTCCAGTGCCAAGCGTCCCAGAATTGGGGAAAATACCCGGTGCCGTCAATCCCATCGCGGCTGGCATAGTCCGTGAGCGGTTTCAAACCATCGCGGGCCGCCATCGAGACCAATTGGTGTAGCCAGACCGCCGAGACTACATCGGGCGGGTTGCCGCCGGCGATCGCGGTGAGCACCTTCTCATACTGGCCAAAGACCGTGCTCATGTTGATGAAAATTTTGTCTTTTTGCTCGCCGTTAAACTTGTCGACCAATTTTTGTAGTTCATCAAATTCAAAACCACTCCAACCCGTCCAATAATTCAAGAAAGTCTGGCCGGTCTGCGCCGCGCCACCGCCGGCCGCTTGTCCAGCCGAAGGCGCCGGTGGTGGCGTGCAGGCGGCGAGCGCCATAGTAGCGCTCCCGGCGCCAAGCATGCGCAAGATACTCCGTCGTGAGTGAAGCTTTTTTGATACTTCTTGCATAAGATTTCTCCTTGCCAACTGAACAGTGGATAAATAGACTGCTTGCTGAACTACCGCCGAGGGAAAAAACGCGGCCAAACGAAAATATAGTGGGTCTCAATCATTGAGGAAACGACAACTGCCCAGCTAATCTGAACGAACAGATTAGCCATGAATGTAGTGTAGGCGACTTATTTAGCTTTGTCAACTTGTTAAAAAGCCCACTTTTCTAGCTGATCAGACAATATAAAATACGTTGAAATAGGTGGTCCAGGCTGTGGTACAATGTTGACGGATAGGATTTCTTAACCTGGCTCCCATATTCATCAAAGCGAAGTAAAAATGGAGGGGATTGGCATGTCAGACATCTTTACCGCCTTTTCAACCGCCGTAAAACAGGGCAAACTGGTGGCGCTGGCGACAATCCTGGCCGGACCAGATGTCGGCAACAAAATGTTATTCTGGCCTAATGGCGCGATGATGGGCAGTCTAGGGTCACCCATACTCGATCAAGGAGTGCAGACGCGGGTCGCCGAGCTACTCAACGCCCAACGGTCAGAACGGTTGACGATCAACCCGACCGCTGAACCAATCGACATTTTTATCGAGATTCAGGCGCCGCCGCCCAAATTGTTGATCATCGGCGCCGTACACATTGCGATCCCACTGGTCACCTTTGGCAAAGCCCTCGGTTTTCAGACAATTGTGCTCGACGCGCGGTCAGCCTTTGCCACCCCAGAACGCTTTTCTCATGCCGATCAGCTGATTGTCGGTTGGCCTGCCGACCTACTGCCCGACATTGGCATCGACGAAAACACCTTCGTCGTCGTGCTTACCCACGACGAAAAGATCGACAACCCGACATTGGATGTGGCCCTACGCAGTTCGGCGCGTTATATCGGCGCGCTTGGCTCCAAAAAGACCCATGCCCGGCGTGTGGCTGCCCTCAAAGAAGTGGGCATCACCGATGAACAATTGGCGCGCTTGCACACGCCAATCGGGTTGGAGATCGGGGCGCGCCGGCCAGAAGAGATTGCCGTGGCGATTATCGGGGAAATTGTGGCGGTGAGCAATGGGCACGTGTAAGCACAAAGCAACCTTTGCCTGGTCAGATTTTCAGGCCAAGTTATTTCAACAAATGCTTTTGCAACTTGCCCATCGCATTGCGCGGTAAGGCATCAACCATCGTGAGCTGGCGCGGCACTTTAAAGCTGGCTAATTGTGTCTTGCAATAGGCGATCAATTCAGCTTGATTAATGGCTACCGTGCAGACCAAATAAGCCGATGGCACCTCACCCCACTCGGCATGCGGCACACCGATCACAGCGGCCTCGGCCACCCCAGGATAGGTTGTCAGTAATTCCTCAATTTCGCGCGGATAGATATTAAAACCCCCACTAATGATCAATTCATGACGGCGCCCAAGCAGCGTCACATAGCCAGTGTGCGGGTCCTGGCGCGCCAGATCACCGGTATGAAACCATTGGCGACCCCATTGATCATGGCTAAAACTGGCGGCTGTCTTCTCCGGCGCCTGCCAATAGCCGCTAAAGACGTTCCCGCCACAGACTAATAACTCGCCCTCTTCACCCCGCGCCACATCCTGACGCTTGCCATCGACAATGCGCATGGAGACGCCGGGTAATGGTGTGCCGACGCTACCAGCCACCCGCGCCCCGACATAAGCATTGCTTAAATTCATGCCGGTCTCGGTCATGCCATAGCGTTCGAGGATCGTGTGACCGGTTAATTCATAAAACGCCGTGTGGGTTTCGGGGGCCAACGGTGCGCTGCCCGAGCAGAAAAGCCGCATGTGCGTAAAATCCCGGTTGGCAGATTGGCGCAGTTCATCGATTAACCGCACATAGATCGTCGGCACCGCAAAGAAGACCGTCGCCGCACCGCTGAGCAATTCGGACGTGGTGGTTGTCGCCGCATAGCCTGACCGCAACAAAATGGTGGCGCCAGCCGCCAGCGCGCAATGCGCCCCGACCACCAAACCATGCGTATGAAAAAGTGGCAAACAGAGCAGCAAGCGATCATTCTGTTCCCACGCCCACGCCGCCAGCAGACCGGTTACCGTGGCGATCACATTGTTGTGGGTGATCATCGCGCCTTTGCTGCGCCCAGTCGTCCCCGACGTATACATGACCAGCGCCAAATCATCCGCTTCGACTAGGGGAATCTGCAAATTAGTCGCTTCCGTCTGCCATTGAGCGAGATCTTCCACACACAGCGTGGCTTCCAAGCTTTGCTTTTCGTCGCTCAAGTCATCCAAAAACAGAAGTTGGGCGCGCTCTGTGATCAACAGACGCGGCGTGCAATCAGCAAGAATATGGCCCAATTCCAGCCGCCGGTAGCGCAAATTGATCGGCACCATAGTCGCGCCCAGGCGAATGACCGCCAGGTAGGCAACGAGAAATTCGGGACAATTGCTCAAGAAAAAGGCAACACGATCCCCTTTCTGCAAGCCCCATTTTTGCAAGCCAGCCGCCAACTGATCAACAGCCGTATAGAGCTGGTCGTAGGTCATCTCTGTCACAAGATTGGCATCGCTATGCCACTGAAGCGCGGTCTTTTGCGGTGTGCGTTGTCGCGGAATCGCAAATAGTTCATAGAGGTTCATAATTGGGCACCTAATCATCGCATAAGATTGAGTTGCTGGGACGGTCAATGCGTAAAATTTACTCGCTCCACAGCCGCCTGTCAAATTGACAGACAACGACAAGTTAAAATTCTAGCGGCTTGCGGTACAAAAAAATGGTCGAGAGACTCATCATCACCCAGCAGACGTAGTCGTAATCGGTGTCGGGGTCAAAATGGTGGCAAACGCTTGCTCAAGCGACATCTGTTGCCCCGTGGCGAACGCTTCGGCAAAGACTTGCGGTTCCAGCATGGCTCTGGCTGCGCATCTGTTCGGTCAGCCTACAGGGTGTGGTGGCGAGCCAATAGCTAATTTTCCACGCCACCAATCTCCTACCCCATCGCCAGCGCAATCACATCATCCAATGACAATTGGCGTCCTTCGGTCCAGGCGGTGTCAAACATTTTAGGAGGAATGTGAGAACGGGTCGCGGCGATCAGT
>JBBQBY010000523.1:0-4785 GCA_038318235.1 Caldilineales bacterium
TAGAAGAAGCATAACCGTCAAAGTAACTTCGTCAATCAAAAATCGTAAATCGTAAATTATTTATCCTATTTTAACTTACAAGAGAAAGAATAACATGAGTAAACTTGCAATGAATGGTGGCACGCCCGTCCGTACAGAAGCTTGGCCAAGTTGGCCGCAGTGGGATGGTCGCGAACGTGAAGGTCTGCTGAAAGTGTTGGAGTCCGGGGTGTGGGGCGGTTTTAACGAAGTTGTCCATCAATTTGAACAAGCCTTTGGCAAGCGCCATCAAGCCAAACATTGCTTGGCTGCCGCCAATGGCTCGCTCTCACTCGAAGCGGCGTTGCGGGTGCTAGGTGTGGGCTACGGTGATGAAGTGATCGTGCCGCCCTATACCTTTATTGCGACAGCCAACGCGGTGCGCCTGGTCGGGGCGACGCCGGTCTTTGTGGACATCGAACCGGATACCTATAACCTTGACGCGACGAAAATTGAGGAAGCGCTCAGTCCGCAGACGAAAGCGATCATTCCCGTCCACTTCGGCGGTTTGCCTGCCGATATGGATGCGATTATGGCGTTGGCGCAAAAACACAACTTATTTGTGGTTGAAGATGCCGCCCATGCGCATGGCAGCACCTGGCGCGGCCAGCCAATGGGCACGATTGGTCACATCGGCTCGTTTAGCCTGCAAGCCAGCAAAAACCTAACCGCGGGCGAAGGCGGGCTCTTGCTGACCAACCACGATGATCTGGGTGAAAAACTGCGCAGCTTTATCAACCAGGGACGCTCGCTCACCGGGGCTTGGTATGAACACGATATATTGGGCAGCAATATGCGCCTGAGCGCCTGGCAGGCGGCAATCCTGCTGGCGCAGTTGGAACGTTTCGACGATCAATTGGCGCGGCGGCAGCAAAACGCCCGCCAATTGCGCTCGATCCTCGAAGAGATCGATGGCCTGCAACCCATGCGCTGGGATGAGCGTGCCGAGAACCATTCGCATCATGTCTTTATGATGCGTTACGACCCGGCTGGCTTTGATGGCCTGCCGCGCAATCAGTTTGTCGAGGCATTGAAGGCCGAAGGTGTGCCTTGTTCCACCGGTTACGCCCGACCCCTGTACCAGCAGCCGCCGCTCGCTGCCCAATACAGCCGCATCATGCCCTGTCCTGTCTCTGAGCAAGCCTGCCATGAAGTCATTTACATGGGACAAAACCTGCTGCTAGCCGAGCCCGCCGAAATGGATGACATCGCACAGGCGATTGTGAAAGTGCGCGAGAATATCAACGAATTGCGGGCTGCCTGACGACAAAAACTGATTAAACAGTGAACCAATACCGTAGGCACCCAAGGGGTACCCGTGCTTGCTGCGCCCCTACGGTTGTCAAATTTTATATAGTTTGTCTATAAGAGAAGCTAAAAACATAACAGCGAGGGCGTGACCATTTGAGACAGTCACGCGCTCGCTGTTTGCGTCTGTAAGGCGCCATCAAAGCATAAAGCATCCAGTAGGTGCGTGCTTTTAGCCGCACAATTGGGGTATACGCAGCACGTGCGGCTAAAAGCACGCACCTACGCATGATTTTGTTCGGCAAACGTTGGATCCTTATTTCATTGAAATCGCCTGACGTCTACGGCTCGGTAAAGACAACCGGGCTGCTCGCATCAACAGGTCATCGTGCTATGTGGCGGGTATATTATCATTCGGATTGTCGTCAGACAGGCAATGCGCGGACTAAGCGGCATCATAGGCTACCTGTGGATTGCCCATAACTGGGAGCACCAGGGTTGGCGTTAAACCTGTCCAGCCCCCATCACCGTTATGAACAGCGATTAACCAGATTCTTCAAATTTTTATTTCCAGACGCCTCTAGTAAACCAGAAATGGTGAGCGGAGAACAGCACAAAGTGATACGCGAACTTATACAACCGTTCATACAAAATGTAATACTGATTAGCTGTCCTTCAGAGAGCACCCAGAGGTACACCCGACGTACGCGCCGATGGTACAGCGGTTGGGATCCCTTTGGGGTGAGGCAAAATCCCTTTGCACGCGAACTAATTGGGTTGTATAATCGCATTCTCGCTAATCAAACCGCACTGTGATTCATGCCCAACAAGATTCCTGTCCAACCAGAGGAGAAATTATGCTGATCCACGATCTCGACACTCCAGCCGTCGTTGTTGATCTAGACAAGATGCAACGCAATATTAACGATATGCACGCGCTCTGTCGCGACGTGGGGATCCCTTTGCGTAGCCATACCAAATCGAACAAAATCCCCGAAATTGCCCGCATGCAGATCAAGGCTGGTTCGATTGGCATTTGCAGCCAGAAAGTGGGCGAAGCTGAAGCAATGGTTGCCGGTGGCGTCGAGGATATTCTGATTCCTTTTAACATTGTGGGCGCACAAAAGGTCGAGCGCCTCTTGCGCCTGGCCCGCCGTGCGAAGATTACCGTGGCGGTGGATTCAGCGGCCACAGCGCAAGGAATTTCTGCCGGAGCCAGGCAGTATGGCGGCACGGTCGGCGTCTGGATCGAAATGGATACCGGCGGTCGCCGTTGTGGGGTACAATCGCCGCAGGCCGCCCAAACGCTGGCGCGTGAGATCGTGGAACTGCCTGGCATCGATCTGCAAGGCATCATGACCTATCCCAGCCGTCCCGAGGCGAAGCCATTTCTAGACGAGACGGTGGCCTTATTTACACAAGATGGTCTACCAATCCAGACGGTTAGTTTGGGTGGTACGGGCGTGGAACAACTTTCTAAAGACTTGGGCGCCACCGAACATCGCGCCGGTTCCTATCTTTGGGAAGGGCTCACGCGGGTGCATAGCAGCGCCGATCTCAACGATGAACGCTGCCCGTTGCGTGTGATCACCACCGTGGTCAGCACACCCGCGCCGGGCCGCATTATCATCGATGGCGGTATGAAGACCTTTGCCAGCTACCCACCAACCCCCTATGGATATTGCGTGGAGCACCCCGAAATCAAAATTTACGGCATGTCGGTCGAACATGGGCATGTCGATACAAGCGCATCCACCCATCCATTTAAAGTCGGCGAGCGCCTCACCTTTATTCCACTCCACCAGGAGATGTGCCTCAACTTGCACGATGAACTAGTCGGCTATCGCGGCGAGCAAATCGATGTGATCTGGCCGGTGGCGGGGCGAGGAAAGGTAAAATGAAGGATGAAGCGAGATCAGTGATGAGTGAGACTATCCCATCACTGATCTCGCTTCATCCTTCAAATAAATCGTGGCCGCACAATCTCACTATAGTTCTCGACTGGGATCGGCTGGTCAAACGTCTTGAGCACATGATCGCGGATCGCGAGCAGTTCGTCGCGTCCCTGCGGCATGAGCGTGCCTAGCAATAATTTGGGCATATGATTCAACAACCATTGCGCCACAAACGGGCCAGGAACACCGAGCCGTTTGCAGGGCCAGATGATCATATTGGCCGCGAGCACGCTGCGGTCCAGTCGGGCGAAAATCGAGATCGGTTGTTCGTCAAACGTGCGCCGATTGACGGTGGCTAAGCGCGCGCCACTTTGCATGGCTTCCACCGTCATTACCGCTTCGCAGGCATGCCGGTAATAGGCCGTTTCATCACAGCCGGCCAGTTGGGGTGCAGCCAGAAAAACCGCTTCGGCCGTGCGCCGGCTAAAGAATTTATATCCGGAATGAAAATCCGGCAAATTATCGATGGTGTTGGCAAATTGCAAGGGCAGCGGCTGCTGATTGACGACGGCAGCATAATGCAGCGCGTCGAGCAGCATGTAATTGGCCAGTTCCTCCTGTTCACCGCGCAAAAAACCGAGCGGGCGATGGCGCGAGAGCCGATTGCCCAGCACCAGCACTTGGTCCGTCGCCATCGTCTGCTCGACATGCTCGGCACAGCGCATAAAATTGAGCAACTCATTCGCAAAGTGATCGCCATCCTGGTCGATCGCGGCCAGATAGCGGACGTCGGTCTTTTGCAATAATTCCGCCATACCGTTGCGCACCGCGGCTAGTTTGCCCTGATTCCGTTCGCCATGCACAAGCCGCGCGCCAAATTCTGTGACCACGCGCTTGGCAATTGTGAGCGGAACGCCTTGCCCGTCCACACTTAGACAGATCCGGCTGGGGTCGGCGAGTTCGCGGGCAAACATATGTACTGTGTCACTCAATAGGGCCGTGCCGAAGTCGGGGTCGGTGTCGGCGTGAAAATAGACGGGAATCACGACGCCGGTGGTCTGTTCGAGCAGCGTTAGCGCGGCCTGGACGGTGGATGAAATTAGCATAAAAGACTTTCTCGGTGGCTATGAAAAAAAGGCTTTGACGAGTCGCGCAAATCAAGCTATGATGTGGCTAGATTAGCCGCCTCCATTGTAGCAGGAGCCAGAAGAACCATGAAAATTACTCAGATCGAGTTGCTTCATCTGGATGTGCCTTTTACGGCGCACACCAATCAGCATATGCAATATTGGTTGCCCCACTGGCGCATTTCGCAGCTTTGCAAGATCACGCTGGAGAATGGCGTGGTGGGTTGGGGCGAGACCATCCCTAATTACATCATGTCTATCCCGCCGATGCCCAGCCGATCTGCGAAGCGGGTTCGACGTTGGATCCGGTGGCGGATGATGGCAGTGGAGAATTTGCTAAGTTGTACGAAGCCGTGCAAAATGGGCGTACAGTGCGCCGAATGGAATAGCGAAAACTTTATGGGCGCTCATCTGGATGCCATCCTATAAACACCCAACGTCGCCGTGCGCTTACTAAAACGGTGCGGTTGAGTTGCAACGCTGCAACAGTGGCGCGA
>JBBQBY010000524.1:0-4776 GCA_038318235.1 Caldilineales bacterium
TGATGAACCCCGATGGTAGCGATCAGACTAACCTGACCCATAACCAGGCGAATGACTACGGTGCCAACTGGTCGCTTGACGGGCAGCAGATCGCCTTCGAGACCTATCGCGACGGCGGCGATGCGGAAATCTACGTGATGAACGCCGACGGCAGCAACCCAACCCGCCTCACGCATAACCCAGGCGATGATTATTGGCCCGCTTGGCAGCCGGCTGCTGGCACACCGTAGACCACTCATTGTTGTCGACCGACCTGACAGGTTCCGACCTTCCACTAAACTCGCGAACTTCCCGTGACTGGAACCTGTCAGGTCTCGACCCCGTGAGATCGGGGATCGTGGGATCGAGACCAGACAGGTGGGAAAAGCGTCCACCTGTCTGGTCGGTCGGCAATGATGGGTGGAGGCGGAAAGTGGCTCAAGCAAAGTCGTCGGGGAAAAAAGGAAGAATGGCGGGATCCGTCATTTCGCGGGCGTGGGAAAACTGAAAGCCCGCTTTGCTATCAAACCAGGCAATAACTTCATCACGTTGGAGGAGGGTTTGCTTCAACGACAACAACGTGTGATAGGACGAGTAGGGCCATTCCTGGAAATCTTTGACAAACCCGTGCTTTTGCGGGTTTTGGTGGATATAGAGCACCAAGTGCCGAAAGTATGCATCGGCTGTCACTTCGATGCGACCAAAGGGGCGTTGAAAGAGCGCGCCTGTCCGTCCATACGTGTAATTGAACGTTCGAGCATAGGCATTGAACAAATTGGAGAACTGTTTACTTGGGTCAAGCGGCTTGAAGTCGGCGTTCGTGCCCGCCGATAGAGATGGTGGCTCTTCCCTCCGCCCACCAATCGTCGCCGACCGACCTGTCAGGTGAGCGCTTTTTTCACCTGACAGGTCTCGACCCCGTGAAGCCCGCCACCATGCGGCCTGTTCTTCAACCGTCCTGGTTTTCACCAGAAAATGAAAATGGTTCTTCAACATCACATAAACGTACGTATCCGCCACCGGCAAGACATGCTTGGCATACAACGCCAGGAACAGGCGATAATTTCGCCGCTCGATGAAGATATTTTCTCGATTGTTCCCGCGATTATAGATGTGGTAAACCTTGCCAAAATCTAATGCTTCAGGGGCAGGCATACGATCTCCAGCGATCAAGACGCGACAGATGCGCAGTCAATGACAAAGCTCGAAACTTAACAAATCTTCAGCTTTGAGCAGTTTACCATAAGGCCACGCCAAGAAATAAATAATGCACCAGGGCACGACGATGATTGGGGCAGATAGAAGTTATTCAATATTTAGGTGCAGATGAACAATTGTAATTTTACGTACATGTTTGTTTGACAAGTTAAAGTAGTCTGTGCTACAGTTGGCAAGCATGTGACGCCAGCCATAGTTTGTGTCATAAATTTTTGAAAGGAGACGCGCCGAATGAAACTTTATACCGATCGTATCGCAATTATCAGCCTGACAGGAATTCCCGTTGGGCCGAGCTTTGCTATGGGTCGAAATAGGGAGAGGTGCGTCTGCTAACGGGGTAAGCCCCGTAATGGCTTGAAATTCCAAGCCGCAGCGCATCACTCTGATGCCTGCGGCTTTTTGTTTTGTACCAGCTAGTACTTTTTGCGTGCTAGCTTCCGTACAAAATAAAGACGTAGGTGTTGGGGTAAGCTCCAATTATCTACGTTTTTTTTTGCCTTTTTTGTTCGTCCAGACGTACATCCGAATCCCTCAGCGGATGTGCGTCCAAATTCTGCAGAGGGCCAATATAGCGTTGTCTGTTCCAAAGGAGGAGCTATGTTTTTCATAAAACGCAAGGCCCGGCTTACCTTTTTGTATTTGTTGCTGGCCTTGCTAACCACGCAGTGTGGTGCGGAAGAACAACCAGCCAAGCCAGCCGTCGTACAATCAGCCACGGTGCGCTGGACCACTTGGGATCTAAACAGCCAGGTGGAACAAGTGTTGGTCAAGCAGTTTCGGGAAACATATCCGCAGATCGAGTTTAAACGTGAGGAAACCAGTGCAGCGGCGACTTTTTATCTAAGCAAACCGCCAGCGCCCGATATCTTGAACATGGACGTAGGGTATAAACTAAACATTGCGATTGCCAAGGTGCAGCGGGTTATGGAAACTTGGAAAAGACTCTTTGACCAAGGGTATTTTATCGAAGCGCGGATGGCGATCGGCGATCTATATGCGTTGACGGCGCTGGTGCGCGGCGATAAAGGCATGATGCATCAAGCAAAGGCCGTGATGGTGCTCAGTGATACTTATTGGTTTGGGCAACTGCCAGTGCCCTTCCAGGCCGAGTTGGGTTTTTTTAGCTTTCCGGTGATCGATGCCAGTCTACCGACAGCAGAGATAGTTGATCCGTTTGGCTACGTCGTGCCGCTAGGGGCTGAGCATATCCCAGCCGCAATGGCCTTTCTGACGCAAGTCAGTTCGGTCGAGGCGCAGGGGCTGATTGCGCAAAACGAGATGGTGCAGTCAGCCAGATTTGCACCGGCGCGCACGGACATTGCCGCCGACCAGCTGACGCCTACGCAACAGCAGGCGGTAGAAATGCTCAAGCGGGCAGATGACGCGGTGATGTCGTTTTATTACGCCGTGCCACGTCAGATGTCGGGCATGGTCGAATATACCTTCCGCCACTTTATCAACGAGCCGAAGGATATCGATGGATTTCTGCAGAAATTCGAAGAGGCGCGCCAGAAGATGGTGGAGCAAGGGTTACTGGGTCAAGAGTGAGGGGTAATTAGCAACCAGGGGTGAGTGGCGAGTGAGATCGAATGACCTTTTCACTCATCACAAGTCACTGATTACTAGTCACGGCTTACTGATAATTTTTATAAAGGGATTTTTATCATGGTAAACAGTTCATTATCGAATCAAAATCAACCAGATTTTGATCTAAAGTCGGTGCTCACAGACAGCAAATTGCGTGGGCTGTGGCGCTTGATGACGGGGTTTCAATTAACGTATGTCGGCGCGACGCTCAGCCTAAGTCTTGGCGCGCTGGCGAATACGGCCACTTTCTTATTGTTGCGTTACTTTGTTGACGACTATTTGGGGGGCAAGGCCAACGTCGGTTTGCCGATCATTCTGGCTGGCTTCTTGGGGTTGGCCCTGCTGCAAGGTGGCTTCACGTTTCTCAGCCGCACATTGGCGGCGCGCACAGCCGAGGGCGTTGTGGTTCGGTTGCGCAACTATCTGTTCGACCATATTCAGCGTTTGTCGTTCACCTATCACGACAAGACGCAGACGGGTGATTTGTTGCAACGCTCGACGTCGGATGTGGACACGATTCGCCGTTTCTTTGCCGACCAGGCGATTGAAAGCGGACGCGTTTTGTTGCTCTTTCTGATCAACTTTGCGGCGCTGCTCTATCTAAACTGGCAGTTGGCGTTGCTCTCAGTGATCATCGTGCCGTTTGTCGTCGGCGTCTCCTACTTCTTCTTTAAGCAAGTGGGCAAGCGCTACGAGAAATATCAGGAGACAGAATCAAAACTTTCCACCGCGCTGCAAGAGAACTTGAGCGGGGTGCGGGTAGTCAAGGCCTTTGCCCGCCAGCGTTATGAGGAAGAGAAGTTTAACACGATCAACAAAGAGAAGTATACGCGTGGGATGCGTCTGTTGATCATGCATGCCACCTTCTGGCCGATCACCGATCTGCTCTGTGGTGCGCAATTAGTCGGTGGCTTCGCGGCTGGTGGTCTGATGGCAATCAACGGTACGATCACGATTGGCACCTATCTGGCTTATGCGAGTCTGGTCGGCTGGATCATCTGGCCGATGCGTAATCTGGGGCGCTTGATCGTGCATATGTCGGAAGGGCTGGTCTCGTTTGGCCGGGTCTGCGAAGTGATCAAGCAAGATCGCGAGCCAGTGGTGGAGGGCACGCACCAACCGCAAGGTAAACTGCGCGGTGAACTGGTCTTCGACAATGTAAGCTTTGCCTATAACGAAGGTGAAGAACCGGTATTGCAAAACATCTCTTTCATCGTTAAGCCAGGTCAGCGAGTGGCGCTGCTCGGTTCGACTGGTTCGGGCAAGACATCGCTGGTCAACTTGTTGCCGCGCTTCTATGAATACACCGACGGCCAGATTCGGTTGGATGGTGTGGACTTGAAGGATTATAACCGGCACTATCTGCGCCAACAGATCGGCATCGTGGAACAGGAACCGTTCCTCTTTTCGCGCAACGTGCGTGATAACATCACCTACGGCGTGGAACGGGAAGTTTCGCAGGCCGAGGTCGAGGATGCAGCGCAGGCGGCGGCGATTCACGATGTGATCGTCACCAAATTGCCCGAGGGGTATGACACGCTCGTAGGCGAAAAAGGTATCACGCTGTCGGGCGGGCAAAAACAGCGCGTGGCGCTGGCCCGCACCCTCCTCAAGGACCCGCGCATCTTGATCCTGGACGACTCAACCTCGTCGGTGGATACGGAAACCGAGGCGCTGATCCGGCTGGCCTTAGAGGAATTGATGAAGAATCGCACGACCTTCATCATTGCCCATCGCATTCAAACCGTGATGGATGCCGACTTGATTCTGGTGATGAGCCACGGGCGCATTGTGCAGCGCGGCAAGCATGCCGAGTTGCTGGCGCAGGATGGTTTCTATCGGAAAATTTACGAAGCGCAGACGCGGATTGAGCAAGAGTTGGAACAAGAGCTCACCCAGGCGGTGCGCAGAGAAGTGACACACGTCAACTAAAATGGGGTTGTGAGGAGAAGAAGTAAATGGTAATTGGTAAGTCGTAAGTGGTAATGCGTG
>JBBQBY010000525.1:0-4695 GCA_038318235.1 Caldilineales bacterium
ACCTTCAGTCCCCAAAACCAGGGCGCGGATGATGCACTCGACTCGGATGTCAACATCGCCACCGGCATCTCCGACTGCATGACCTTGGCCACTGGTCAGAATGCGCCGACCTGGGATGCTGGCATCTATCCAGCCGCTGCACCAACACCGACGTTGACACCCACTAAAACGCCAGTGCCACCGACCATGACGGCTACCGCAACCAAAACACCGGCACCGCCCACTGCCACGGCTACTGCAACTAAAACGCCTGTGCCACCAACCGCGACCTCAACGCCCACCAACACACCGGTGCCACCAACCGCCACCCTAACCCATACACCGGCCCCGCCGCCTGTGACGTTGACACCGACTAACACACCAGTACCGCCAACCGTGACCTCGACGTCAACCAGCACGTCGGTGCCACTGACCATGACGGCGACTGCAACCAACACACTGGCGCCACCAACGGCGACGTTTACGTCAACGAATACATCCGTACCGCCAACCGCGACGTTTACCCCAACCAATACGCCGGTGCCGCCGACTGCCACCTTCACGCCAACGAATACGCTCGTGCCGCCGACCGCCACGGCAACACTAACTAACACGCCGGTGCCACCGACTGCCACGTTCACGCCGACCAAAACACCGGTGCCGCCGACGGCCACGTTTACGCCAACTAACACGCCGGTGTCACCGACCGCCACCGCTGTACTCACACCGACGGCGCGTGCATTAGGGCAGGCAACGGTGCTTTCCGGTCCTAATATCTGTAGTGGTCAAGCCTGCTATAACCTGGCGGTCAATTGCGGACAGGTGAGTCAGCCGATCAATGTTTCCCTTAAAGTGGGGGCACCAACCGGTGGCGCTAGCGAACAGGGCACCATTATGTTCTTTACGGGGTGGATCGGCGATTATTATTGGGCTTATGACGGGGCAGTGCAGATGGCTCGTGCGGCCAACAGTAACGCCGTGGCTAGCCCAGACACGATCCGCCGCACCCTAGACAACAACTCGATCATCATCGACAATCTGCGGGCTGCTGGCTTTCGTACCGTGCAAGTAGAGTGGAACAGTGGCTGGTTTATTGCCCAACAAGGACAAACGAACGAAGATCTGGCCAAACTCGCCTGTAGACCGGCGACCATCGCGCGCTGGGTCTACGACAATCTGCGCAACAATGGGGGCGAAGCCTTCTGTGCCACCGGTCACTCAAACGGCGGCTCTGAACTGGCTTACATGATGACCCAATACCATATGGCGGATCTGTTTTCATTGGTGGTCTTCGAAGGGGGACCGAACTGGGCGCGTGTGGACAAGAGTTGTGTGCTTGATCCTGCCCACCCAGAACTCTATGGTGATGCTGGCGAACGCAACACGATTGACTGGGGGTTCGGCTATGCCAATGATGGGTCTGGTATTTGTGCGCAGGGAAACGTCGCGCAGCTTTCGCGCTTTCAAAACGCCAGTCTCGCCTTCAACGCGTGGTTTTACGTCTATCCACATACCCAAGTTGCCTTCTTGATTGGCGCAAACGACCCGACGACCACGGCAAAGCATGGTGCCTATTTCTATAACTGGCTGGTGAACGCTGGCACACCACTGATCACTTATGAGACCGTGCCAGGCGCAGACCACTTCACCACAGAGGTGCAAGCTGGGGCGGATATGATGAGAAACAAGTTATTGAATGAGTGCCACATTCGCTGATTGATAAAGCCAGCGAAGGGAAGATCAGCGCGTACGTCTGGTTTAAGGAGCGAAAATAAGCATTTGATTTCTTGTGCATAGTGGTATATAATTATACATTATGTATAAGATAAAAGAGTTTGCAAAACGAGTAGGACGAACAACGACAACGATTCGCCGGTGGGATGAAGCGGGTGTTTTGCCCGCTAAACGAACGGCTGGCAATCAACGCTATTATGACGATGCCGATCTTCGTAAAGCATTGCGAGTAGAATTACCTGATGTCGAGAAGAAAGTTGTTGTCTATTGCCGAGTCTCCTCTAAGAATCAAACCGATGATTTGAAGTCTCAGGTCAAAGCTATGCAAACTTTTTGTCTATCAGCGGGTGTGGCTGTTGACGAATGGCTTGAGGAAACAGGTGGTGGAATGAACCTAAAGCGCAAGAAATTCTTGTCAATTATGGAAAGGATTGAGCGTGGTGAGATCAAGCAGCTAATAATAGGGCACAAAGATCGTTTTGTTCGTTTTGGATTTGAATACTTTGAACTGTTTGCTGCGCAGCATGGCTGCAAAATAGTGGTTGCTAATCAAGAGCAGTTATCATCGCAACAAGAGATGGTTGAGGACTTGATGGCAATCATCCATACGTTTAGTGGTCGCTTGTATGGGTTGCGAAATTACAAGAAAAAGATTAAAGAAGCAATCGAGCAAACAGATGTCTAAAGTCACGCGGATCGCCTATAGCAAAAATCTAAATCAAAGCAAGTTTAGTCGCCTGACTGAAATAGCAAAACGCTTGGGCGATCTGCGGGTTGAACTTTGGGATCGGTATGGATCTGTTGCCGGTGTCACAGTTGATCCAACCGAGTTGCGCAATCAATGGGTTAAAGAACAACGCCAGTTTACTGTACCGGCTCGACTCTGGAAAGAAACGCTTCGCGATACGATGGATGATATTGCCCTCTATCGCCAAGCGGCAAAGGTCAAAGTGCGCAAGGCGATTCGTTGCCCCAGCAAAGACAAGGCTGAACAAAAGCGCCTGTACACGTTGCTGAAGGCAGATGCTTGGTTAGAGGATGCCTACTTGCGGCGCATGATGCGCAAATATTTCAAGCATGGTCACACGAGTGTTAGCAATCAAATCGTCCTGGACAGTGGATGCTACACGGCGTTTGAATGCGGCGGTAAAGCATGGATCGCCGTGATGAGCTTGGAGCGTGGACAAAGAATTGCGATCCCGCTTAACACCACATTTTTACCGGATAGCACTTTACGCCTGATCTTGCGAGATGGTCGGGTAGAAATTCATCACACGATTGACGCCGAACAAAGCAACCCTTGCGGTGAAGGAATCATCGGGATCGACAAGGGTTACACCGAAGTTTTTACGGATAGCGACGGTGACAAACACGGTTTAGGTTTGGGCGAAAGATTAAGTAAGGAATCAGATGCCCTCAAGAAAAAGTACAAAAACCGCAACAAGTTAAAGGCCATTGCCGAGAAGCAACCCCATATCCTTGCCTTTAATTTGGGGCGCAAAAAACTCAATCAGCGCAAGGCCAAACATAACGCGCATGTCAAGGATGTTTGTTATAAGGCCGCTCACGCTGTTGTAGACAAAGCGAAAGTGGTCGTCTGTGAAGATCTAACCTCACCGATTCCCGACAAGAAAAAGTACGGAAAGAATCAAAGCCGTCACTTATCTGCTTGGGTCAAAGGGGCGATGGCTGAAGCAATTGCAACAGTAACACAGCGTAGAGGTTCTACGCTTTTTAAGGTGAATGCTGCCTACACTTCGCAAATGGATAGCCGATACGGTGTGCTGTTGGGTACCCGTAACGGTGACACATTTTACGGATTTGATCGGGTAGTGATGGATGCGGACACCAATGCGGCACGGAATATTCTCGCCAGACCGGGCGACAAGGAAATATCTTTGTTCACCCCTTACAAACAAGTCAAAGCGATCTTGTTACGGCGCACGCACGAAATACAAATACGGTTGGGACTGCTCAACCCAGGCTCTAGTTGCTACGATTCCAACGGCTCCTCGTTGTCAACAGAGTGCGAAGAACCTAATTTCTATCATGTCTAATAATGTATAAGAAAAAAGGAACAGAAGCTACATGTTACCGGATCGCTTTTTGTCCAAAAGCAAGCTATGTCTTTGCTTGTCCGTTCTAACCATTACCATTTTGCTTAATTCCTTTGCGGTCAGCGGTAGCTTTGCCCAAGACACCGTACCTGCTCCACCCGGCGCTCACCTTTATCTGCCGCTAATCACAAACTTCATACCGGGCAACACGCCGCCAGCCCTGAACACGCCAGTCTCGATTACGGTTAATCCTCCTGTTCCACCAACCGCCACAGCTTTACCGGAGCGCGTATTAATCAAGAGTAGTCAAGGATTGACGGCTGCCACTGCTTATCGGATTGTTGGCGAAATCCAGAACATAGCAACCGATCCTGTGTACGCTGTCTATATTCAAGCTACATTCTTCGACGCTGCTGACCAACCGATAGCCATCGAAGGCGCCTATGCTGTTTTTGATATGACCCTGCCTGGTCAGGTCAACCCTTTTGAGATCTTCTTAGAAAATGCGCCTAATTCAATCGATCATTATGCGTTAAGCCTCACTTACGAGAATACAGGCTTTCTGGCTTATCGGACCATCAATGTGCTTTCTCAGGAAGTGCGCGCTAACCCGAATGTTGAAATATTTGGTGAAATCCGCAATGATACGGCGGCGCCAGTAAGCCCACTCAGTATAGCCGTTACTTTTTATGATGCAGATGGCCTTGTCATCGATCTAGGTTCTACCATCACTACGGGTGATCTTGCCGACCAACAGACGGCTATTTATGCGCTTAAGACATTTAGAAACATCAATTATGCCAGTTATAGTGTCCAAGCACAGAGTTATCTTGTACCATAACCGGCGGCACCGATGAACGGTGATATTATGCATTTTAACCATCTACACTAGTGGTCTGACCATTTAGTTTTTAGTATCGTCGTG
>JBBQBY010000526.1:0-4678 GCA_038318235.1 Caldilineales bacterium
CAGCGCAACTTCGTCTCCAAAAAGGGACGCCAGATTCGCCGGCACGCCAGACGTTACGCCGTTTTCGCCGCCACCGATTGGCGATGGCTGGCCTGTTGATCATTATCATCCTCGTGGTGGCGTCCCTGCTTGGTTCGCAGACGGATGCGTTGGGGCAAAATTTGAAGGCGATGAATAAACCACCTTCAGCCACCCACTGGTTTGGCACTGATCGCATCGGGCGCGATATCTTTGCGCGCACGTTGGTGGGTGGGCGTATTTCGCTGGCCGTCGGCTTGGTGGCCGTCTTTTTCTCAAGCTCAATTGGCATCGTATTGGGCGCGCTGGCGGGTTATTATCGCGGCTGGCTGGATCATGTCATCATGCGCTTGGTGGATGTCGTGCTCAGCTTCCCGGTGATCATTTTGCTGCTCTGTGTGGCCTCGCTGGTTGGCCCCAGCATCTTTAATGTGATGGCCATGATTGGGTTGCTCACCTGGCCGATCCCGTGTCGAATTATGCGCGGGCAATTTCTGACTATTCGCGAACGAGCTTATGTGGAGGCGGCGCATTGTATTGGCGTGACTGATTTTGAGATTGCCCTGCGCCATATTCTACCCAATGCGATCGCGCCATTGCTCGTTTACGCCAGTTTCGCCGTGGCCACGGCCGTATTGCTCGAAGCGGGCCTCAGTTATTTAGGCTTGGGCGTCCAACCGCCGACGCCGAGTTGGGGCAATATGCTCAACACGGCGCGTAATATTTCAACCATGGAGCGTAATTCTTGGCAGTGGGTTCCACCGGCGATTACCACCGTCTTGTTTGTATTAGCCGTCAATTTTGTGGGGGATGGCATTCGTGATGCGCTTGACCCACAAGCCAAAGGAGACTAAAAATTGTCCGATCAAAATAGGCAGCGGCGAGTGGCCAGATGCAGGTAGCCAACAGCCCAACCCGCTGGTCAAAGCAGTTCGCCATTAGCACGCGCAATTCCGCATTCTCAGGCTGGGGGCTGGCGTTGGCGTCGACCTTTGCCAGCAGCATTGTGACGCCCATCGTGCGCGGCGCCGTGGTGGGTGGCATGAACCCGATCACTTTGCTCCTCATGCGGCTGGGAATTGCCACGCTCTTATTGGCCGGCACCATGGCGATCTTTGAACCCCAAAATTTCAAGCTTGACCGGCGCGGTTTGTGGCTGGTCGGTGTGATTGGGTTGATCAGCGGCATCGAAATTTGTTGTTTCTTCTGGTCATTGGAATTTGTCGACGCCTCGATGTCGGCCATGATCAAATCGACACAACCGCTGGTGGTGCTGCTCTTTCTCATGCTCGGCGGCGAGCGTTTGACCAGGCGCAGTCTGCTCCGTTTAATCCTGGCGATGATCGGCGTCTACCTATTGATCGGCGGGCCAGGCGGGCAGATCGCACCGATGGGGTTGCTGCTCTTAGGACTCTCTTTGCTCTTATACGCGGCGCAACTGGTCTTGAGCCAGTGGTGGTTGCGCGGTTATGGCACCTCGACTGTCACCTTCTATCTGACCGCGATCATGACCCTGGTGATCATCGTCTGGTGGTGGGCGCAAGGCATCACGTGGCATATGCCTGGGCAGCAAGAGTGGATCATCATTGGCGTGTTGGCCGTAGTAAGTACTTATTTTGCCCGCCTGGCGCTTTATGCGGCCATCCCGCGCGTGGGCAGTGGTCAAATTGCGCTGCTCTGGCCGCTACAAACGTTGACGATCATCGGGTTATCCGTGCTTTTCCTGCATGAGCAGATGACGTCCGTCCAGTGGCTGGGTGGGGTCTTTGTCCTGGCCAGCGCGCTATTGGCAATTGAACGGCAACGCAGTCGAGTAAGGCCAGTTAACGAAGTTAATTAAAATTACACAGAGGAACGCAGAGAATCCACAGAGAAAACCTAAATTTCTCTGTGCTCTCTGTGTCAGCTTTTCCTGCGCGTTCTCTGTGTAACCGCTTTTTTATAAACGATAGCTTCATCCAAACAAAAGGAAATTTGACATGACATTTGGTAGTGGCAAATTCACGTACGAATTAGTCGAAAACTGGGGCCAAGTGCCCCGCGAATGGACCAACTGGACTTGGGGCTGGATTGTGGGCATCGCCTGTGATTCGCGCGATCGGGTCTATGTCTATTCGCGCAGCGAACATCCGTTGATTGTGTTTGACCAAGCCGGTAATTTTCTGGAAACGTGGGGCGATGGCATCTTGACGCCCAAATCTGCGCACGGCATCTACATTGATGGCGAGGACAACGTCTATCTGACCGACGCGATCATGCATGCGATCTACAAATTTAACGCCCAGGGCGAACATGTCTGGACCTTAGGCACACCTGGCCAACCAACCGCCATCGATGGTGAGCCTTTCGATAAGCCAACCGATCTCGCGCTGGCTTCGACTGGCGAAATTTTAATCTCGGACGGGTATGGCAATGCCCGCGTCCACAAGTTTTCGCCAGACCGCGACTTACTGCTCTCTTGGGGTGAGCGCGGGACTGGGCCAGGCCAGTTCTCGATCTCACACTGTGTACGCCTCGACCGACAAGATCACGTCTGGATCTGTGATCGCGAAAACAATCGCATCCAGATTTTCGACTTGGCGGGCAATTTTCTCACCGAATGGACTGGCCTGCTGCGCCCCAATACTGTCTATTTTGATCCGACAGAAGATATTGTCTACATCGCCGAGTTGACGCGCCAGATCAGTATTTATCAGCTTGATCTTGAGCATTTGACCGGCACATTAATCACCAAATGGGGTGGCGCCCAACCCAGCGAAGAACCGGGGTTCTTCCGCGGTGGCCCACACGGGTTGTGGACTGATTCACGTGGCGATCTCTACGTGGGGGAAGTCGAGTTGGGTGAGGTAGGCCGCATGTACAAGTATCAGCGGCAAGCATAACCCAGGCGTCAATTTAGGCCACCTTTTAAACGATGATGCAATTGGTGCTCAATCCAATTTGACATAAGTCTGTCCATAGGCTATACTACTCGACATCAAGATGTAGTAAGTTTTTTCACGAGTAATGTAAAGAAGCACTCGTACTTACCGACGAGCAGCTTCTTTTTTATTTGTTGGAGACGGCCACGTTTTGTACGAAAAAAGTTAGAGTAAAGTTTAGTAGGAAAAGGAGTTTTCCAACAATGAGTAACCGTGAAAAAGGTACTGTCAAGTGGTTCAACGATCAAAAGGGCTTTGGTTTCATCGCCCGTGAAGCTGGCGGCAATGATGTCTTCGTGCATCATTCGGCCATCACTGCCAGTGGTTTCCGCAGCTTGGTCGAAGGCGACCACGTTGAATTTGCGATCGAGCAGGGGCCGAAGGGTCCGTCTGCCGCCGATGTGCAAAAGGTCTAAGCAACCCGCTTAGCCTGACCATTCGCAATAACTTGGCTGTTACAGCCAGTTGAATAAAAAAGCGGTTCAACCCCAAGGGGTTGAACCGCTTTTTTGTATCTCGTCATGATGACTTTAGGCGTTTGCAGTGACACAACAACTAAAGTCGTCATGACAAAACATGCATCCTTGATCGCCTATGTTTAGTGGGCCGGCGTAGTCGCAGGGCCAGGGAACGACACTGTCGGCCCACTGATCGTCAATTGATAATCACAAGCCACAGTGCTGTGGTTTTTCACCACCACGTAGAATGTTTCGGTGGCGCGCCCACCACCGACCCAGACGAGCACCTGTTCGTTTTTCACAACACCGTGCGGCTCTTGAACATAGGGATTCTCGTTGTCATCGATTTTCCCATCGTCATTCGTATCCTCGGCGTCATCAGCGTTCTTCGCCTCATTGGCCGGATCGCGATCGGGCAGCTTTTTCGTCAAAGGTGAACCACGACCGATCGGGTAATGCTTTTCCCCCGCTGGGGTCGCTAAGGTCCCTGGCGTCTCAACGTCAAAGCCAACACAATCGGCGGCATCCATCTTCAACAATACAGTGACCTCACTGGCGTTGTTATCCTTTTGGCTGTCATCATATTTATATTTGAACTTGTACCACTGTACGGCCTTGGGTTCAATGTTCAGTGCACCAACGAGCGGGCCAGCCGCGCTGCCCGGATCCGTGCCCGGTGCTGCGGCGGCGGATACTGGCGTAACCGCCGTACGTGTCAGCAGCAGTAGCGCCAATGCTGCCACGGCCATCAATTTATAAAGTTTAACCGAAATCATAGTAAATCCTTTACCCGAAGTTTTATTTACCGAAGAACGTTTACACCAACCCGATTATACAGACATTCTAGATAAAATATCGTAATTATTCAGCCAGAAACCCCAATTTGGCGGCTGGTAAATTGGCCTCATTCCCCATAAACCTGACTTTTTTAGCCGATTTGACGAACATCGGCCATTCAGAGTATGCTCCTAGAATAGAGATGCTTGAGGTTCGCAATATTTAATCCGCAGCCCAGCATAACGCTCTAGACCAGATAAAATCTACCATCAATTCGATCAAAATTTCTGAGGACGGTGCGAGATGAAAATATTGGCAACGGGTATTCTAGCCCATGGTGTACCAGACACGGCGCGCGCAATCCTGACCTTTGGCCACGTGATCGCGCTGGCGGATGGCACCCTGCTGGCAAACTGCCGCACTGGTTCTACCAAGGATTCGACGGATGAAACGATTGAGTTCTATCGCTCGCAGGATGGCGGCTACACCTGGGGCGAAGCCTGG
>JBBQBY010000527.1:0-4610 GCA_038318235.1 Caldilineales bacterium
ATCACCGTGGACTACAATTGGTTTGCCTTTGCGGATGCGATCCAGATACGTAGTTTTGAAACCTAAGGTGTGGATAGGGCCACGACCTTCGCCATAGGTGTAAGCAGGGCGAATGATCGTCAGCGGGAAATCGGTTGGATGGTGGGCCGCCAGCAGGATCTGTTCACACTTCACCTTGTTGCGGCTGTAGGCATTCAGACCACCATAGGGTTCGGCCTCGGTGTAAGGATAGCGCGTCGCCGGTTTGCGATAGACATCTACGGTGCTGCAAAAAATATAATGACCCACCCGCCCGCGAAACGCGCGCACGGCGCTTTCGGCATCGGCGGGCAGATAGTTCACCATATCGATGACACAGTCGAAGTGCCCCGCCTCGGCCATCTGCTTTTCAAAGGCGGCATAATGTATACGGTCGCCAAGGATAACCTGAACGCCAGGCGGCGGTTGTCGGTCACCTTGCTCGCTTATGCCACGGTTATAGAGTACTACTTCTTCCTTGCGTTCTACGAGCAGGCGCGTGATCGCACAACTGATCAAGCCGGTGCCGCCGATGAGCAGAATTTTCATTGTCTAGGATCCAATCTATGCCTGGCTGATATGATTGTTTGGGTGAGACTCCGAAACACTGGCGATACTTTTACAGTTTTGCTGCTGCCTCAATCTCTGGAATCGCCAATCCGCAATGGGCGCAAGCCTGTGCACCCGCAGGTGGCAATGGATTGCCGCAGCCGGGGCAGTGGGTTGCTAGGCGTACGCCGCAATGGGCGCAGAATTGCCAATCCGGTTCGATCTCTTGCCGGCAAGTGTTGCATTCCTGCTGGAGTTCATGCAACTCCGTGCGGCGTTGGAGTAATACTATTTCTTCATGATTTGGTTGTGCCATGTAAATTCTCCTGTGATCTGACATTACGAGTGGCGTAAGCACGTGTAACCATGCCTGGACCCGGCGATCCATATGTTAGCTTGATGACAATGGCGTAGTAGAGAGTCTACCATGCGATTGTGATCAGGGCAAGCATGCTGGCTGTAACGTCTTACCAGCGCATTCCAACGTTGCCTATCAAACCCACAGTAGCATGTGTTGATTGACACGCCTCAGCCGCTCACTTGGCTATTCAAGTTGTACGCGTGGGTCTAGCCAAGTGTAGAGCAGATCGACAATCAGATTGGCCAGCCCGATCAACACGGCGCCAAACAGAACACTACCCATGATCACGGGCACGTCCATGTGTTGGGCCGCCTGAAGCGTGCCAAAGCCGATGCCTGGCCAACTGAAGACGCGCTCGACCAAGACAATGCCCGTTAGCAGCGACGCCATGTCAACGCCCAGCATGGTTACCACCGGCAGCAGTGCGTTGCGTAACATGTGGCGCAGCGCAACCAAGCGCGTACTCAAGCCTTTGGCATAGGCCGTACGCACATAATCGGCGGAGAGCGCATCCAACATGCTGGAACGCAGGACAGTGGCATACCAGGCCGACCACGGCACCGCCACGGATAAGGTCGGCAAGATCAGTTGCCGAAACGTGCCATACCCACCCACTGGAAACCATTTGAGCTTAAACGCGAAAAAATAGATCAGCAGTAGGCCAAAAAAGAAGGTCGGCAACGACAGGGAGAGCAGTTGGAAGATCATCACGCCGCGATCAAGCAGGGTGCCATGGCGCAACGCCGCGATCACACCAATCGGAATGGCCAGTAGCATGGCCACGACCATAATCGAAACGGCCAACAAGGCGGTGGCGGGCAAGCGGCTGAATAAGATCTTGGTGACTGGTTGGCGAAAATAGTAAGAATCACCCAGATCGCCGCGCAATACGTGGCTCATATAGGTGAGATATTGGCTATATAAAGGCTTGTCTAAACCATATTGCTGGCGGATGTGGTCAATCGAAACCCCAGTTGCCTTATCACCCACCAAGGCCTGGGCTGGGTCGGTCGGCCCGGCAAAGATCAGCAGAAAGGTCAATAGAGAGACACCGAACAAAGTAATTAATGTCCACAATAAGCGCCGGATAATGTATTGGCCCAACATTCGCAAATTCCTCTAACTTTTCGTGATGAGTGATAAGTGAACGCTGGTCACTTATCACTCATCACGTGTCACTCATCGCCCACGCCGTGTCGGATCCATCACCTCGCGCAGCCCGGTGGCGAGTAAATTAACCGAGATCACCGCTAAGGCAATCGCCATGCCGGGGAAGAATGCCACCCACGGCGCGGCGCGATAATAACTCATGCCGTCCTGAATCATCGAACCCCAAGACGGTGCTGGCGGTGGCACCCCCAGCCCCAAAAAGCTGAGGCTTGCTTCGGCAAAGATCGCATTGGGAATGCCCAGGGCGAGATAAACGATGATCAGCGGTAAGACATGGGGCAGCAAGTGGCGCACAAAAATCCGTCGGCGCGGTGTGCCCAGACAATAGGCCGCTTGCACAAAATCTAGCCGTTTGATCGCCAGAATCTGGCTGCGTAAGATGCGGGCTGGATAGGTCCACGAAAAGAGTGAGATCACTGTGATCACGACCCAGACGCCTGGGCTGAGCATGACAACTAGCAAAAGCGTCAGGAAAAAGGTGGGCATACTCATCACTAGATCGACAAAACGCATGATGAAAAAGTCAGTTTTGCCGCCCAGAAAACCGGCGACACCGCCAATCAAAAGCGCCAACAGCACCGAAAGCCCACTGGCCATGATGCCAATCCCCAGTGAAACGCGCCCTCCGTAGAGCAGGCGGCTCAGCAGATCGCGTCCGACACCATCCGTCCCCAACCAGAAGTGGGCATTCGGCGGCAAGGGTTCGCCTAAATCTGAAAGCCCTTCCTGGCGAAATTGCTCAATCGGGCTAAACGGAGCAATCACAGGCGCCAGGAGACAGAGCAGCACCAGCAGCAAGAAAACAACGCCAGCCGCCAGCGCTACCTTCTGATGGCTGAAGCGTTGGCGCACATCCTGCCACCAAGTCGTTGCCCGTGTGACCGCCGGTTTATCCAATTGCGTTTTAAATTCGTCAATACCCTGGAGCGTTGTCATCGTTTGTAAACTGTCTGCTTTGTAATAAGTAACAAGTAATGAGCGGCAAACTGAGTTCTGTCATGACCACTTACTTATCACTTGTTATTCAGCTTTTCTCCTCGATCCAGGCTGTCTCTAGATAGGGCCACCCGTAGATCGGGCTAATAAAGTCATCGTGGACATTGGCCGCGCCTAGGGCCAAGCGTTGCGGATTGTTGAGCCCAACCCAAGCGGCATCCTGGTTGACGACGATATCTTCAATTTCGCGGTAGCCTTTGACGCGCTCTGGGTCGGTCAGAGCCAGTGCTTCTACTTTTTCTACTGTAGCATCAATCGTCTGGTTGCAATAGAAGCCGTCATTATAACCGGTATCTGCCGATGCGCAGGTAGTCCAAGCCGAGGTAAAGTCAAATGCATCAGGAAAACTGGCTGACCAACCATACATGAAGAGCGCGACATCACCGGCTCGAATGCGGTCGCGCCATTCCTTCCACTGACCAACGGCCAGGTCCGCTTGGATGCCAATTTTTGCCAGATCCGCTTGAATTAGCTGCCCAATTTCGGTATCTTGACCCACATAGATCTTCAACCCTTTGATGCTGTCCCCGTACCCCGCCTCTTTCAGCAACGCTTTGGCTTTTTCGGGATCATAGGGATACTTGCTCTTGAAGGCCTTGTCATATTGCATCATGGGAATGGTGTAATAGCCTTCGAGCGGGGTCAGTGTGCCACTGCGTTTCTTGGCGATGCCCTGTTTGTCAATGGCCATTGCCACGGCCTGACGCACTTTGAGATCATCAAATGGTTTGGCCTTAAAGTGGAAGGCCAGTCGGTTTGTGGTCAAACTGGGCGCGCGGCGCAATTGCTTGCTCAAATCTGGATCGCTCAGCAATCGGGGCAATTCGGCTGCTGGAATATTTTCCACCCACTCGGCCTCACCGTTTTCGTAGTGCAACATCTGGGTGGCCGGCTCGACGTTGAGATTTAACTCGATCTTATCGATATAGGGCATGCCAGTTTTATAATAGTCGGGATTGCGTTCATAAATGGCCTTCTCGCCGGCCACCCATTCCACGAAGCGAAATGGCCCCGTGCCAATCACGATCTCTGACCCCCATTTGCTGCCAGCGTCGATCGATTCTTGTTTGGGGATAATCCCATTCATGCTCATCGAGAGAATGGCGGGAAAGACCGCTTGGGGCTTTTTGAGCGTGATTTCCACGGTGTGATCGTCGATAATCTTGATGCCGGAGAGTTCTTTGGTGGGGCCTTTGATCACCTCGTCGTACCCAACCACGTTTTCCATATAGGTCTTGCCCCAACTGTAAACCTCGGGCCAGAGTTGCCTTTCCAGAGAATATTTGACGTCATCGGCGACCAGTTCGCGGCCATTATGAAATTTTACAGCTTTGCGGAGCGGGATGGTATAGACCTTCCCACTCGCGCTGATCTTAGGCAGATCGGCGGCCAGATCGGCGTAAAACTCACCCTCCTTGGTATAAAAGTAGAGCATGTTAAAGAGCACCATGCCAGCGCTCCACCAATCTTCGCTGCTTTCAGCGCCTGGCGGGTCAAGCGTACGAAAATCTCCTTG
>JBBQBY010000528.1:0-4608 GCA_038318235.1 Caldilineales bacterium
GGTGCAGTTGCAAAAACTAACCTGAAAGGCGCAAAGTCAAGTACACGAGACGACACGGGGCACCCTCTGGGTCAAGACCATCACAAAAACACTAGGATGGTAGTGTTTCAGTTGCAAGACTGTAGAAGCCCACGAGCTTTATTCGTGGGAGCCATCACTGAGGATTACTATCAATATATAACAACGCTGCTCGGCTGTCAATCATTTTTAATGCTTGGTGGGGGCACAACGGTTTATGACAAGTGCAATTCTATGACCCTTATGGATGCAGAGACATAGTAAAACAAAGCCGCAGTTCGCATATGAATCGCGGCTTTGTTTTATCAAAATTTCAACTAGCCTGCCATCACGTCCCGAATTGTCTGTGCAATGCGGCTGACATTCGGGATCACTTCATCTTCCAGTGGCGGGCTGTAGGCAATCAACGTATTGCCCATGTTCACGCGTTTGACCGGCGCTTCGAGCCAATAGACGCCTTCATCGGCGGCCAATGAGGCGATGTCGCCACCCCAACCGGCACTATGTGGCGATTCTTCGACAATCACCAGGCGATTAGTCTTGGCGATTGACTTGAGGATCGTCGCCTTGTCTAAAGGCGCCATGCTGCGCAAATCGATCACCTCGACATCGATGCCTTCTTTGGCCAGGATCTCGGCGGCTTCGAGCGAACGGTGCATCATCAACTGGATTGCCACCACGGTGACATCTTTGCCCGTGCGGCGTACGACGGCTTTGCCAAGCTCCATCGGCTCGGTATCGTCTGGCACATCTTCGCTGAGATTGTAGAGCCCCTTGTGCTCCAAGACAAAAACCGGATTGTTTTCGCGGATCGCGCCGCGCAATAACCCATAGGCATCGGTCGGCGTGCCTGGTGAGACTACCTTAATGCCGGGAATATTTACCAGCCACGATTCAGCACACTGTGAATGTTGGGTGCCAAAACCATTGGCCGAACCTTGGGCGGCGCGTACGGTCAACGGGACAACAAATTGGCCGCCACTCATGTAACGATATTTGGCGATCTGGTTGACAATCTGGTCCATTGCCACCGGCACAAAGTCGGCAAACATCAATTCCGCCACGGGCCGCAACCCTGTAATCGCCGCACCCAGCGCCGCGCCAATGATCGCTTGCTCTGAAATCGGCGTGTCACGCACGCGGTTCGCACCGAATTCTTCGTAGAGACCAGGGGTCACTTTAAAGACGCCACCGGCGACAGCCACATCTTCGCCAAAGAAGATCACATTTTCATCACTGCGCAGTTCATCGGCCAACGCCTTGCAGACTGCTTCGCGGTAAGTCATTTTGGTCATAATCGATTATCCCTGGGTGGGATTTACGATTTACGATTTACGATTTACGAAGAGACATCGTTGTCATAGTTGCTTCTGCTCTCGACACATAATTCTCGAAAGCAGAAGCAACTACATCGTCGAAACCACTTCGCAAATCGTAAATCAAAAATCGTAAATCATTCTATTCTTCGTAATAGACATCTTTGTACAGCGCCTCAAGTGGCGGATAGGCTTCGGCTTTGGCCCATTCAATCGCATCAAAGACCAGTTGGGTGGCGGCTTGCTTCATCTCATCGAACTCGGTCTCATCCAACTGGTTGGCGGCGATCATTTTCTCTTTTAATAGATTAATCGGATCGCGCTTGAGCCATTCGTCCAGTTCACCGGCCACACGATAAGGCGCGGTGTCGGTGCGCGAGTGGCCGCGATAGCGATAGGTTTTTAATTCGAGCAAGGTTGGTCCACCGCCGCTACGCGCCCGTTCCAGGGCGATCAGCGCCTCGGCATGTACTGTTTCCACGTCTTGACCATCAACGACAACACCGGGCATGTTGTAGGCAATCGCGCGTGTGGCAATATCGGCCACGGGGGTCGTCTTGTCCTGCGCACTGTATTCGCCATAACGATTGTTTTCGCAGCAGAAGACAATCGGCAATTTCCAGACCGCCGCCATGTTCAGCGCTTCGTGGAAGGTGCCAATGTTAGATGCGCCTTCGCCAAAGAAACTGATCGCCACATGCGGCAGTTTCTTCACTTGATAGGTGAGCGCCGCGCCGACCGCAATGGGCAATTGCGCGCCGACAATCGCGTTGGCGCCCAGCAGCCCAATCGTCGCGTCAGTCATGTGCATGCTGCCGCCTTTGCCTTGACAGGCGCCGCTCTGCTTGCCCATCATTTCGGCCATCATCGATTTGACTGGCATGCCCATGGCCAGGGCATGGCCGTGGCCGCGATAGGTGCAGGTGACAGTGTCACCCTTTTGCATGGCCCAGATCACGCCGGCGGAACCTTCTTGGCCGATACAAAGATGGGTTGTGCCGCGAATTAAATTTTGTAAAAATAAGTTCTGAATCTGCTCCTCAGCGATGCGGATTTCCAACATGCGCCGTAGGATGTCCTGGCGAGTGCCTACTTCTAATGCTTGTGCCATCATATTTTCCCTATTCTAAAAATGACTCACGCAAAGCCGCAAAGTTCACAAAGAAAAAGAGCAAGGCATTACCCTGAAATCTGTGCGATATGTGTCTTGTGCGGATAAAATTTACTGTTACTTACTAAAGTAGTCAAGTTCGGTCTGGAATGCCGCCATGAATTGGCCGAGGTGCATGCCGTCCACCACGCGATGATCGCCGCTCAACGTCAAGTGGACCGTCTGGTGGATGTGCAAGCCGCCGTCGATCACGACTGGGCGTTGCTTGACCGTGCCGACGGCCAGAATGGCGACTTGGGGCGGGTTAATTACGGCGGTAAATTGATCGACCTGGCGAATGACGCCGAGATTGCTAATGGTGAAGGTGCCACCTTGCAGATCGTTCGGTTGCAGTTTGTTGGCGCGTGTGCGCTGGATCAATTTGCGCGTCTCTTGCGCCAATCCTTCCAAGGAGAAACGTTCTGCCCCAGCCAAAACGGGCGTCAATAACCCATCCTCCAACGCCACGGCCACCGCAAGATTGATGCTGGCGTGGCGGTAGAGGATCGCATTTTCATAGGTGGCGTTGAGCGCCGGGACGCGGCGCAGCGCTTGGATCGCGAGATATTGAATCAGCACATTGACGCCAGGGCGCGGTTCGGGCAAGCTGCCTAAGCGCTTTAGGGCGGCGTCTAGATCAAATTCACCGGTGACATAAAAGTGCGGCGCTTCGCGCATGCTGTCGCTGAGCCGTTTGCCAATCATCTGACGCATGCGGCTTAACGGGATCACCTGCGCCCCTTCGCGCATGGGGTTTGGGGTTGCGGGCGTAGGCACCACAGGGGTTGCTGGTGGCGCTGGGATAACGGGCTGTGCGGCGGTTAAGACCGGCTCGACTGATTTGGCCGATTGCTGATGAGCCTCTAGATCCGCCATTGTGGTGATGCCATTGGCGCCACTGGCTGATACTTCGGCCAGATCGATCCCCGCTTCGCGGGCTGCCTTACGCACTTTGGGCAAGGCCCGTACGCCGCCCGCTTCCTCGTGCGGCATTGGAAGGGCTGGGATAGCCGGCTTTGGGATGGCGGCTTCGACATCTTCCTTGGTAATCCGACCGCGCGGGCCGCTGCCTGTAAGTGTGGTCAAATCAACTTGGTTATCTTCCGCCAGGCGGCGAGCGATCGGTGAGACATCAGTTGTTTTGCTGATCTCTTCGGGGCGTGATGGGGCTGCCACCGGTGTAGATGGTGAGGTTGGCGCTGTCGTCTTCATCTCCGAAGGCTGGCCAATGCGGGCAATCACCGAGCCGACCGGCACTTCAACGCCTGCTTCGGCCAGTTGTTCCAGGAGTACACCGCTGGCAATGCTCTCTAATTCGACATTGGCTTTGTCCGATTCGACCACCGCCAGAATCTCACCTTGCTTAATCGCATCACCTGGTTTTTTTACCCATTCGATCAGGCGCGCCTGCTGTACATCAAAGCCCAGATTGGGCATGATAATATCAATGGCCATGAATTATTTCCGTTCAGATTTTTATTCGTGGTTGTCTTTATTTTATCGATCAAAAAAAGCTGGGCTTTCACCGCGCCACACTTGAAATGCGATCGGGATCCTTGTGCTGTGCCCGCGGTCAAGGTTGGGTGGCAGTTCGTTCTCTGTGAACCAGCGCGTTTGTAACACCTCATGGGCGTGGGAAGCCACGATTGTGGCGCCGGTCGGCTTGCATAGAAAGACAAACTGATACATTTGATGCGCGCTTTTTGTGCCGCAGAAACGTGAGTCGAAAACCCCCACCAACGCAACCGCGTGGCAGACAACGCCAGTCTCTTCCAACGCCTCGCGTACGACGCCCTCCGCCGGTGTTTCACCCACCTCAAACGCGCCACCGGGCATGGCCCATTGTTGATTGTCGGCGCGCTGGATCAACAACATCCGTCCAACATCATCAATCACGGCTGCATCGCCCACCGTAAAAGGGGTTGTATGGGCAAAAAGCGGTGTCAGCAGCGGCTCGATCTGTGCCAATGGCTTGGCCGTGGCAAAGGCAAACATCGCCATGGCCAGCTTTTGAATTTCTGCATAGCGCTGTTTTTCGTAAATATTTTCGGCAAAACGTGAACCCAAAGCTGAGATATCACGCAACTGGTCGGCCCACAAGGCGATTTGTTCGGCAGGGGTCAT
>JBBQBY010000529.1:0-4600 GCA_038318235.1 Caldilineales bacterium
TGGACGGATTCGAGGATCGTGTTGATGTCCAGCGGCGCAATCGTGCGTGGGTCGATCACTTCAATCGAGTAGCCCTCTTTTTCTAAACGCGCACAGACATCCAACGTTTTGCCGACCATCGACGCTAAGGCGACCACGGTGACGTCTTTGCCTTCACGCGTGATGCGCGCCTGGCCGAAGGGGATCGTATAATCTTCCTCGGGCACTTGACCTTTGTTAAAGATGATCGACTTGTGCTCCAAAAAGAGCACCGGATCATCGCAGCGCAGCGCGGTAGTGAAAAGTCCCTTGGCGTCATATGGGTTGGAAGGCAGCACCACGCGAAAACCCGGAATGTGGGCAAAGATTGGGTAATAGCTCCCGGAGTGGTGGGTCGCCGCCGAACCGCCGATCCCAATACAGCCACGCAGCATAATCGGCATTTTTAAGCGCCCGCTGCTCATGTATTGCATCTTGGCGGTCTGGTTGAACAATTCGCCCAGGGCGTCCAGGATAAAATCTAGAAACATAAAATCGACAATCGGGCGCGCGCCGGTCATCGCCGCGCCGGTACACATGCCGACAAAACCGCGTTCCACAATCGGCGTATCGCGCAGGCGCTCTGGGCCATATTTATCGTAGAGGCCGACCGTGGTGTTAAAGTTGCCACCCCGCTTGCCAATCCCTTCACCGACGACAAAGATCGCCGGGTTCTTCTCCATTTCGGCGTCTAGCGCGACGCGCGTCGCTTCAATAAAAGTCATTTCACGCATGTTGCACCTCATGAAAAATATGTTCGGCGGCCGTTGCGGGGTCAGGCCAGGCACTGTTTTTGGCAAATTCGGCGGCTTGTTCGATCTCAGCCTGGACCGAGTTTTCGATCTGGGTTAGTTCTGCTTCGGTGGCGATTTCATGCGTCAGCAACCGTTTGCGGTGCATAACGATCGGGTCACGCGCCTTCCATTCTTCCAGTTCCTCGGGCGTGCGATAACCGGCGTCGCGCATCCCTTCGGCATGCGCGCGCGTGCGATAGGTTTTGCATTCGATCAAGGTCGGGCCCGCGCCCGAACGCGCCCGGCGCACGGCCTCACGCGCCGCTTCGTAGACGCCCATCACATCGTTGCCATCGATGATCACACTCGGCAAGCCATAGACATTGCCGCGGTCACCTACATCCGGGTGACCAGCCACGTTGGCGAAAGGCACTTCAGTGGCATACATGTTGTTTTCGCAGATAAAGAGCACCGGCAATTTCCAGATGCTAGCCAAGTTAATGCCCTCATGGAACGCGCCGTTGTTGGACGCACCGTCGCCAAAAAAGGCCACGCCGACATTGTCCTTTTTTAACAATTTAAACGAATATCCTGCGCCGGTAGCCTGCAGAATGCACGGGCCAACGATGCCGCTCGTGCCCATCATGCCCACTTCAGGCGAGAAGAGATGCATACTGCCGCCGCGCCCGCGCGAACAACCGGTGATGCGGCCATAGAGCTCGGCGATCAACTCGCTGGGGGGTACGCCTTTGGCCAAGGCGTGACCGTGGCCGCGATGGGTGCTGAAGACGGCGTCGGCTTTGTTGAGGTGGGCGCAAACGCCGGTAGCAATCGCTTCCTCACCTACATAGGTGTGACAAGCGCCGTGGATCAAGCCGGCGGCGTAGGATTTGGCCAGTTGCTCCTCGCAACGCCGGATGACAAGCATCACGCGGTAGAGCGAGAGCAACGTGTCTTTATCGATATCTGCATTTGAATCTGCATTTGGCTCGTTTGCCATTGTTTATGTTCCTTCTTCCCTCTAACTTTTTGGAGAACTAATTTTTAAGCGGCGCGAACTCGGCGCAAAATGATCGCTACCACTGCTTCTGGATTATTTTGCTCAGTGTCAATCTGTTCTTGAAATTCAGCCGCTTGAAATGCTTGGACGCAACGGGCGGTCTGCTGAAATGACCATGCGCCTGCTCCATCACCGCGCTTGGCTAATCTTGCATGAATGGTTGCGACTGATGCCGTGAAGCAAAAGTGATATAAGGCCATTCCAGAAAAATAAGTATACGCGGAGGAGGCGTTCTCTTACGCCGGTGTACTCCTGTAAACGCCGCATTAGAGAATGCTCCCTCCACGGGTATATGGATGATTTATTTTTTGGAATGGCCTAATTCGGGATCAAGCTTGGCCAATCCGGCTTTAATTTCTTGAAAATAAGGCAAATAGGCCAGCGTCATTGGCACGATCAGCGTGCGTTGGTACTGTTGCCGTAACTGTTCGGCGACGGTGACGACAAGCGTCCGCCATAAAGGTAGATCTTGAAAATCACCACGCACTTCGACGTCTGCTGTCACCTTCCACAACATATAACCGACCTCTTCCGGGTCGTATAGCATACTGTTGGGCAGCTTGGCGGCAAGCAGTTCGGTGGTGGTCGTCTTCCCCACACCGAACGCGCCATTGACCATGATGATCAAATGGTATGCTCCTTTGGATAAGCCTCACCCCCCAGCCCCCTCTCCTGAACGGTAAAGCTGTTTCAGAAGAGGGGGAGTAGGAATTATCTGCTTGTCTTCCCTCTCCTGAACTCGGCCCTTTGATTCAGGAGAGGGGGGGCACCCAAAGGGCGCGGGGGTGAGGCCGCATTTCAATCACTTCTGCTTCGTGCGAAACTCCAGCATGCAACCCAGCATTGCCTGCGTGTCCAGATACGTCCACAGCGCGCCAGTGCGCAAGGTTGAGCCGCCGCTTTGTAGGATCGGCGCATCCAGGCCGGCGGCAACCGCTTCGGGGTCGTCCACCTCGAACAGAATATGATGCAAGCCCTCGCCATGCTCTTCGAGAAAATCCGAGTAGATATTGGCCCCTTCCAACGGCTGGATAAATTCAAGTTGGAATGTGCCCGTCTCAATAAAGGCCAGCCGCATTTTGAAGTTGCCGGGGTGGCCGTGATAGGTCATCGTCTTTTCTAGGTCGCGCCCTGGCGGCGGCCAATCAACAAAGCGCGCGGGTGGGACATTGAAGCGCTCGGTCCAGGCGCTTACCGCGGCTTCGGCATCGCGTACGACAATCCCGACCTGGATGCACGGCCCAAGATCTACCTTTGATTGAATTTCTTCGGTCATATGCCTACTTCCTTGATATTTAGGCTAAGCTTGACTTAGTTCAGACTTAGTTTACACTGGGAAAACTTCGCTAAATGGCCTGATTTTATGCAAAGTGAGACAAATATGACCGTGACCATTAATATTCATGAAGCAAAGACTCATCTATCAAAACTGTTACAGCGTGTGATGGCGGGTGAAGAGATTGTGATTGCCAAAGCTGGCAAGCCGGTCGCACGAATTGTACCATTTGAGCAAAAACCTACCAAGCGTATACAAAGCAGCGCCAAAGGCAAGATTTGGATTGCGCCTGATTTTGACGCACCGCTTCTGCCAGATGTACTAGATGCCTTTGAAGGCAAAGAAGTGACTTAGTAATTGTGCGGAAACGACTTGTCGCTTTTTGTCCCAATACAGGTTCATCCCCTTCCGGGAAGGTGAACTTACGCCAACGATCTGAGCGAATTCACCTTCCCGGAAGGACCCCAGGCCAATCCGCTTAATCTGTTCCCAAAATCCGCTGACAGTGTTTACGCCTCCGCCACCACTGGATTCTCCAGCACACCCAACTTTGAAATCTCAATCCGCACGGTTTCGCCAGGTTTCAAGAAACGTTTCGGGTTGCGCGCCCCGCCGATGCCAGCGGGCGTACCGGTGGCGATCACGTCGCCGGGTTCCAGCGTCATGATCGACGAGAGATAGCTGACTAGATAATCAATTTTGAAGATCAGGTTGCTCGTGTTCGAGGTTTGTAATACCTCACCACCAATCGACAATTGAATATCCAAGGTGTGGGGATCGCCCACTTCATCGCTGGTGACCAGGGCGGGACCCATCGGCGCAAAGGTGTCGAAGGTCTTGCCCAGCGTCCATTGACTGGTGCGCATCTGATAATCGCGCGCGCTCACGTCGTGGAAGGGCAGATAACCGGCGACATAACTGAGCGCGTCGGCCTGGCTTACATTTTTGGCGCGTTTGCCGATCACAACGCCCAATTCACATTCGTAATCGGGTTCGCTGCTGATTTTGGGGAGCACAATTGGCGCGCCGGGCGCGTTCACCGCATTGCCATATTTCGAGAAGACAGTCGGGAATTCAGGCAGCGGTAGACCGGCTTCTTTGGCATGGTCGGCATAATTCAGGCCAACGCAGATGATCTTGCCTGGGTCGGGTACAGGCGCTTTGAGTGTGACGTCGGTGCTTTTGAGAATCGCACTGGTCGGTGCCCCATCGACTGCCTTTTGCGCCGCGGCCAGTGTGGTTGCCCCACCGGCCAAAAATTCCTTCATCGTAGTCGGTAGGCCAGATGTCTGGCTGAAGTCAACAATCGTGTTGTCGGCGCGCAATGCTCCGATGCCTGTTTTTCCATTGTGTTCAAAAGTGACTAGTTTCATGGTGTGCTCTCTCCTTGGTTCTGGATGATAACGATTCAGGAACCCCACCCTAGCCCTCACTGCCATTCAGTTAAAGCTGCGTAGGTGCGGTTTGTCACCGCACGTGCTTGGGAATCCACCCATTGTGCGGTGACAAACC
>JBBQBY010000530.1:0-4595 GCA_038318235.1 Caldilineales bacterium
TGATCTTGCCCAATTGCACATCGATCTGGTCAAAGCGCTCTTGCATCGTGCTATAGATCGTGTTCAACTCCTTATCGATCCGGTCAAAGCGCTCATGCATCTCCGTGCGCAATTGGCTGACTTCCTGGCGTAGTTTGCCGACGGTGGCCAGATCAGTGGCCAACTTCGGGTCGATGAAGCCGGTCAGGGTATAGACGATAAAGATCGAAGATTGAGCGGCATCCAGTTTGAGCTTGTGTTCGGCGGCCTTGGCCGCGGCCAGCGCCTGCATCTGCTCTTTTTCCTGCTGATTGTTGATGTAATCGACCAGCACCGCTTGTTTACTGTCAATTTCGACCAGCGTCTGTTTGATATCGGCAATCGAGTCGTTGATCTTGCCGAACTCGGTCTGGCTGAGATCTTTGAGTTCGTTGAGCGAGATGCTGATCGAGCCATCCTCGCCAATGCGGTCGCGGATCTCTTTCAGAATGGGCAGATCTGGGTTCTGCGCAATGATCTGCTTGGCACTGTCGCGAATGCTACTTTTGAGCGTGGCGCTGTGTTGTTTGTCAAAGGCGGCGGCCACGGCTGGATTCTTTTGCGCACAATCGTAGACCTGCTTGAGAATTTCGGGGGCGCGCTCGATCAGGCGATTGCCGAGGCTATAACGCCGCGCACTCTCGGCAAGTGCTGTCGAAGAGTCAAGGCCGACGATCCGGCCCTGCGTGCCACTAATGTCCTTCCAGACAGCCGGAACATAAGGCGCCAACTGGGGTGTTTGCAGAGCAACATCTAACATCGTGTCAACGATCTCGTCATACTGACCATACGCAACTCCCCCAGGCGGAATGGCTTTTTTATAGTTGCTAAGGAACTCATCTTCGTTGAAATTGAGGCCGACGCGTACCAAGAACATACTGCTAATGATATTCTCCACAACTTTGGCGTCCTTATAAGAAGATCCCCAATTGGCGGCAAAGACTGACGAATCGACCAGTTCTTTCGGGATGACCACTGGTTGATCGGCGGGAACATTCCGGGCTGCAACATGGGCAGCCTGGATGTCTGCGCCGTCACAGAAGCCTGGCTGATCCGCTGCCGAAACGACACGCGCGGGCAAAAGCATTGTAATAAGTTGCAACAGGAGCAAGAGGCTTGCCCAAGTGCGCGTTTGGGTAGATTTTTGGGTTGACATACATTTCCTTTTTATTTTGAATCAATCAGTAAGTTATCGGTGGAACGTGTGTCCACGCTCGGTATAGTCGATTTTGGCAGTCTAGATTGCCAGGCCCATCAGCAAAATACTATGTTTAAAATAGAACCACTGATCTGGGTTAGTTTTTCACGTAAACCGCCCGTGCTTTCGCCGCTGCCGGTCAATAACCGGTAGTTGGCAGCGGTTTGTTGATATTCCTGGGCATCAAGCTTGAACAAGTAATCCGTAATATCAGGATGGTGATAGAGCGTATTATCTCCTTATGCTTACCCTGCGGGTAAGTAAATATGGTAGTGGTTTAACCAAACTGGTTCATAGTTTGCATACGTGCCAATCGGCGCCGCGAGATAGCTGCCAGCCTGGCCAGCCAGCAAGAGACCGAAATGATTGAAGACACGCTGCCAGCGTGATTGGTGGGGAGGCTCGCCCAATGCAACCAGATATTCATTCAACCACCAGTTCGCTTGGGCTTGATAGGCAAAGCCGCTCTCCTGGAGCAGGCGTAGCACCCGATAGTTGTTCGGGTTGAACAACACACGCAGCCAGCGGATCTGGTTGGCCTTGGCGTGCTCGTGCAGTTGCTGCCAAAGGCGGCGACCGATCCCTTGCCCTTGGAATTGATCTTCAATCAAGATGCCGGGTTCGGCAGTCGGCCCTTCGGCTTGTGGTTCGCGCACGTAATAGGCGACACCCACAATGATTTCTGCGCCACGTTGGGCCGTCGCCACAAAGCCCGCGCCCTTTGCAGGATCAAGGCGACAGACCTGTTCGATCTCCGCTATGCTAGGGATACGCGCTTGCAGATAGCGATAATAGATACTGTCTGGCGATAGACGCTGGTGCATTTCGTTGATCAAATCGGCATCACCAGGTTGGATGGGTCGCACCGTCACCGTTGGCTTGTTCGGTGGCGATTGCTTTGCCACCCACTGTTTTGTCATACTTGTCATGAGCTGAGTTTCCTTTTTTGTTGATGTCCTACGCACACGCTGTGCGCAAGCGCCCTATCATAGGCGACCACTAGGGTAAGCGACGATAGTCACAAAAGCGTCACAGAATTTTTGCGCCAGAAAACACACGTGTAGAAGCTTTAAGCATCCGGGTGTCTAGGCAGCAATGCTAAAATGTAAGCCGCGAAACGAATGATCCACTTCGCGTGCGCTTCCCCCACTTTGGTTTTATATACCCTACAAATTGTGCTATTCTACAGACATAAAGGCGCACAGGGCCATCCGAGCAGATTGGGTTTCCCCTATAATTCGCAAAATTTGGATGATTAGACGGCGCCCCTTTCAACGCCGCGCCGCACATGGCACCGTGACCTGTGCGACACTTGTGACCGCGCCGCCTGCCTGTGCCAACAAAGCGATACTGGACGAGAGGAGACACCATGCTCGATCTGCTTGCTGATGACAGTGTTCTTGAAACCGAACGGTTACGCCTCGAACCACTCCTGCCAGAACATGCCGCCCATCTTTTTCCAGTCCTCGCCGATCCGCGGCTGTATACCTATATTCCGGAAGAACCTATGGCTGATCAGGCTGCCTTACGGCAACGCTACCAACGGCTCGCGACCCGCCACTCACCCCAAGGCGATGAGTTGTGGCTTAAACACGCCATTGTAACGAGTATCGTAGGCCGGGTCTCTGATCCGACAACACGGGTCACTCGCACATTATTGCCTTTCCCTTAACATTGCCAACTTCATTGAGTTTGACACCTATTTAACGGACGTTAGTTAGCAAGCGCAGATCAACCAAAAATTAGAAATACGCTGACCCTATTTGTCGGCATTGTCGAGTCGATCCGCTACCCAGCAGCATAAATCATTTTCTTCTTTTTTTGCTCTATGAATAAAGTCCCTAGTCGATTGGAGCTTAGTTGAGTTAAAATGGATCTGTAAATCGTGGCGGATGGTATGTGAAGGTCGCAAGGAGCCAAGCGATGGCAGTGAGTGAAAAATTATTTCAACACCTGATTCAGGCGAACGAGTTAGGTGTGCGGCTGGCAATCGTTGGTGGCTTGCCAATCTGGGAAGCACACCCTGTGCTCAAGCATCAGCGCGCGGTTGATCGTATTCGGGCCTCGATCACAAAACCACCTTCAAACATTAGTGATGGTTGCGCGTGTATTCACTATGCGGATGTCTATGTCCGCTTTTCCGATAATTCACTTTTGCGGCCTGATATTTCACTCTTTTGCCGGGAGCCAGATGAGCAAGACGAAGCGATTACACTGCTGCCTGAGGCGGTGATTGAAATTGTCAACAAAGGCTACGAAGCTAAAGACCTGGATCTTGGTCCGCGCTTCTATCTCTCGCAGGGTATCAAAGATATCGTGGTTTTTGATCCAGACACCCTCCTTGTGTTGCATATCCAGCGTAATGGGGCGGCTCGCCATGTGTCGCCCGTCACGATTACGCTGCAATGTGGTTGTACCTGTAAGGTGTAGGATGAACAAAGCCACTCTTGATGCCGCAACGACAATCCGCCCCGGCGAAGAACTGAATCGTGCGCAACTGCAAGCCTATTTGACCGCTCACTTGCCAGACCTGAATGGCGCACTGGTGATCGAACAATTTCCCCGTGGTTTTTCTAACTTGACATATCTGCTGCGCATGGGTGAACGAGAAATGGTGTTACGCCGGCCACCCTTTGGCGCCAATATCAAATCGGCGCATGACATGGGGCGCGAATATAAGGTGCTGGCCGGTCTCGTACAAGTGTACCCTACCGTACCACGTCCCTTGCTCTACTGCGCCGACGAGACTGTGATCGGCGCGCCGTTTTATGTGATGGAGCGCGTCAAAGGCGTGATCTTGCGCGCCCAGTCGGCATCTGTGCTTGCGCTGACACCTGATTTGATGCAAAAACTTTCAACGGCGGCGATTGACAACTTGGCCGCGATTCACGCGATTGATTATACGGCGGCTGGTTTGGGCGATCTGGGCAGACCGCAAGGCTATGTCCAACGCCAAATTGACGGTTGGACGCACCGCTATCGCAACGCGCAGACCCATGAACTACCGAAGCTTGAACAGGCGATCACCTGGCTGGCGGCGCACCTGCCACCAGAGTCCACCGCCGCTTTGATCCACAATGACTATAAATACGATAACTTTGTGCTCGACCCAACCGACTTGACGCGGATTATCGCCGTGCTCGACTGGGAAATGTGTACAATCGGCGATCCGTTATTGGATTTGGGCACGACGTTAGGGTATTGGATCGAGCCCAACGATCCCCATGCGCTGGCGAGTATGTTCGGGCTGACCACGTTGCCGGGCAATTTGGATCGTGGGCAATTGGTTGACCGTTACCAGACAACCAGCGGGCGCACGATTGGCGAGCCACTTTTCTATTATGTCTATGGCCTGTTCAAAATTGCCGTGATCATCCAG
>JBBQBY010000531.1:0-4580 GCA_038318235.1 Caldilineales bacterium
GCTTACCCATCAGTGTCGGCACCCGCGCCCGCCATGAACTCGACCGCACCAGCCAGGCTTATCAGGCCTTGTATGACCAGCGCACCGCCAGTGAACGCATTAACAGCCAAGCCGTCGCCCTCGGCATTGAACGTCCGAAACTGCGCAACCAGCGCTCCATCGCACACCAGAACACCTTGCGCTATGTGCTGATCAATCTGCGCGGCTTACAACGTGTGCACGCCCTCAAAGCCACAGGGCATGCACCACCACCGCACTAACTGACCTGTCCGCTACCGGCGCGGGAGCCTTTCTTTTCTGGTGGGCGTTCTGTCGTGGGAACGGCCTACGCCGGGGCCGACAGCCTGAGTGACGGTTCACACCCTATATATAGTCACCTACCCCAAGCCGCTTCAGGCGGCTCGGTTACTGCCCCCTGCGCCTTTTTTCTGCCCACCCATCCCGCCATCCGTCCGCACACCCCAGTTTGATGCCCTTTGGCCCACGCGGCCACACCCGCGGCTTCGCCGCTTCCACGCGCCCCAGGCAACCCGACGTTTTCGTCGCCTACCTTACCCGATCGTTTGGTCCTACCACACTTCCCTTACTATTCGTTTTGTCCTTGCCTCTCACTCTTTTGAGTCGTGAAATTGAACGACGCGATATTGAAAGCGCGGCGGGGCGTATTGGCAGGTTTCAGTACTCACTCTTTTGAGTCGTGAAATTGAACTTATTCCGATGTTTCCCGGCCTGCTGATTGGCGGTGTTTCAGTACTCACTCTTTTGAGTCGTGAAATTGAACCGCCTACGATTATGAATATAAGAATGATAAAAATGACCTATTAGGATTAAAAACGCCGTAGCGACCTTCCTGTGCAACCAAATTGTGGATATATACCCCCATTTCTTGTTAACGTACCAAGCTTTTCCGCAACTGATTTTTTGCTCAAAAACCGGCTAGGTTTGCGGTGTCTTTTACACTGGACGATGTTGTCCGCGCCCCCTAAATCAAGCAAAATCCTCGCTTGCGGCCGCAGGTTTGCGGCCCAGGCGCTGACAACCGACAAAATAGCGCAGGTGCAGAACAAACAGCGGCCCTAACGCTACGTCAATCCAAACGAAAAAGCCAGCGCACCAAAATTACAATCACGATTACATCATTATAGCACATCATTACAGAAACGGCGAAATTCGCAGTTCACACAGCGCGCTCGCTGGCTGGTGGGGGATGGCACCCGTTGGTCCGCAATCAACGTCCGAATTTCGATCAAGTGGCGCAAGGCGTCGTTGCGCAACCGCTGCGTGATCGGCACCTTGATCACTTTTTTCAGCGGGATCAGATAAATCGCGCCTTCGGTCACGGGCACGCCCCACGCTTCTTCGAGCAAAAGCGCATAACAGGCCAGTTGCAACTTAAAATGGCGGCCCGGTTCACGCCGGCTCAATTTGAAATCAACCGGTAACAGACGACGCTGGCCGTTGTCAACCGTGTCGATCACCAGATCGATCTGGCCGCTGAGCAACAGTTTGGCGGACATCACGCTTACATTGAAGTGGCGCTCGCCCACTTTGATCCCATAGGCGCGCAAACTACGCCGTTCTTCCAATTCGGCCACGCGATCCTGTTCGGCGATGCCCGCTTCCATCTTGTAGGTGGTGGGGCGCACGCCCGGCAGACAATATTCGTAGTAGACAATGCGCGGACAATATTCAAACTGCTTCAAATCGGTGACGCGTAATAGCCAGACGTCTGGCGAAAAATCAATGGTTTCCATAAGGACTCCTAGGGATGGGAAGTAGGGAGTAGGGAGTAGGGAATAGGGAGTAGGGAGTAATATCGCCTTCACCCAATTTAAGGGGTCAGCGATCCCAGGTAAAGGGAGCAAAGAGCATGGCATCTTCCTACTCCCTACTTCCTATTTACTTCCCCTGCTCTACGCTGATCCGCCCACGCCAATCCTGTTTACAGATTGGAAAAAGGTCAATTTTACCCGCAGCTTGGCCCAGACGCTGGGTGATCTTAAGCATCAATTCTTCCTGGTGATTGGCGCTCAAATCGCCCATAAACGCGCTGTACTGCACCCGATCCAGCCCATAATCGAGACAGAAATTGGCAATTTTGGTACGCGTGTTGTCGTCGGGGATGTCGTAGATCAGCAGACATTTCATGTTTGAACCTTGCGATTTGCGATTTACGATTTTTGATTTACGAAGTTGGTTCGTTAACGAAATAGCTTCGTAAATCAAAAATCGTAAATCGCAAATCCCCTACCATGCCGAGACAAACGGCTCGTACACCGCACGTTCGCCGCGCAAAAACGTCGCCAGATGGCGCGCTTGCATCTGGATAATCAGGCGTAAAGCATACCGTTTGCCCTCATATTCCTCGGCAGCCTCCAGGCGCTTCATCAACGTATCCGCCAAGGCATGGCGCGCCGTTTCCACCAACTTACCGCGTTCATCCATTTCAATCGCCGTGCCGCGGTTGAAGATCGCCATCACCGTGCGATCGACCACGGTCTGGCGAAATTCCTCCACCAGATCAAAGACCAAGCTCGCCTTGCCAGGCCGGTCCACGTGTAAATACCCCGCATACGGGTCCAACCCGGCCAACACCAGGGCCCGTTCGATCTGGCTATAGAGCACACCATAGCCATAGTTGAGCGCGGCGTTAAACGAATCGGTGGCACCCTGCGTCACGCGTCCCGGCCAGCCCGGCTCGACCAGCAACAAGACGCCAATCGCCCGCCAATATTTTTGGGCGGCGCGACCTTCAATCGAAAGCAATTGGCCACGGCAGCTATCAACGGTGAGCAACGTGGGATCGACGCGCAACTGGTCTAACGCCGCCAGATGATCCTGCACCTCGTCGGCCAACCGGCGCACTTCTTCGTAAAGCGCCAATTGTTTCTCCTTGCGATTTTTGCTCAGATATTTGAGCAAATTGACTTGATTGCGCAGTTTGCCTTCGACCACCGCCAGCGCAACGGCCAACCCGCGCCGGTCATCGCGTGCCAGCAACTGGGCATGGCGCGTCTGTACGGTCGCCGTCAAAGCCGCGCTGTAAAGGCTGCCCACCGGCTGCCCGCGCGCCGTCAAAAAGTGAATGGGAATCCCCTCTGCGGCGCAAGCCTCCACCACATCGCTGCTCAAACTCACCCCGCGCCCGGTGATCAGCACCGTTTCCAGATGCATAATCGGCGCGTCCACGCGCTTTTCACCCTGGCAAGTCACGCGCAGCCGCCCCTGGTGCTTGGCGACAAAACTGCCAAATTCATCGATAATTAAGTGTTGAATGATCGACATGGAAACCTCATTTCCGATTTTGGATTGACGATTTACGCAGTTGGTTCGTAGATTAAGATCATTCGTAAATCATTGCTTGTCGTTGATGTGCGATTTTTGATCTATGATTGACGAAGCTACTTCGTTGACGAACCAACTTCGTTGACGAAGCCACTTCGTAAATCGTCAATCTAAAATCGTACATCATAAATCCCACACCCTTTGACAATATTCTTGCCCACGTGCGTACTCATGCCCCAGAGCAGCCAGGGCAACAGTGGCCGCCAATCGGGCGCGCGATAGGTGACGTTGCCGACAAAGCCGCCCAGCATTTGTGCCCGGTCCACGCGTGACGAATAGCCCTTCAAATCCCACCAATGGGTCTTGTCTGCAACCAGTTGCACCGTGTCGGCAAAGGGATAGATATCGCGTTTCAGTTCCAACGGCTGGTCGCCCAGCAACGGTCGCCCACCCCCATGTTGCGCGCATAAGTCCAACACGCGCAGCACCACTTTTTTGCAAAACGGGAAAAAGTCGGCCTGTTTTTGGGTATGTTGATCTTGTGTCACCCGCGTCGGCGTCAGAAAGCGGATCGTCAACTGGTTATCCTGCGCCGCCAACTGCGTCAGCCAGCGCTCACTAGCCTGCATCACCTGGTCATGCGTCACCGGTAGCGTTTCGCTGCGCACCATGCGCTCACCCGGCGCCATCATGCTGAGTGTCGCGCCGCTCAACGGATTCACCGCCTCAATCGTCTCGACCACAAAACGTCCCCGCTCCCTGTCTCCCCTTCCTCCTGTCTCCTTGTCTCCTTGTCTCCTTGTCTCCCCTTGTCTCCCTCTCTGCCCCACCCCCTCCTCGCCCATCCCACCCACGCCCAAGACCAGATAGGGCAAATAAGCCAGCTTGTCGCCATAAAGCGTCAGACCAAAATCAAACGTTTCACCAGGTCGGTATTCACTTTGCTCGTCAAGCGGCGGCTCGATCGCATAGGGTCGGCGCACATCACCCGCCGTCTCCTCATCACCTTCCACACTCAACAGTTGGCAGATCGGGCACAGCGCCTGGTGCCGCGGATCGGTTTTGTCGGCCCGCCATTCTGGGCAAAAGGTGCGGCGCAGCACCCCCGCCAGCGCGCCGCGCAACGCACTGCCCTTAAATTCACCAAAGCGAAGCGGCGTGGTCGCGCGTACAGTGAAGCGGATGTGATGGGCGGTGAGTGGGATGGTGAGGTGGGGGATGGTAAGCTCAGAAACAGTTGACACGGTGTACACAGTTGACATTTCGCTCCTTTGTGAATTATGCTATAACGTGAC
>JBBQBY010000532.1:0-4562 GCA_038318235.1 Caldilineales bacterium
AAGCAAGGCAACCGAAGTAAAACCGGAAACGATTGGCGTCACCTATCAAGACGTGGGTGGGGCCGATGAGGCGATTGCCGAGTTGCAGGAGATCATCCAGTTTTTGAAGACGCCAGAACAGTTTACCGCCTTGGGTGGGCACATCCCCAAAGGCGTGCTGCTGGTGGGTCCCCCCGGCACCGGCAAGACACTTTTGGCCAAGGCCACGGCCGGCGAGGCCAGCGTTCCGTTCTTTGAAACCAGCGGCTCTGAGTTCATCGAGATGTTTGTCGGCGTGGGCGCAGCGCGCGTACGCGATCTCTTTGTCAAAGCGCACCAGGTGGCCCCTTCGATCGTCTTTATCGACGAAATTGACGCCATCGGGCGCAGCCGCGGCGGTGTGATCAGCATGGGCGGCAATGACGAACGCGAGCAGACGCTCAATCAGTTGTTGGCCGAGATTGATGGCTTCAAGACCGATATTGGCAAACCTGTGATCATCATGGCGGCCACCAACCGGCCAGAAGTGTTGGATCCAGCCTTGCTGCGCGCCGGGCGCTTTGACCGCCAGGTCGCGGTGGGCAATCCTGATCTGACCGGCCGTCTCCAAATTCTGAAAATTCACAGCCGCGCGATCAAGCTGGCGCCCGATTTCGATCTAGAACGCGCGGCGCGCATGACGCCGGGCTTTAGTGGCGCCGATTTGGCCAATGTGATGAATGAAGCGGCGTTGCTGGCGGCGCGCCATCAGGCGATGGCCGTGACCCTGTTGGACTTCGAGGCGGCGATTGAACGCGTGGTCGCTGGGTCGGAGAAAAAGACCCGGGTCATGAACGCCCAGGAACGCAAAACGGTCGCTTATCACGAGTCTGGCCATGCATTGGTGGCCGCGTTGACGCCCAATGGCGATCCGGTCAGCAAGATTAGCATTATTCCTCACAGCCGTGGCTCGCTGGGCTATACCATGCAAATGCCCACGGAGGATCGCTATCTGCTGACGATGGGCGAATTGCTCGATAAGATCGGTGTGATGCTGGGTGGGCGCGCCGCCGAAAAATTGATCTTTGACACGCTCAGCACGGGCGCGAGTGACGACATCATGCGCGCGAGCGAATTGGCCCGCCGCATGGTGACCGAATATGGCATGAGTGAAAAGCTGGGTTCGGTGCGTTATGCTGGCCAACAGTTGCAATATCTGGGTGGCGCGACCCAAGATGATAGCCAGATCAGCCCGGAAACGCGCCAAGTGATCGACGGCGAAGTACAGCGGATAATCACGGAACAATATGCGCGGGCGTACGCCTGCCTACAAGCACACCGGATGGCGCTGGAGAGCTTAACCGCGCAATTATTACAACAAGAGACGGTTGATGGCAGTGCGGTCATGCAAGCATTGGAACGTGAAGCACAGCTACCTGGACAAAACGGCCAGCTTCCCGATAATTTGTCTGTGGGTGCTACAATTAAGTGAGGCTCACCCAAACATCAGCGAAAGCAAAAGGAATTGACTCATGACGGTACAACTGAAGCGCGGCCAAAAAATCCGTTCATTCCTGCGCGAGAATCCGCTCCCAGTCCTGGCCTTGCTTGGGTTGGTGATCGGCGGTGTGGCGCGCCTGGGGTTTCAACAAGCGGCGTTGGCGGATTGGATCTGGCTGGCGGTCTTGATTGGTTGTGGCGCGCCTGTGGTCTGGAAGACCGTGCGCGGCATGTTGCGTGGCGAATTTGCCGCCGACGTCGTCGCCATGCTCGCGATTGTGACGGCGGTGATCATGCACGAGTACTTTGCGGGTGTGATCATTGTGATCATGCAGACCGGCGGCGAGGCACTTGAGATGTACAGCTTGCGCCGGGCATCATCCTCACTCACCAGCCTATTGGCGCGGGCGCCCAGCAAAGCCTTTCGCAAAGAGCAGGAGCGTATGGTCGAGATCAGCGTGGACGAGGTCCAGATTGGCGACGCCCTGGTCGTGAGAGCCAATGACCTCATTCCCGTCGATGGCGTGCTGCTTTCCGAGCGGGCGGAAGTGGATGAGGCGGCCTTAACCGGTGAGCCGCTGGCGCGCCCGAAGCAGAGCGGCGATCTGCTATTAAGCGGCAGCGTCAACGTGGGCGATGCCTTTGATATGCGCGCCGCTAAGCTCAGCACCGACAGCCAGTATGCGCGCATTGTAGAATTGGTGCGCAAGGCCCAGGCCGAGAAACCACCGCTGCAACGGCTGGCCGACAAGTATGCCGTGTGGCTGACGCCAGTGACGCTGCTTATGTGTGCGCTTGGCTGGCTGATCACTGGCGATCCACAGACCATTCTGGCCGTGCTAGTGGTGGCGACGCCTTGCCCGCTGATTTTGGCAGTGCCAGTCGCGGTCATTAGCGGCATCAACCGGGCCGCGCAGATTGGCATCATTGTCAAGGGTGGCACAGCCATTGAACAGATCGGCCACGCGGCCGCGGTGGTCTTTGATAAAACTGGCACGCTCACGGTGGGCATGCCCGTCTTTGAGCAGGTGGTGATGTTCGACAGTCGCGCGGGCCATCACGCCAATGGCGCGGCCATGCTGGACAAGCACGATCTGTTACGGTTGGCCGGGAGCGTTGAACAATTATCGACGCACTTGTTGGGGCGCACACTAGCGACTGCGGCGCAACAACAATTTGGCCCCTTGCCCATGCCTGATCACTTCCATGAAATACCTGGCAAGGGTATCGAGGCGGACCTGGCTGGCCAGCGCGTGCTGGTGGGTTCGCCAGCCTTCTTGCTAGAGCAGACGCAGCAACCCATCCCCGCGCAACAAGCATCGGCGGATGATGCCATCGTTACGTACATTGCGGTGGATGGCTCGCCCCGCGGTATGGCCGTTTTCGACGATCAGCTCCGTCCCGGCGTGCCCGATTTAATCCAGCGACTGCGCGAATTGGGGGTGCAGCGCACCGTCATGCTGACCGGCGACAATGCCAAGCATGCGACCGCGATTGGGCGGCAAGCGGGGGTTGACCAGATTGAAGCCAATCTGCTGCCAGAAGACAAAGTGCGCGCCATCGAACAATTAAAGCGGACCTATCAGACGGTTGCGATGGTCGGGGATGGCATCAACGACGCACCGGCACTGGCCACAGCCACGGTGGGCATTGCGATGGGTGCGCATGGCACCGGCATCTCGGCCGAAGCCGCCGATATTGTGTTATTGGTGGATGATGTGACCAAAGTCGCCGACGCGATGGAGATTGGTCAACGCATGGTGAAGATCGCCAAGCAGAGCATCTTCATCGGTCTTGGTCTGAGTTTTAGCTTTATGGTGCTGGCTGCCTTTGGTCTGATTGCCCCCACGGTGGGCGCGTTGCTCCAAGAAGCCGTTGATGCGGCCGTGATCTTGAACGCGCTACGGGCACGGTAATATCACTCATCATTAGGTGCGATATATACCTTACTCTTCTACTTAGGCCATTTCAATGAAATAAGGATCCAGCGTTTGCCGAACAAAATCATGTGTAGGTGCGTGCTTTTAGCCGCACGTGCTGCGTATACCCCAAATTGTGCGGCTAAAAGCACGCACCTACTGGATACTTTATTCTTTGATTGCGCCTTAATAAGCTACACGAAAAACTTATGTTATTATATATTTATTATAAATTTGTAGCGGAATAATAGGACAAGCATTGATTAGTGAAAACAACTTAATTCTCTTACGCTGCACCCGATCCAGGAGACAACCATGAGTGAGATCAGCCATGAGCTATTGATCGTCGTCGGCATTGGCGCTTCGGCGGGTGGGCTACAGGCTTTGCAGCAATTTTTCGAGGCGATGCCCGCCAACAGCGGCATGGCTTTTGTGGTCGTGACCCACCTGGCACCGGAACAGGAGAGCTATCTGACTGAGCTGATCCAGCCGTATACTGTGATGCCCGTGCAGCAGGTGCAGGAGGTGATTCAGATCGAGCGCAACCATGTCTACGTGCTCCCGCCCAACCGCAACCTCTCGACCATTGATTCCCATTTGCGCCTCTCGCCCATCGAGGAGGCGCGGCGCAACCGTGCGCCGATTGACCATTTCTTCCGCACGCTGGCCGGCACGCATGGCGAGCACGCGATTGGCATCATTCTCTCCGGCACGGGTTCTGATGGCACGATTGGCCTGCAGCGCATCAAAGAGGAAGGCGGATTGGTCGTCGTGCAGGAGCCGACCGAGGCGGCCTATGATGGCATGCCGGAGAGTGCGATCGCCACCGGATTGGTGGACTTGATCTTGCCGATCCAGGCCATGCCCGCCCGCTTGATCGAGTATGCGTCCGACGCGCTACCGATCATCCCGGCGCTGGACGATGACGAGCGCGCCGCCGCCGACGAACAAGCGATCCTCCGCCAAATCTTTACCCAGATTCGCGCCCAGACCGGGCAGGACTTTTCCCGCTACAAGCGTTCCACCATCATGCGCCGCATCATACGCCGCATGCAAGTCCATCAGCTGGCAGACATCCAGGCGTATGTGCGCTTTCTGCGGGAAAACGAGAAAGAAGTGGCCGCCCTCTACCAAAATTTGCTCATTACGGTGACGAACTTTTTTCGCGATCCCGCAGTTTTTGCG
>JBBQBY010000533.1:0-4558 GCA_038318235.1 Caldilineales bacterium
CAAACGTGTAGGCCGCCAATCGAATTTTGCCACCAAAATCGGCCGCGCTGGCTTTGCCAATCTCAATAAAATCGGGCAGCAACGCGTCACGCATGTCATAAATACGCGCCAGTTCCAGGCCACCAAACCGGATCACGTGCACGGGTGTCTGCGCCGCAAAATAATTGACCGTAGCGAGATCGGGGATCTGGCGCTGCCACTGATTGGCATAGAGCACGGCGTAATCGGTGTCGAGCCACAAGAGTGGCGACCCATTGCCCAAGCCCGTGGTCTGGCCCTTAAAAAAGTAAGAGAGCGGGCCATCGGCATACCAGGCCACCACGCGCAACTTGGCGGCGTCTGGCTGTTGATTGAGCCAACGGGCCGCAGCATCCAACCCTTCGCCCCAGCCGACAAAGAGCACGCGTGGCGCGGTTAGACTGCCGCCCGTCAGTGGATTGAAATAGGTGAGATAATAGGGATACTGCAGAAAGCCGGGCAAACCTTGCAGCACGAAGGTCACAATTAAGATCAACGTTCCCGTCGCAACCTGGGCGCGGCGGTGGGTTTCGCCAGAGCGGCGGGTAAGCCAATTGATCAACGGGCGCGCGATAGCCATCCAGCCGAGTGCGGCCAGCACATCAAAGGCAGGGAACGCGGGCAGGATGTAGCGGTCGAATTTTTTCGCCCCAATCGTCATGCCGGCCATGAAGAGCACGGCGAAGATCAACAAGGCTAGGGCGCGCCGCCGACTAGCCGCATCGGCCAACGGCCAGACGCCGCGCCAGGCCGCCAGCGCAAGCGCCAACAAACCGATCAGAATGGCGGGTGTGCTACGCCAGAGATAGGCGATCGGGTAGAAAATCAGCCCTGGATCGTCCACCGGTTGGCCGAGAAAATAGTTGCCGTTTACATGACCACCGACGTAATCTTCCATTTCGACGGTCATGCGGCCCAGCGTGGCGAGCGGATGTACCCACATGGCCGGCCACAGCCCGACAAAGACGATGGTGGCGACAATGCCCCACAGTACGTAACCGAGGAAGAGATTTTTGATTTTCGATTGACGATTGACGAGTTTGGATTGGTGGGCGGAGATAATTTCCAACAAAATAAGCACAAGGCCAATCGGCACCAGGAAAATCGAGGGTGTTTTGGTCAACCAAGCTAGTCCCATCACCAGACCAGAACTGATCAGATAGCGCCATTTTTGCCCGTCGTAGAGCCAGGTGAGAAAGAGCAATAAGGCCAGAAAAGTAAAACTAAAAACCAGACCATCGGGGTGCAGTTGGCGCGAGAGGGCAATGATAAAGGGATCCCAAGCGATAAAGAGCGTGGCCAGCGCGGCAATTGGCGCGCCAAAGAGCCGCCGCAACGGAAAATAGCCCAGCGTGATCGCCAACGCGATGAAGAGGACCACCCACCAGCGCCCCGCCGCCAATAATTGCAGCGGCGTGATTTGGCTATGTTGGTGGAGCCAATCTTCCAAATGTTCGCGTTCCCAGGTAAATTGACCGGGCGCTTGCTGCGGATAGGTGGGGAAGAGCTGTAAAAACCCCAAAGTGCCCGCCCACATAACGGTTACGCCGGGATGCTCACGCTGAAAGGTATCAGCCAGATCACCATGCGTAATCGCTTGGTAGAAGTTGGCCGAGCGCGCCAACCACTTGCGTTCGTCATAGGTGACAAACGCATCCAAAGCCAAGACGCGCGGAATCCACGTTGCGAGAAAGAGAATGAGCAATAGTAGGGGTGTGCGCAGCGATTGTTTCACCAACTACTCCTCGCCTACGCGAATATCGGTGACATGCACTTGTGATTCGTTGGTTGTGCCATCGGCAGCAACAATCGGCAGGCGCTCAAAGTTCTGTTCCAGATAGAGACCACTGTAGAGCGGATAAAGGCCGTCCGGCGCATCGGCGTTGACCCGAATATCGTATTCGTCGGCGACGGTTTCACCAGGGTCCCAGCGCCAGGTCTCATTATTTTCACAGCCGGGATAGCCATCCTGTTGCGCAATCATCTTGCCGTCGCCAAAATACGACTGATTGAAGACTTTGTACGATTCGCTGATCGGTTGTTGCGCTTGCCAGTAGAGGGTCAAATGGATATTATCGCCGGGGTGGAGTGGCTTTTTATAGGCGATGTCGTAACCTTGCAGCCAGATCTGATGATCAAAATTCACATGTAACGGGTTGCCGATCACCGGATCGAGAATTGGGTAGGTCAACGGGAATTGCGCCCGCGCCAACTGATCAAACGCGCCGCTATAATCATTCAGATGATAAACTGGCAGTCCGGCATTCGGTTCGCGCGCCGGATCTTCGGTAGAGGCAGCCACGCGCTTATAGATGATCATACGCTCGGCCTTGTTAATTTCCACGATGCCCCATTTGTGAAAGCCTTGGCGCAGATAATGTTCCATCATCAGCCGGTCGCCAAAGGTAAATGGCTCCAAGTTGTCAATCTGGAAAAACCAGGTGGCCGTGCGCCGGCAGCGGTCTTCGCCACGCGTGTACCAGGCCGGCACCCAGGCTTCCTTCTCATTCGTATCAAATTGGCCCTGGATCACACCCTGGTTATACAAAGCACCAATCACTTTCCAGCCATTGGCGAGCGGGAAGCCGAACAGGGCGCGATTGTCGGGTGTGGCATAGTTCACCCAATAACCTTTGGGTTTCGCCGCGTCCCAATTATGTAACACTTCCACCTGGTTATAAACGAAATACTGCCAGGCGTAATTGCCAAACACCGCTATTAGTATGGCGGCGGTGGCGCTGCCCAGCCATAGCGCTGGGCGTTCCCCGATGCGCCGTTGCAAGGCAAAAAAGCCGCGCACTAACACGGCGGCGGCGAGCAGCGCCCAGGGCATAAAGAAGACATAGATATGGGTACGGGGTTTGGAAGTGCCGAAGATGCCGATCAGCAGCGGCACGCCAAACCAGAGCCAGAGCATGCGCTCTTCTGGGCTCAACTTGGGCAGCAACCAGACGAAGAGCAGCGCACCAAGAAAAATTAGAAAGGCCCAATCAATCTGGCCAAAGATCGTCAACCAATCGGGCTGGCACATGGTCACGCCCAGCAGAAAAACGATCAACGTGGGCGCCAGAAAACGCCAGTGACCCGACAAATTTTTTCGATACGCTTGGGTCAGAGCAACGAGCGTCAACACGATCAACAGGACGACATAATAGGTGGTGCTATAGACGGTGGTGCGCAGGAAAAAGTCGGCCAAATTGTTGTAGGGGAGACCGCCGCCACTAATCCGGCGGTCGGCCAGGTATTCATAAGTCGCCTTAAAGTGCGGATGTAAGACAAAAGGTACATAAAAAGTGGCGGTTAGCGCGCCACCGACAAGGAAGGCAACCACCGTAGCCCGTGCCAACTTCGGCCATTTGACCGTGCCTTGGCGGAAGAGCATGATCAACAGGTAACCCAACGGGATAAATGGCCAGACGCCTTCGTAATGGGAGAGGAGCCCCGTGGCGAGAAAGAGGGCGGCCAATCCCATATACGCAGAGAGCGCCTTTGGCTGGCGCAAAAGGCGATAAAAGACGATGACTGCCAGGACCGAAGTCAAAAAGATGATGCTCTGGTATTGAACAATATGCGCAAAGCCAATAAAATAGCCGTCTAGCGCCAAGAACATGGCGGCAGCCCAACCTACCAATGGCCCAAATAAGCGCCAGCCCAACAGCCATAAGGCAAACAGGCCGGCCAGATTGGCCAACGCAAACGGCAAGCGCGCCGTGGTCTCATTCAAATGGCCGGTCAGCGAATAGATAATCGTGGGCAGGAGAATTTCTGTCGGCCCCTTCTTGTGGATCATCAGAATACCGTCCTGGCCCTGAATCACGGCAGCGGCGCGCAAAGCAGCCCGCGCTTCATCACCCTGGAACTCGGCATAGCCTAAGTTCGCCAGCCGTAAAAAGCCACCGACGAGCAACAGGATCACCAGGCCGATAATTAGCCAATTGCGGAAGACGACTGGCGCAGGCTCATGCCTAGACGCGCCATAGATAGGTAGTGCTTGATGCTCTACATCTGGACTAGCGGCTGGAACAAAATCCACAGAAGAGTACCGGCCCACTCTAAACCAGGCCAATGCCAGCAAAATGACCAACATCAGATCAAACGCGAGATAAGTCTGCCACCCTGCAACGGGTCCTGGAATATAGCTGACGCCCAGCATGCCAAAAACCATAAAACCATAACCCGCGCCGATCGAATAGAGCAGCCGCTCCCCCAGGCCAGGCGGGGCTTCACTCTGGCCGACGAGCAACTCCACCAGCAATACACCCGGCAACAACCCAGTTAACACGAGCGCTGCCGCCGCTTGCACAATCAAAGGTAAAGGCAGCAACAGAACGAGATGCGCAACCACGGCGGTTATAAGAATCGAGAGAAGAGTTTTCAAATTCATTGATTATTCATGAAAAAACAAATAATAGGCGACCCCACCCTAGCCCTCCCCTGCAGGGAGGGTAAAGATTGTTGGATGGTCGAAGCACCTGGATCTGTCCCTCATCAGTTCCCTCCCTTCCCAGGGGAGGGCTAGGGTGGGGTCGCCCTGCTCACG
>JBBQBY010000534.1:0-4545 GCA_038318235.1 Caldilineales bacterium
TGGCCCGCCTCTGCCAATGACGCAGGCGGGTAGTAGCTGAAGGCCAAACGCAACGTATTTTCGCCACGCGGCTCAAGGTGAAACTTCGTCCCTGGAATAAACGATACGCCAGCCGCTTCGGCATGTGGCAATAATGCCCGGCTGTTCATGCCCTCTGGCAAGATCACCCAAGCGAAAAAACCGCCGCTGGGTCTGTACCATGAGCAGCCTTGCGGCAACGCGTGCGCAAGCGACCCGACCAGAGCATCGCGCCGGGCGCGATAGACATTACAAAATTGTGCCACCCCGCCATCGTAATCGCCACTTTCACACAACAAGCTGACAATCAACGCCGTAAAATGGTTGATCCCACCGCCGCTGTCGAGCAGTCCCCCGTCGGTCAGCCGTTGGATGATCGCCGGCCCCGCCGTGATCCAGCCCAGGCGCACACCCGGTGCCAATGATTTGGAAAATGAGCCCAAGCGTGCTACCACGCCGGATGGCGCTTGACTCCAGAGCGAGGGCGGTGGTGGCCCATCATAGGCCAACTCGCGGTAGACATCGTCTTCGACAATTAGCAATTCTTCACGTTCGGCCAAGGCAATCAACGCTTGGCGCCGCGCCGCGCTCAGCGATACGCCGGTTGGATTATGAAAAGTGGGTACGGTATACAACAGCCGCGCCCGTTTGCCTTGTTGCCGTAATTCAACAAGTGTTTCGGCCAATGCATCCACTTGTAAACCTTCACCATCCACCGGCACAGGCATCAGCGTTAGTGGGTGATCACGCAGGATGCGCACCGCCAGGTGATAGGTCGGCGACTCGACCAACACGACATCGCCGGGCGTGGTGCAGAGGGTCAACAGTTGATCTAGCCCAAGCGAATTGCCGCCCGTGATCATAATTTCGTGCAACCCAGGCGTACGTCCTTCCCGTTGCCCAATCCGTTGGCAGAGCCAATCAAGCAGTGGTCCTGGCCCGGCTGGATGGCCGTAGGTCAGCGCATCAGCACCATAACGTTGCAAAGCCGCCGTGCTCGCTCGTTGCAGCGCCGCCACGGGCAAAAATTCGGTGGCGGGATGACCCCAGGCCAGATCAATCGTGCCGGGGGTCAAGGCGATTTGCAGGGTGGGGCGGGCTGTGGTTGGCGTGTTATGCAATGCAAGTTCCTTTTTTGGAAGACAGTAAGGGCAGTAGGACAGTAAAACAGTAAAACAGTAAACAATCTTCTAGCAACCCGACACTTTTGCTTGGGCCATTAAAATGGCCTGCTGACAGGGCAGGAAGTGCCCGCAGGCACTAAGGATTTAGTCGCTGCGGCGACTTCCTGCTGTCAGCAGCGGGTTTTAACCCAGCGAAAAAGCTGTCGGGTCGCTAGAACAGTCGTCACTGTCGTCACTGTCGTTACTGTCCTACTGTTTTACTGCCCCCCTGCCCTTACTGTCCCACCGTCCCACCGATTCGCGCTGGGCAAAGGCCGCCAACAGGGCGACCGTATTCACACCCAACTCGTCAATATTGTAGCCACCTTCCATCACCACCAGGGTGGGTAGCCCCAAACTTTCGATCAACGCCCCGATCTGGCCAAAGCCAGCGGTGGTGATGGCCAAATCACCCAGTGGATCACCGACGTAGATATCGGCGCCAAAGGAGAGCACCAGATAGTGAGGTGCAAAGTTGCGGATCAACTGTAGCGCGTCCGCTAATGTCTCGCCATAGGCGTCATCATCCATGGCGACGGGCAGCGGAAAATTGCGGTGATAGCCGCGACCGGCGCCCTCACCTTTCTCATCCGCCGCACCCACAAAATAAGGATATTGCCGGTTCGGATTGGCGTGCAGAGAAATGGTCAACACATCTGCTGAATGATAAAAGATGTCCTCGGTGCCGTTGCCCGCATGATAGTCTACATCCAAAACCGCGGTGCGCGCTTGATTCGCCAGGAACTGCGCGGCAATGCTGGCGTTGTTGAGATAGCAATAACCGCCGGCAAAATCGCGCCCAGCGTGATGACCGGGCGGGCGACACAGGGCAAAGCTGGCCAGCGCACCGTCAAGCAGAGTTTGCGCGCCGGTCAAGGCGCAGTGGGCGGCGCTGAGTGCGGCCGGAAAAGTGCCGGCGACAATCGGGCAGCTCAAGTCAAAGGTATAATAGCCGATGCGCCCGCCCACCGAGGTTGGCTTGTGTTGCCAACGCCGCGGGGGAAAAGTGGTGCCGATCAGGACATCACGCGCCTGTTGTTGGAGTTGACCACCCTCGATCTGCCAAGCCGCAAAGCCATGTTGCAAGAAATCGACATACTCGGCATCATGTACGGCCAGAATTGGATCAAGCCCGAAATTGCTGGGCGCGACGATTTCAGCCCAGCCGGCCTGATCCAGTGCGGCCAGGATAATGTCCATACGGTCGGGTGACTCAAACATCGGCACTTTTTCGCCACCTTCCAAAATCTCAAACGGTGGATGATGTTGGCGATGCGTTTCAGCGTAGATGACTTTCACGGGTATGGCCTCCTTCGAATAATCCTAAAAGCTTTAACGCAAAGACGCAGAGGGCGAAGGGAAAGCGGATGATTAAGGCTGGTTTGTCATAAGCCAATCTATGGTTTTGGTCGCCAGATTATCGAGCGCCTGCACAGCGAGCACCAAATGTTCTTCTTGCGTGTCTTCGGCTTTGTTATGCGAAAGACCATGCAAACTTTGCACGAAGAGCATCACGGTGGGCACGCCCGCCCGCGCAATCTCAGCGGCATCATGCAGTGGACCACTGGGCAACCGATGCACGGCGTCCGCCGTTTCTCGAATCGCGGCGGCGCATAATTCAATCAAGGCAGGATGGAACAGGATCGGCTCAATCTGCCAGATCTGGCTCCACGCGACATCGACCTGCTCTTCGCGCGCGAAACGTTCGCTGGCCGCTTTGGCTTCCTGAAACATCGCGGCCAGCGGCTCAGCATCAATGTGGCGCTGGTCAAGCGTGATCTCACATTCACCCACCACGGCTGTGACGATGCCTGGTTTGGTCGTCACGCGGCCCACTGTGCCAACGCCATGATGCCGTTTGGCAATCTCACGAATTTCTAAAGCCAGTTTAGCCGCTGCACTTAATGCGTCATGGCGCTGGTCCATTGGCGTCGAACCGGCATGCGCGGCGGTGCCGGTAAACTTGATCGCGTGGCGCTCGACGCCACACGTGCCCAAGACCACACCTAGCGGCAAATTCATGCGCTCCAAGACTGGTCCTTGTTCAATATGCAATTCCAGATAGGCAGCCGCGTTGGTCAATTCCTGGTGCGCTTCGTGCATGCGGTCGATCTCAATCCCACACCGGCGCAAGGCGTCTTCCATGCGGATGCCTGCTTTGTCTTGGCGGTTGCGCTCCACCGCGGGATCCATCGTGCCGGCGCAGGCGCTTGACCCCAACAGACTACGCCCAAAGCTAGCGCCTTCTTCATCGGCCCAGTCTACCAAACGCACGGTCACCGGCGGTACACCTTGGGCAGCGATGCGACGCAACACTTCTAGCCCACCCAACACGTTGAGACAGCCATCCAGCCAACCGCCGTTGGGGACAGAATCCATGTGCCCGCCGATCAACAAGGCTTTTTCTGACTGGCCGTGGAGGGTTGTCCATAAATTGCCAGCCGCATCCTCACGAATTTCAACGGGCAATTCGGCCAATTTACCCCGCAGCCAGGCCCGCGTTTGCAGCCAGGTGTCGGTCCACGCCACGCGCTGCGCGCCGTCCGTATTGGCTGTGAGGGAACGCAATTCTTTGAGTTCGGCGATGGTGCGCGCGGGTTGGAGGGTCATATAATAGGGTGTCCCTAGCTGATTGCTTCAATTTCTAAGACGAGGAAAGTCAAATTGGGTTCAGTAAATGATAACCCCGGTGCTGGAATACGGTTGTGCTTAATATCAGGTGGAACATGCTTATGGTGCGGATGTGTAATTTGCAGGTCTAGTATATTCGGATGTGGCATTGAGTCATACCACCATAGCTGTCCTTGCTGATCATCAACTTCGTATGAATATTTGAGAATGCGATGAGTTATAAAATCAACTAAGGCCATTCCAGAAAAATAAGTATACGCGGAGGAGGCGTTCTCTTACGCCGGTGTACCCCTGTAAACGCCGCATTAGAGAATGCTCCCTCCACGGGTATATGGATGATTTATTTTTTGGAATGGCCTAACTCAAAGACACGCAGCACATGACCGGAATGAAAGTTAATTTGACCTCGTGTCATGCCTACACTCTGGCTAGTCGTATACACAGCGACGCTATGATTTTCAATGGTTGAATGATCGGCGAGCAGAAAGAAAATAAAGCGTGTATATTCAGCATAGGAATTGAGCGATGATGACATACGTTACGCAGGTATCTGCAATTTGCTGATATGAAGGTCGTGTAAGGATGCGGGTGCAGAAAGACTTTTTAACTGCTGTGCAATGGCGCGATCATAGCGTTGTCGGCGGTCTAGATAAATCTCATACCAGCCAGCCCAAGTCATATACGCTTGAATCTCCGTTGGGTCTTCATCACGAAGCTGCCCTTGTTCATACAA
>JBBQBY010000535.1:0-4544 GCA_038318235.1 Caldilineales bacterium
GACAGCAGGGCGTGCATAGTGCGTGAGCAGGACGCGTACGATTTCGGCATCTGGGTAACGGCGCTGAACCACCGCGGCTTTTTTGTCAATTTGGTTGAGAATAGCTTCGGCGGCGCGGCGATTGTTACGGCGTTCGTCAAGTTGTAACTTGCTTTCCCCAACCAAATAAATTGGCTGACCATTACGGTGGCCACGGGCAAAGAGATTGATCTCTTCACCGTCAAAGTCTAGGCGGACAATTTTTTCATCAATCGTGATGCCATAATGAGATTTGAGCAACGCCGGGAGATTGCGGTAAGATTCATTTTCCAATGAATAGCTCATGCTGCGCGAGAGACCACCTAATTCTTGGGTCATGCCGGTGATCGCGCGCGTCATGGCGGCAATGTTGGTTTCGGTGCGTTGTTGCGCTTGGGCTAATTTACCCATTTCCGTTTCGGTGCGTTGTTGCGCTTGGGCTAATTCATCCATCCTAGCTTCGGTACGTTGTTGTGCTTCAGCCAAGCGGTTTTGCGACTCAGCCAAGTCTTTGACAATAGCTTTGAGTTCACTGAAATCGCTGGTTTTCACCAGATCGTTATACGCTTCTGTAATTGTCTCGGCCAACACAGAGGATTGGCGACGGTCAAAGACGGTTTCAAAACGCCGGGTCAATTTTTCTACGTTCGTCATACGCCAACCTTGCTTTGGATCACGCTTGCAGACAAACTATTATTATCACTGGCTGATCAAGTACAATAAATTCATTATACCATACCGATTACGGGTTACAAGAGGAATTTAATGCCTAATTATGCCGCTCGTCTTCAAACTGTTCAAGCTAAAATGGCTGAACAAGCGATCGATTTACTCTTCCTTAGTCGCTCAGCCAATCTCCAATACGTCACTGGCATTGCACGCGAAGAGCTCAACTTTGGCAATACGATCTATCCCGGAGAATGGCTGACGGGCGCGTGGATCCCACAAAGTGGTGCGCCAATCTTAACCCTGCCGCGCATGTTGGCCGACTTCCATATGGGCGCGGTCACGGGGTATGACGTGCGCGTGTTGTCCGACAGCGGCGACCCGGCTGATATGGTGCGCGCCATCTTTGACAGTTTTAAATTGCCAGCAAATCCGAAAATTGCCGTGGAAGATCGGGCGTGGGCCGAATTGGTCTTGAACGTTCAAAAATTGCGCCCTCAGGCCACGATCAGTCAGGCGTCGGCGCTTCTGATGCCGTTGCGCGTGATCAAAGATGACGATGAAGTGGCGATTATGCGCAAGGCGGGCGCAATCACCGAGGCTGCCTATCAGGCCACATTGGGCAAATTACGCCACGGCATGACCAACTTAGACTTGATTACCGAAGTCAACTATCAATTGAAAAAGCAGGGCGGAGTCACCAATTCTTTTGTTACCAGCTTTTACAACATGGGCAAAAATTTTCCGTTTGCCTTTCACAACAGCCATGAAGTGTTGCAGATCCCGTTAGAGCCACCCGTCTCGATCTCATTTGACTTTGGGGCGGTCTACGAAGGTTACTGTTATGACTACGGGCGCTCGGTCTTTTTTGGCGAACCGGACGCTGAATATCGCAAGGTCTATGATCTGGTGATCCAAGCACAGGCGGCGGGGATTGCCGCCTTGCAAACTGGCAACACCTGCGAACAGGCCGACGCGCTAGCGCGCGCGGTGATTGTCGATGGCGGTTACGGCGACGCCTTCCGCCATCGTTTGGGCCATGCGATTGGCATGGATGTGCATGAACCACCTTTCCTGATGGCCGGCAACAAAACCGTGCTCCAGCCGGGCATGTGGTTCACCGTCGAGCCGAGCATTTTTATCCCACACCATCTAGGCGCCCGCGTCGAGGATGTCGTCGTCGTCCGTCAAGATGGCGGTGAAGCCTTAACCAGTAACTTTAAAGCCTTGCATATCGTGGCTTAAAACATTGTAAGTGGTAAGGCGTAAGTGAAGACGGTCTCAACCCCTACTTACCACTTACCCTTTACCACTTACCAATCATTTGAGCGAGTATAAATTAATGACAACACCACGTTTTGACGTCACCGCGATCGGTGAGGTTATGTTGCGCTACAGTGTGCCGGTGGGCGAGCGCTTGGAAAAGGCCCAGAGTCTGACCCTGCATCCCGGCGGGGCAGAGGCCAATCTATTGGGCGCGCTGGCTTGCCTGGGGCGACAGTGTGCCTGGGTCAGTGGCTTGCCCCAGAATCCGCTGGGCCGCTTGATCGACAATCATATGCGCGTGGCCAAGGTTGACACAGCGGCGGTCGCTTGGTCGCCAGAAGGGCGCGTCGGCACTTACTATTTGGAATTCGCCACCGCACCACGTGCCACCCAAGTCTATTATGATCGCGCCGATTCGTGCGCGGCCCAACTCAAGCCTGAACAGATCAACTGGGATTATCTGCTCGATACGCGCCTACTCCACCTGACCGGCATCACACCCGCCTTATCGCCTTCCTGCCTGGCCGTGACCGAAGCAGCGATTCAACGGGCCAAGCAAGCGGGGGTTGCCGTCAGTTTTGATATCAACTACCGCGCCAAACTTTGGTCAGAAACTCAAGCCGCCGCTATATTAAAACCGCTGATCCAAGACATTGATCTGCTCTCGTGTGGCCAAGGTGATGCGAAACGCGTCTTTGGTTTTAGTGGTACGCCCCAGGAGATTGTGCAGCAGCTAGCCGAACTCAGCCACGCCAAATGTATCATCACCTCGATGGCGGGCGATGGTGTGCTGGTCTGGGATGGCCAAAACTATTACCAATCTCCCGCGCAACCGGTCGAGATGATTGACCGCCTCGGCGCGGGTGATGCCTTAGCCGCCGGTGTGATCCACGGCTGGTTGGACGGCGATTTGGCCAAAGGCGTGCGCTACGGCACCGCGCTAGCGGCGATCTGCCTGAGCATCCACGGTGACATGGTGGTGACAACGCCAGAGGAAGTGGAAGCGGTGCTGCAGAATTCGAGCGGCGGTTTGAATCGATAAGGAGAATTTACGATTTTTGATTTACGATTGACGAAGTTGGCTCGACACCATAGATTCTTCTGATCTCGAGAATCATTTGTCGAAAGTAGAAACAACTATACTGTCGAAAGTACTTCGTAAATCGTAAATCAACGCTCTATTGAGCGCCATAATCGTCAATCAAAAACGGAGTTAATCATGTCATCCAACACAATCCTCTGTCTCGCCAGCTACTTCAAGGGTGGTCGTTTTGTGCAGGCCTGCAAAGAACAAAATTGTCACACGATTTTGCTGACTCAGGAGAAATTTAAAGACGAAGCCTGGCCGCGCGCGGTGATCGATGAATTTTTTGTGTTGCCTAATTTGAACAAACAGCCTGACATCGCCTACGCTGTCAGTTATCTGGCCCGCGAGCGCAAGATCGATCGGATTGTGGCATTGGATGACTATGACGTCGAAATCGCGGCGGCGCTGCGCGAGCATTTACGGATCCCCGGCATGGGCGATACGACGGCCCGTTACTTTCGCGACAAACTGGCCATGCGCATCCAGGCTCAAGAAAAGGGCATTCCCGTGCCGGAATTTGTGCATGTGCTCAACTATGACCAGTTGCGCGCATTTATGGCACGCGTGCCTGCGCCCTGGGTGCTCAAGCCGCGCTCCGAGGCGAGTTCGATGGGGATCAAGAAGATCCACGATGCCGAGGAACTCTGGCGCTCATTGGATAATCTGGGGGATCGCCAGTCATTCTATGTGTTGGAAAAATTTGTGCCGGGTGACGTTTACCATGTAGATTCGATTGTCTCGGAGCGTGAGGTGCTGGCGGCTGTCAGCAGCAAATATGGTTTGCCGCCGATGACAGTTTACCAGGGTGGTGGTGTTTTTGTGACTAGCACTTTGCCCTACGGGTCGGACGAAGACCAGGCGCTGCAGGCGATCAACCGTGCAGTGATCGACGCGATGGGCATGGTGCGCGGCGTGACGCATGCCGAGTTTATTCGTGGGCATGCGGACGGACGCTTTTACTTTTTGGAAATCGCCGCGCGCGTGGGTGGCGCGAATATCGATCTGATGGTTGAGCATGCGGCTGGCTTCAATTTGTGGGCTGAGTGGGCCAAACTTGAACTCTGTCATCTGCGTGGCGAAACGTATCAGTTGCCGGAAATTCAGCCGCGTTTTGCTGGATTAATTGTTTCGTTGGCGCGTCAGGAAACGCCCGATACGTCGGCTTACAATGACCCCGAAATTGCGTGGCGACTCGACAAAAAGCACCATGTGGGTCTGATTCTGGCGGCTGAGGATTATGCACGCGTCCAAACGTTGATCAGCGATTATGCAGCTCGCATTACCGCTGACTTTTCCACTTCGGCCCCACCTCTGGATAAGCCGCCAGCCTAACCTGATTGCAAAATGCCCCTAATCGGTTATAAATCCATTCCATCGATGTGTATTCCGTTTTCTAAAGTAAGGAGATGAGTTCGACGATGAATCAGCAACTTAGTGCGGAACAATGGCAACAGTTTTGGGAACAAGGCTATCTGCCCCTGGGTAAAGTAATGAGCGATGCCGAACT
>JBBQBY010000536.1:0-4508 GCA_038318235.1 Caldilineales bacterium
TCGGGCTTTCGGCGCGCCCGCTTTGTGCTGGATGCATTGGCCTATGGCGCGGCTTTAATTCTGTTTCTTTTCGTCTACCAAACGCGCGCCCGTAGCCTGCTTTCAGGCACCTTGATCGCGATGACGGCGATTTTGTTGGCGGTTGAAATTCTGCGCAGCACTACTAACCAAGCGAGCACCGTCTTGACCTATGGCGCGATTGTCGGTCTGGTGCTGGGCCAGGTCACTTGGGCGCTAAATTATTGGTCGTCGCTGAACAGCCTGACCGGCGGCTTGCTCTTGTTGTTGATCTTCTATTTGCTCGTCGGCATCGCGCAACAAGGGTTGCAAGATCGCCTGACCGGGCGCGTCTTATACGAATTTGTGATCTTTACGGTTGTTGCGTTGATGCTGATTGCGGTGGTCGGGCCTGGATTTGGTGCATAACCGCATTCACCAGTCGCTTGTGATCGTGCTTCCACAAGGCCCAGTTTTGTGGATTCTTCACGAGATCAATCAGGATTGTTGTATACACTTGATTAACCGGTGTCGGTATTCCCTTTTCCTGACCTATGCGCACAATCACCGCATTGAGCCAGAAGATCTCGCTCCGGGTTTTCCCCATGCTTAGATCAATGTTCAGGCTCGGCATTTTTATGCCGCGCGCATCATCGGATCGCGGCTTCATAAAGCGTCGGATAAACATTTTGGGTAGATAACGAATCAGCGGGGCTAATATTTTAAACGGATAGGGATCAAAGTTGACGGGCGCAATATTCAGCGCCTGCATCACGGCCAAAGCTTCGCGCATGGCCTGGATTTCCAGATCGATGATCGCGACATCGGTAAACATGTCGCGCGGCGCTTCATCCAAAATCGCACTGGTTGCGTTCCCCACCATGTTCATCAATAATTTGCTCCACTTCAACCCATAGGGATCAGGGAAATGTTTGACCACAAAGCCAGCCTCGCTTAGCGCCTGCTTGGCCGCTTCGAAACCTTTGGGCGATGTGTTTGGTTGCCACGGACAGACGCCAATTGTATAGTGGGCTTTGTCAATCTGAATCGTGCCGAGTTGCGGTACGCTGACAGGGGTGCCGATGGAGCCGGCAATCACGTTGGCCGCGCCTAACGCCGCCGCCAGTTCCTCTTCATTGCCAATCCCGTTCTGCAAACTGAGCACGACCGGTGGTTGTATGCCGGCCTTTTGCGTGGCCTCGATAAATTCTGCTAGGGCATTGGCCGTATCATAGGCTTTGACGGTGAAGATCGCCAGATCATAGGCGGCCGCTGCATTGGCAAACGCTTCGCCCAAACTGCTTGCGACCGTGATGTTGCGAATCTGGTAGTTGCCCGTATCGTCGGACAGCCTAAGTCCTTGCTCGCGCACAAGCAGCGCAAAACGCGGTCGTCCCACCAGGGTAACCGCGTGGCCACGCATGGCTAATTTGCCACCCACCAGACAACCGATGGCACCCGCGCCGATAATCAGAAAGTTCAAGTTTGCTCCATTCAGGTAAGGCGTGAGGCGTAAGTGGTAAAGGGTAAGTAGTGGGTAGCCCCTTACCACTTGCTATTTTTCAATAAGATTGCGTTTTTCTAAATCGTATAACCCGTACGCCGCCGCTAAAACTTCAATCGGGTGGCGGCTGGGGACTTGGGTACCATGTTCTAATTGCCAACGACAAGTTTCCGAATCGCAACTGGTATATTGAATGTCTGCGCCTTGTTCGCGCACAAACTGAAAGAGTTCTTCGCCCACGTCCATCGCGATCTGATATTTTTCTGCTTTAAACCCATACGTGCCGGCAATCCCACAGCAGCGCGCCATGCTTTCGCGCAGATCCAACCCAGGGATCAGCGTCAGAATGTTGATCGCCGGTTTCCCAATCCGATGGGCGCGTTGTTGGCAGGGTGCATGATAGGGCAACTTTAACGCAAGCGAGCGGAAATCTGTGCGTAGCTCATCTTTTTCTTGTAATTCGTGTAGCCATTCAAAGATATCCCACGTCGCTAGCTTTAGTTGGGTGGAGGCCTCGTCGACCATATCGAGTAATTCCGGCGCTTCTTCCTTCAAAGTCAAGGTGCAACTGGTGCTGGTGCCAATAATCGGAAAACCAGCCCGCGCAAAGGAGGCCAACTTGGCGCCGTTGCTTTGATGATAACCTTCTGCCGCCTTAAATTCACCATTGCTCAACATCGGCAAGCCACAACAATTTTGCGGCGGCACAATCACCTCGTAGCCGTGATGCTCCAGCACCGCGATCGCCGCTTTGCCCACAAACGGTTCGTAATACATCGTGGCACAGCCATGAAAATAGACGACCTTCTTGTCCGATTTCAATCGCTTGTGTGCCGTCCGCCGTAGCCAAGCGGCCAGTGTGCCGTTCGTGCTCCAGGTGGGCAATGGTGCTTTGCGCGCAATCCCCATCGTCTTTTCGGCCAGCAGCCGACTGAGCGGATTATGCAGCGCCAAATTCGCCAGCTGCGGTGCCATGCTGCCCAGTTTGCCCAATAATTCGTTGCGACCCAGCAGCCGGTTACGCAACGGGATGCCTTCTTTGGCGACGATTTGGGCGCGGGCGCGCGCGTTGATCTCGGCAATTTTGACGCCTGTCGGGCAAACATCATTGCAGACGCGGCACCCTGAGCAATAATCGACGGATTGATCCGGCGCGTGCGGCTGACCATGCTCGCGAAAACGTTGCGCCTGCGGCCCCACATATTTTGGCCCCGGAAACTTATCCGTCACCGCCGCAACCGGGCAGTAACTGGTGCAAATATTACATTTAATACACTCATCCAACGAGTGATCGACCGACTGCCAGGAAATGGGGTGCATAGTTATTGCTCACGTAAAGTTGTTTTTGTATCTGGCCGCATGTTACCACATCGAGAGGAGAAAAAAAAGCTGTCCAATGAGCCGTGCCATATATTGGCAGTTGACTGCAAAATAGAAGGGTGATATTATTCCTCTTATGAGTAACGAACGGGATGTAACAATTATGCTCACAACGATTGAAGCGGCAAAGATTTTAGGCGTCGATCCATCACGCGTCCGCCAACTGGCGCGGGTTGGCACGATGCCCTATATTGAGCGGGGCGGCAGCTATTTTTTTACACAGGCGGCTATCGACGCAGCAAGAAAACGGAATACAAAATCAGGCCCGAAGCGCAAGAAAAAGGTCTGATGCCGAGCCGCAGATACGGCAAGTATATGATTTATTTTAAAGAATTCGATCTGAATGAGCGCCCGCATGTGCATATCCAGAGTAGTGGAAAAACGGCAAAATACTGGATAGATCGCATCGAGCGAGTGTTTTAAAAGAGGCCGATTTTCTGATCATGAACTAACTGAAATCGAGGGCGTCCTAGATCAGAATCATGCTGAGTTACTTGAGCTGTGGGCTGGGGAGATGAAGAAAAAGCGATGATTCAAAAAATAATAATTCAGCACCCTAATAACATTGGCGACACCCCTGTGGTTGTCGCCAGTCTACATGCCTGATTTTGATGATATACGGCGATTGGCAGAAGAACTACACCAACGGAATCAGCCGTATGAGGGCGAATACAAAGGCTGGCCGGCTAGCTATCAGCCAGCGGATAGCGACCCACCAGCCGAAGATTGGATCGTACCGCTTTGGTCCAACTTCCAGATTGGTGTATGGCCGGTTTGGTCGGTCTCGTTTGATTGGGAAGATGGCGACGATCAGCCACCCAACATTGGGATAGACAACAAAAACATCGTCGTGAATGGTCAACTGCCTGGACGAAAAAACGTAGACGAATTGCTTGTTGAGATCGAACAGATGCGTAACCAGCGAGAATCAATTAACGTGTAAGCGATAAGCTAGTTTTTTACGCGAAGTGAGCCAAGTACCCATGCAAAGTTTCGGCAACCAAGCCGCTAGCGAGAGCGTCGTTCAACAGAATAATCAGGAAATTATACGCTTGACACCCATGTTACAGGCGGATTGGCGCACCCATATGACCCAAACGCCGCGGTTGCTCGTGACCTCAGAAGCAATTTGCCAATCCTTGGACGACCTCTGGGAAGCGTACGTATCCTAAAATATTCATCTTGTTTGATACCGCATCCACCGCAATGCTGACCCTATAAACTAGCTTGGGCTGCGCGTGCCGTGACAATCTCGCCAGCCACGATTCCTGTACAGATGGCGATCCCTTCTAAACTGCGTTCGCGGATTGGATCCGCACGGGTGAGGAGACCACCGGCAGCCCAGAGATTATTATAAATGATTACATCGTTTTGATCCACCGGCTGAAATTGAGGGTTGACGCGCACACCACCTGAGAAAACCGGCTGACCTTGCGGATGGAGAAACTGATGACGAAACCATTGGCTGCGATCCTGCGGCACGGTGATGGGCAAATTGAAGACCGTTTCCCAGAAATGCCCCGTATGGTCACTGTTAAAACCACCGCCCAAGACGCCGCCAGTTGCCAACAGAAAGTGCTTGGCATAATGTTTTAGCGGGCGGGCGCTGGTGGCCGTCTCCACCCAC
>JBBQBY010000537.1:0-4499 GCA_038318235.1 Caldilineales bacterium
GTCTTGCTCACCTTGCTTGTGCGGTTAAAAACCGCACCTACGGTTACGGAAGTCTCACGACGAATTATTTACTCATGTTACGCAGACACGATTCACCCCCCTCTACCTCCCCCCAAACGAGGGGGAGAACGGTCACGGGACAGGCGAAGTGACTTCTCTTCTCCCGTGACGGCTCCCTCCCTGTTTGGGGAGGGCTGGGGTGGGGTGCTGCTGCGTAACACGAGTGATTCAAAAAATTCTGATAAGATGCTCGCCAGCATTGGCCTTGGTCATTTCTAAATTCTAACGCGTGAGACTTGTCATTGGGTAAAGCGTTGCTAGCCACACACCTGCGATCAACAAGATAAGACAACCGATTACCCAGGCAGCTTCAAGCCCCAGTTTATGTTCTTCGACCATCGGCTGTGGGCCCACCCGCACAACGGTTGGGGGGTGATAGCGGGGTAACAGACCCCAGGCCACGAGGGCGCCACCGATCAAGCCACCAATATGGCCCCAATTATCGATACCGGGCATGCTCAACCCAAAGATCAAGTTGATCACGATCACGACAAACATATTCTGTAAAATCGCGCGGCCCCGTGTGCCAAAGTTGCTATGATAGCGCAGAAAATAGACCGTAGTTCCGCCAATCAAAGCAAAGATCGCCCCCGACGCCCCGGCCGAAACTGATGGCGAAAAGGCGTAGCTGGCCAAACTGCCAAAGAGGCCACCGAGCAAATAAATCGCCAGAAAACGTGGATGACCAAAAAAACCTTCTGCCATGGGCCCCAATGAATTGAGCGCATAGAGATTAAAGAGAATGTGGATCACGCCGATGTGGATGAACATGGCCGTGAAGAGCCGCCACACCTGGCCCTGGGCGATCAACATATTCACCTTCGCCCCAAAATCGATCAAGACCTGACTATTGCTCGTGCCGTCGGGGTCGTGATAGACGAAGTAGCCGTAGGCAATCATGCCAATAAAGACCAGCAAATTACAACCAATCAGGACACGCGTCCAGAATGGCTTGGCCATGGGGATGTAAAAGGCCGGGCGCAGCGGGGCAGACGCTTCAGAATCGATCTGTCCTACCACGGGCGTAAGCTGTTCGTCGTCCGGTTGAGAATACGGTTGGTTCAAATTCATTATAACTCCACCGGTGACCAATCAACCCGACTTTTTTCGGCATTAATAATGCTCAGCACCTGTTGGACAGTATCTTCCAACTGTTGCACGCGGTTGGCCACGACATAATCAAATTCAACAATTCGTTTCAACTCTTGGCGCGCCGTGGCAATGCGCATTTTTAGTTTGCCAGCATCTTCGGTCTTGCGATCTTGCAAGCGCCGCACCAGTTCTTCTTCGCTTTCGGCGGTCAAGAAGATCGTGACGGCGTTGGGCACCAAGCGGCGGATCGTAGCGGCGCCCTGCACATCAATGCGCATGATCACATCCAACCCGCTGGCCAACGCTTGGCGTACATGCTTTTTAGGAATACCTTTGTAGTCGCCATAGACCACAGCATATTCCAGCAACTCGCCTTCTTCGATCATCTCGGCAAATTCACCCATCGAGACAAAATGGTAGTCCTGACCATCCACTTCGCCGGGGCGAATCGGGCGCGTTGTCGCGGTTACGACAAAATAGAAAGGATAGTTGCATTCCTTGAGCATGGCGAGGGTTGCATCCTTGCCAACGCCACTTGGCCCAGACAAGACCACCAATAACGGTTTGGGGCTGTTCAGGCTGGTGTATAATGCTTCAATTTCGTGATCGGCATCAGAGACCGGAGTCAATGTTTTGCTCCTAACATTTCAAACCGGTATAATCCTAATAGTTCAGATTATAGTGTGAATTTTTAACTTGCATTAATCGTATAGATGACAAGAGTATAAGCCAGTTGCGCCGCCAATGAAAATCTAGGCGGTGCAGATTATAAACTAAGCTTTGGGAGCGTTGTATGCCAATTTACGAATATTACTGTGCTGATTGTCGCAAACGCGTCAGTGTTTTCTTTCGCAGTATGAGCACTGCCAGCGACGAAGCGGCGCGTTGTCCAAACTGCGAAGGCGCGCATTTACGCCGTCTGGTCAGCCGCGTCGCCGTGCTGAAATCGGAAGATAGTCGCGTCGAAGAGATGGCGGATCCATCGTTGATGGCGGGGTTGGAAAGCGAAGACCCCCAGGCGCTGGCTAGCTTTATGCGCCGGATGAGCAATGAAACCGGTGAACCGTTGGACGCTGAAATGAATGAAGTGATCGGGCGCTTAGAGGCGGGGGAGAGTCCAGAAGCGATTGAACAGTCGATGCCGGAGATGGGTGGCGGCGACGATGGTGGCGGCATGGGCATGCCGGCTTTTGACGAGTGACACAATCTGGTCGGGGAGAAGCATGCCTCTCCCCGACCAGATATAATCCAATTTGACCCTTACTGAGCGCGCACCGGAATCAAGAAACGGGCGCCCGCAGTGACGTCAAGCTGGCCGTTGATCGAAGCCCACGGCGGTGGTGCATCGACTGTATACGTATACGCACCAGGATCAAGACAGGCCGGTATCTCCTGGCCGTTAGCCACTGTGTAGACCGTGCTTTGATTGGTGTCGGAGCGGGTAACGGTGATATTTAACTCAACCCCTAACTGATTTTGAAAGAGGTAGCAGCCTTGATTCGCCGGTAATGCGGGCGTGGTCGCCGACGCTGGCGTCGGCGCTGGTTGCGTGGTTGTGCTGGACGTAACCGCAGTTGTGGATGTCAGCGTTGCCGTGGGGATCAAATCACACGCCGTACTTAAGGTGACAAATTGGGCCGAACCGGCGATCCAACCTTGCCCATTGCTGGGGGTTTGCACTTTTAGCCAGACACAAGCATTGACCTGACCGAGCACGTTGAGTTGATCGTTTAATTTGGCTGAACCAATCTTAGCATAGGTGGTGCCGGGCCCCGAACGAATGTTAAGCGCATCGGTCTGAATAATCGCCTGGACCGAAGTTGTGGTAGCGGTCGGGGTAGCCGCGGGCGCTGGTTGATTTGTCGGCGAAATAAGACCTGTTTGTGAGAGCGTCGCCGTCGGGGAGATACTGCCGCTATTCCCCAAAGTTTGGACCGCCCACATCCGTACACTGCCATCTTTGGCGCTTGAAAGTAGCAGCGTGCCGTCGGATGACCAAGCCAAGCTATTGACCGGCGCGGTGTGGCCCGTCTTAGTCGCCTGTAAATGCGCGCTGGTATCCCAGATTTCAACGCTGCCATCTGCGGCGCCAGTGGCTAATTGTAGACTGTCCGGTGACCAAACGGCGCTCACAATCTTGCTAGTGGTGCTTTGGATGGTGCTCACCTTGAGCGTGTTTGCTGCGGTTTGCCAGATTTGTACGGCACCGGTGTATGTCTCTGCGGCTAATAGATTGCCGTTCGGTGCCCACCACACCGACGTGATGGCAGCTGTGTCGATCAACTGGCTACTATTGGCAGCCGTGATATTGCCTGTGGTGGATATGCCTGTCGTGGTATTCTCTGTTGGGAGGTTAATCATCCACAGACCGGCGCTGGTGGCCACGACGGCGATTTTTCCCGGCGCCCCGCTGGTTGATGCATTATTAAGCGGCGAAAGGGCAATCTGATTAATTTCACCACCCGCCAGGCGCAGGATTTCGCCGGCAGCCAATTGCGTAGGATCCGTGATGACCTGACCACCCTGACTTTGCGCGGATACGGTCAGCGATAACATGCCCGCCAACAGCATGACGCTGACCAGACCGAAAACGAGAACAGCACAGATCAGAGGCCATCGACTGCCGCGCAACGTGTAGCGTGGGATATTCTTGCCTACCATGTTGTTTTTCCTTTCCGGAGTTTGATAAGGGATGCAAATGGATATTGAAGCAATGATGGGGCGAGCATTAGACTTTTTCGAAATGATCGACATTAAGGACAAAAATGGTCGCACCGCCGACTTTTTTCTCAACTGGCATTGGAATGTTGACCTCACCTGGTTCCATCACCGGCGGCAGCGGCGTGACATATTGCGTCCGGTTCGGGCAGCTTTCGCGGATCACACTGACCACCTCTTCCACCCTGGGATCATCAACGCCACAAAAGAGGGTCGTGTTCCCAACGCGCAAAAAACCACCGAGCGTATTGGTCACCGTGACTGAAAAGCCCCGTTTGCTCAGGCGGTCAATTAAGTTGCGGCTGTCATCGTTGTTGACAATGGCCATGACTAGCTTCATTGAAATTCCGTTGTGATAAGGTAACGATTCTATCTTAGGGAAATGCCTTCCGGGAAGATGAACTTTCGACGATCAGGTCAGTGAATTCACCTCCCCGGAAGGGGATCTACCGAAATTATTGCAATAATCGTAGGTGCGGCGCGCTTTTCTTCTTACTTCCTACTTCTTACTTCCTACTCCTTACTTCCTACTCCCATCTCCAGCAGTAATTCCACCCGCTGGCGAATCGTCGCATGAATAACCTCGATTGTCTGGGTTGCATCGACCACCAGCCAACGTGCCGGTTCGG
>JBBQBY010000538.1:0-4493 GCA_038318235.1 Caldilineales bacterium
GATCTGGATGACCACGAATGAATCGCCATACGGGTCATTCTGGTAGATCGGATCGGTGTCAGGCAACCAACCAGCCGCAAACTTGCTGGGCACTGGATTGTTACCATAGCGTTCCCACAGCGGGACGCCCGGTAGCAATTCATTGTAGATCAGCGCCAACTGGCTGATCGCTTCCTTCTGCTTATCAACGTCGGCGCCCTTGCCTGCGGCATCGATCAAGGCATTGATGTCAACATCGCCAAGCACTTCAGTTTTCTGTTTCAGATCAAAGGCCATGCCGGGCTTGCTCACGTCGCCGTTACCGCTCTTGGCCGAGTTGCGGTTGCGGAAGTCCTGGTCGAAGCTGAACGATGGATGTGGGTTGCCAGAGCCAAAGTTCAATGACGCCAATTGGAATTTGCCATCGTTGACTTCTGTGTCGAACTGCGTATAGGTGATGCTGCGTCCGGTGCACTTGATGCCAAAGGTAGTCAGTTGCTCACAGGCATTCTTGGCTGCGCCAGACCAGTCCGCAAATTCGGCCTGGAAGAGGAACTCAACTTCAATCGGCTTGCCCTTGTCATCCATCCAGATACCGTCGCTGCCCTTTTTGAAGCCAATCCCGGTCAACAATTCTTCGGCTTTCTTGGGGTTCAGGTCATAGGTATTGAGCTTAGCCTTGGCTTCTGGGGTCACCCATTGGTCGATCAAGGTATCCGACATCCCGGCCATGTATTTAACTGGCACGCCCGAAGCGCCAAATGCCACTTTACCATTCTGCACACGGTCAATCGCATACGCAATCGCCTGGCGGAATTCCTTGATTTCAAAGGGGTGAATCGCAAAGTTAAACCCAATCACTGGTCCATTGTGGACTGGTGGGCGTAGGATGCGATAGCCTTGTGCCTCGAACTGCTTCACCGTGGCTGGTGGGAAGCCATGGGTCGCATAGTCAACATCACCCGAAAGCACGAGTGGGGTAATGACCGGTGTTTCGCCGTTGTTATTGACGAGGCGATCAAACTTGACTTTGTCCGCCCAGTAAGAAGTCGGCACTTTGTTCAGGATCATCGTGGATTCGGTGATGCTGGTCTGGTCGATCTTGTAGGGTCCCAACACAACCATATCGGCGGGATGGAACTTATTGAAGTCGGCCAGCAGATCTTTCCATTCTTGATCTTCGGGTTTCTTGCCCGCGGTTACTAATGCTTCCACCTTCTTTGCATAGTCACCATAGACGGAGGATGCGTGGATCTGTGCATTGCGCAAGATATAGCGCAACATGATGTTCGACGGATCAATCAAATTGAATTGCACCGTGAGGTCATCAACTGCCTTGACATCCTTCAGATCGCGCCAGACCGTGGTGTTGAGCAAGCGGTAGATATTCATCGTGTCCACCACATCTTTGCTGGTGAACGCGCTGCCATCACTCCACTTGGCGCCTTGGATCAACTTGACTTCAAGCGTCGTATCGTTGGTCCACTTCCATTCGGTACCGGCGATGGGAATCCAGGTGGCATCCGCCCATTTATACATAAATAGCGAAGGCTCCATCAAATTTTGATAGATACCTAGGGCAAAACCATCCGGCGTAAACGTGTTGAAGTTGCCAACGGGTGGTGGCGAATAGGGCCAAGCTGGATGAAACTCACTGACGCCTGCCGCAGCCGGTGCTGCCGCTGCCGGGGTGGTCCCGGCGGCGGGCGCACTGCCTGCCGGCGCATTGGGATTTGCGCAGGCAGCCAGTACGGTCGCGACGATGAGGATCAGAGATAGCCACAAACGTTTTTTCATGAAACTTCTCCTCTTAAAATAAATCTGAAATGGTGGAAATAAACGTGATCGTACACAAATTTATGGTGAATTGCCCAGGCCGTTTGCTTGTTCAGCCGGTGCAATCAACAACAAGTAAAGTTTACGGTTTTCGCTGCCCAAACCGTGCGATCAGTACGACAATTGCTAGAAAAACGAGGCCAATGATCAACGTCAGAACCGAGATCGCCTGCTCCGCGCTGCCACTTGGCTCGAAGATCAGCAAGATGCCAGCGACAAAAACAATAAAGAAACCAAGCCGAAAGGCGGCATGACTGAGATCAGGACTCATATTGACCAGGTATAGTAGTTATGATACGATACAAACAGTGATGAATCCATTTCTGTCATATCCATTTCTGTCATATAGATAGCTTTTTGGTCTTCGATCCCCATGATGAATATCCAGCTAGCTGACGTATTAATCCATTATACGGATGGTACTGTCCCACTGCGAGCCGTCTTGCATGAATTACAAGCCGCTCCTCGGATTATTCTTTATGGCTCATATGCACGCAACGAAGCACGTTCGGGTTCTGATATTGATATCTTGCTACTTTTCTCTCTTCCTATACAAACGGGCCGGGAAATCACTCGCGTCAGTCAATTGTTGGCCGATTTGAATCTACGTTACGAAGTGCTCGTTTCTATAGTACCAGTTTTGGAAGATCACTATCAAAGTTTGCAAGGCCCTTTCTGGCGAAATGTGCGCAGCGAAGGCGTTGAAATCAATGGATACTAACGGCTTGTTGGAAAAAGCAGAACAGTTTATTCATAGACTCATACAACCAACTGAATCGACTCATTTTTGCGCACGGGACAAGCCACACTGCCGCCTTCGCGGATCGATTCTAAGCGCGGTACCTGGACATCACATTGGCCTTCGACGATATAAGGACAGCGTGGGTGGAAGGTGCAGCCAGGTGGCAGGTGCAGTAGGCTGGGGATTTCCGCGCCACGCAATTCGATCTGGCGCTTATGGCGGGCTAGCTCTGGATCGGCCTCTGGGACAGCGGCCAATAGCGCTTGCGTGTAAGGATGCCGCGCATCTGTAATCATGCGCGGCGTTGGCCCCTGCTCCACTATGCGCCCCAAGTACATCACTACGATGCGCCCCTGCCAGGCAAAATATTTCGCCAGCGCTAAGTCATGCGTGATGAAAAGGAAGGTGACATCAAATTCGTTCTTGAGCCGCGAGAGCATATTGAGCAAACTGACGCGGATTGAGACATCGACCATCGAAACCGCTTCATCCGCCACAATAAACTTAGGTTCCACCGTCAACGCCCGCGCCACCGAGACACGTTGGCGTTGGCCGCCGCTTAACTGGTGCGGATATTTGTCCATAAAATCGTGGACGGGCGTCAGATCAACAATTTCCAAAAGTTCGCGCGCCCGCTTTTCGGCATGGGTGCGATCTTTGACCTTTTTATGATGGAGCAGCGGGGCTGTGATGATGTCACGGACTGTCTGTGTTGGGTTAAGCGAAGCATACGGATCTTGGTGAACAATTTGCACTGCCCGACGGTAGGTCTGCAACTCATCTCGATTCATGTGGGCAATATCTTTGCCGTTAAAGAGCACCTGGCCCGTCGAAACAGGTAACAGACCCGCCGCCATGCGACCGGTTGTACTTTTGCCACAACCGCTTTCACCCACCAGACAAACAATCTCACCGGGTTCAACCGCCAACGAAATCGCATCAACGGCCGTCACGCGTTCTTTGCCGTGACCAAAAAATTTGCTCACATTCTTCAGTTCGATAATCGGCACCACTAACGCACCTCCATTGTAGTTTGGGCAAGCGTTTCGTTCTTTACGGCGCCACGGCGGATTGGATGCAATTCCAGTTCGTTTTCAATATCCTGCCAGTGCCAGCAGGCGGTAAAATGGCGTTCGCCCACTTCTTCTAGCTCGGGCTCCTGTTGTTTACATTTGTCGGTGGCAAAAGCGCAACGTGGATGAAATTTACAACCACTGGGCAAATTCACCAAGTCGGGCGGTGAACCAGGAATTGACGCCAATTCCTCAAAGCCACCCAAGACCGTGGGCACCGCCCGAATTAGACCCAACGTATAGGGGTGGCGCGGTTGATAGAAAAGATCGTAGGTCTTGCCAATCTCGACGACGCGTCCCGCATACATCGTCGCTACTCGGTCCGCTAATTCGGCGGCAATCGCCAGATCATGTGAAATGAAGATCATCGTAAAATGCTGCTCTTCCTTCAGCCGCCGCAACAGCCCGATGATCGTGCGCTGCGTCAAAATATCCAGTGCCGTGGTTGGTTCATCCAAGATCAAAATCTGTGGTTCTAAAAGCAAGGAAATGGCAAGTAAGGTGCGCTGGCGCATGCCACCACTTAACTCGTGCGGATAGGCTGTGATCACACGGGTTGGATCGAGCTGTACAAATTTTAGCAGATCAATAAATCGTTCACGCACGGCTGTTCGATCTCCCCAGCCATGCGCCTGGGCGGTATCTAAAACTTGATCCCAGACGCGCAATACGGGGTTGAACGCATTGAGCGCCGACTGAAAGACCATGGCACAATCACGCCAACGAAATTGGCGCAAATCACGCGTGCTGAGTTTGAGTACATCCACCTCGCGCTGGTCGCGCCGATAGATGATCGTGCCCGGTTCTACTTTGGCTGTGCTCGCCAGCAAACGCATAATCGCCAAACCCAGTGTCGTCTTGCC
>JBBQBY010000539.1:0-4485 GCA_038318235.1 Caldilineales bacterium
GCGGCAAGGCCAAACCAGAGCCATTTAGCGTATTCACATACTCTGGTTTTTCGCCTTCAGCCGGACGGTAGCGAATATTGGCACGGCGCGCCTGGAAATCGCGAAACGATGCGCAAGAGCTGACTTCTAGCCACTCGCCGCCGCCCGCCGCCCACACTTCCAGGTCATATTTAATGCAGGACACAAACGACAAATCCCCGGTAGCCATCATCAAACGTCGATAGGGCAGACCCAGCCGCTCAAGCAGCACTTCGGCGTTAAGTATCAAATTTTCCAGTTCTGCGCGGTGTGTATGCGGCTCAACAAACTTGACCATTTCCACCTTTTGGAATTGGTGTACTCGTTTAATGCCGCGCACATCCTTGCCCGCCGAAACTTTTTCACGCCGGAAACAAGGTGTAGCCGCCACGTGATAAATCGGCAATTTTCCCGGCTCGATAATCTCATCGCGATACATGTTGGTCACCGGCACCTCGGCGGTTGGGATAAACCAGTAATCCTCTTCGGCATCGCGGTACAATACATTGCCAAATTTGGGTAAATTGCCGGTGCCGACCATGATCTCTTCGCGCACCATAAAGGGCGGATAGATTTCGGTGTAGCCATGCTCGCTCGTGTGAACATCGAGAAACCAGTTGTAGAGCGCCCGTTGCAGGCGCGCACCGGCCCCCTTCAGCAGATAAAAACGGGTGCCGGCCAGCTTGACGCCGCGCTCAATGTCGATGATGTCAAGCTTTTCGCCAATCTCCCAATGGGGCGCTGGTGTAAAATTGAATTCAGGCTTGTCTCCCCAAAATTTGATCGGAACATTGCCTGATTCGTCGGGCGCAACGGGTACGTCTGGTTCGGGTGGATTGGGGATGCGCAACATCGCCTGCTCAAATTCTGCCTCCACTTCGCGCAGTTTGACATCTAGGATGTTGACCTCCTCACCAATTGTGCTCATTCGTTGCTTGAGTTGATTGACCTCATCGGTTTTCTTCTCGCGCATCAGCGCACCAACTTGTTTAGACCCAGTATTGCGCTCGGCGCGCAGCGCTTCGACGCGCGCCAGAATGTTGCGCCGTTCTTCGTCCAACGTCAAAGCCTTTTCCCAAGGCGCTTCATTGTCATTCAATTTACGCATCGCATCGGCTAATTCTGCCCGGTGCTCGCGCATCCATTTGATATCGAGCATGATCTGTGTCCTTTCTGTAGAAGTAGGGAGTAGGGAGTAGGGAGTAGGGAGTAAGGCGTAGGGAGTAAGCAGTAGGGATTAAAGATATAGACACAGCTCTCTAATCCCTACTGCTGATTTCCCCCAATAAAAAAATCCCCAGCGTCCAAAACTTCAGGACGAAGGAGACCTCGTGGTGCCACCTGACTTTGCGAAAATTTCTTTACCCTGATATCAAAGTAAAAAGATTCCCACCTCATTACACGATAACGGTGTGAGCCGCCTGACCATTGCCTGCCAGGGACGTTACTTGCCTTCATTAAAGTTGGGCAAAGTATCCAGAAGTGCTAACGTCGTCCCCACCGATTGCCTTGCACCAACCGGCAACTCTCTGATCGGTAAGCGGACGCGCCATGGCCTCTGTGAACGTCTTTATGATTTTTAGAAAATATCTACATTATCCTAGCACAAGCTACGGCCGATGTCAACGGGGAATTTCATTTTTGCACGTACTTACGGCTTGCCCAACAGTAGGTGCGGGCTTGTAGCCGCACGTGCTGCGTATACCCCAATTGGGCGGCTAAAAGCCCGCACCTACGCATGATTTTGTTCGGCAAACACTGGATCCTTATTTCATTGAAATGGCCTTACCGTTTGACTAGCAGCGGTATAACAGTATCTGCCAAATCCGCCAGGCTTGTCATGCTTAAGGGCGCCGTACAGCGCACAACCACGTCTGCCGGCACCGCCAAATGTTCCAGCAGCCAGTGGAGGATCCAACCTGGGATCTTCTCTTCCGTATCGAGCCGCACCACTGCATCCGAATTTTGTTCACCTGCCTGCGCCGAATGCAGCGTTGAATCAGGCGTATGGGCGGCGCGCAAAATATGGAATTGATAAATGGCCCTAACCACCATGCCTGGAAATAGTTGGGTGGCAAAATGGCGCACAATATCTTCGCTCCAAGCCAGGTGATAGCGCGATACACTTTTGTTGCCCGGCTGTGGCATGGTCGGGATCGGCACAATGCGCGGCACGGCGCGGCGCGGCACTTTGATCCGGGCATATAGTGGCGCTGAACCGTTGCCCGACCGATTGGAGGTTTGTAAGATGACCAAATAATTCAGGCTGTCTGAACTGATGTAAGGAAAGGGATGGCCTGGATCAACGGCCAGCGGCGTCAGGAGTGGATAAATTCGATGCGTAAAATAGCCTTGTAACCACTGGCGTTGTTCATCGGCCAAACATTCGAGCGGCGCGATATAAATCTGCCGCCGCGCCAACGCCGGAATCATCTGTTCGCGAAAAATCTGGTTTACTTGGCCGAAGACGCTTGCCACATCGTTCGCGGCGAAGGGAAGCTGGGGCGCTAGCTGAGGTTTATCTGGCTGGTTGGCTCGCTCATTCCACACGGTTTGTGCAAGATTTGTCTGCGCTGGCTCCGTAAACATTTGATCAATCGTCTGCGTCACCAAGCTCAGTGCGCGCAAACGTAGCGGCAAAGGCCGGCGGATTGCTTGCGCAGTTTTGAGTAACTTGGCTAATTCAGGCGACAGATCCAACATGGCAACGTAGTTTACAACGAAGCGCCGATTCACGCAATTGGCCCATGAAAAGGAGTGTATTTAATAAACGTACGATGAAACGCAACCAGTCGAGAATAACCTAAAAAACGACCGTTTTTAGATCCTATTTTGTCGCATGATTATGATGAATAAAAAGACGGATAGGGTTGCCCCTATCCACCTCTATTAACGTTCCCTACAGCACAAAGTGTAGGGCTAAGGCGTCCAAACTAACCAGACATTATCTATATGCTTTCTGAGCCAATGCCAACGCTGAACCGTAGCCGCCTCGCGAGCTTTACGCGTTTGGCTTCTAAAAAGCTTATGGTGGATCACCGTGTAATCAAGGGCAAAAAAGCGCGCCATGGCTGGCGGACTGGCTCTGGGGTGGCATTCAGATTGGTCGGCGTGCTGATCGGGATCGTCGTGGGTGTGGCCGTGGCTGGCGCGCTAGTTGTTGGCGTGAATGTGGCCGTAGACGTAGCGGTAGCCGTGGTGGTCGGCGTCACTGGCTTGGCGATCTCGACTGAGCCGTCGCTCCCGCTGCCCGTGAGGTCGTTGCCATTCGGTGCGCCAAAGCTGATGGCGGGCGCGTCGGAAAAGGCGACGGCGACGGAGATGGGCGCAGTGGTCGGCGTGCAGAGCGGCGTGAATTCTAGCGTTACTAATCCATCCGTGTCGGGCAAGGCGGCGATCGGCGGCGAATAATCGGCGATCACGAAATCCAGTTCACCATCCAGATCATCAGCCGCATAGGAGACCGAGCCGCGAAACGCCGCTGGCTTGCTGAAATGCACACTATCTGGCTGACCGTCATTGTTGTTGTCGCGCGCGTCAAAGCCAAGACATTCTTCGTCAAAATCGATCGAAAAAACGACGCTGCCTACCGCCGCTCCACCGGTGCGAAAGTCAACGGGCACTGTTACCGGGCTCCCAACCATCGCCGGAATTGCTTGCGGGATGGTAAGCGAGGGCCCGCTGGCCTGCGCAAAAATCCGGTCCGCCCCAAAGCTACTACCGACAATCGCCAGCATGACTAACCCACTGACCAGGATAAGAAAATAGTTCTCGCGTCGTGCCAACCGAGCATCGAAAATCGGATAGAAATACGGGCACATTAGGGCTCCAAAGTAGGACGGTAAAACAGGAGGGCAGTGAGCCAAACGTATAGTGATATACGTCCAACTCACTGCCCTTTACTAGGGACTAGCGAACGATGACCGGTAGATACAGGAAATTGCGCGGTGTGGCGTTGTTGCCTGTAACGGTCAAGGTGCCGTTGTCTTGAGCGACGGCCAGATCTTGACCCTCCGGATCACTGAGCGTGACCAACTGGAGACCTAGCTCCGATGCGCCGGTGGCTGTGGCAGCGACCTGAAAGTTCACCGTCGCCAATGCACCGTCACTGAGCGTGGGCAAGGGCAGAGCGGTGCCAAAGACGGCCACTTCCAGCCGACTTTGCGCGGCATTCCAGGTGACACTCTTGCTCATGCTGGCGGGGATGTTGAGTACTACGGCATCGGGCACGCCATCCGCATCGGCATCGGTGGCATCGAAGCTGAGTTGGCTGGCATCGACTGTGAGGGCAAAGGTGGCAGCGGCCACGCTGTTGCCAGCCGGGGTAAAGTTCACCTTAACCATGGCGTTCTCACCGGGGGCGGCGGTGGCATCGACCACGGCGACCTGCGCCGGGGTGCTGGCGGCGCTGACGGTGTTGGTGCCGCAGGTGCGGCCAAAGAAGATCAATACGGTGCAGGTGATGTC
>JBBQBY010000540.1:0-4457 GCA_038318235.1 Caldilineales bacterium
TAAGCATTTTACGCAAGAGTGTAAAATCGTTACAGAATGTGCTCAACGAGTTGAGCTTGGTGTTGAATCTACCCCTGATGACGCCGAGTGGCTATAGTCAAGGACGACAACACTTGAGTCATGCGGCCTTTATCGAACTCAATCGTGAACTCCTCGTGCCCTTCTACCCGGCGCAAACGCCGAGTACATACCAAGGCTTTCGCCTCTTGGCGGGTGACGGGTCGAAGATTCGGCTGCCTGCGCATCCAACGATTGTCGAGCACTTTGGGGCGATTGCCACCTGTAGCGGTCAGGATGCGACCGTGACGGGTGCCTACCCCCGTGGCCTCGCGTATGTGCTGCATGATGTGCTCAACAAGATGGTGATTGATGGGCAACTGGCACCCGCCCATGCCTACGAAGTTGACTTGGCGATCGCCGCCCTTGAACAGACCACGGCGACCGATCTGCTGCTCTATGACCGCAACTTTGCGAGCTATCGCTTGCTCGCCACGCTGGTGCAACGCCAACGACACTTCGTCATTCGTTGTTCCTCGCGCTCGTTTGCCGTGGCGCGTACCCTGTTTGCGGCTAACCAAGAAACGAGGCGCCGGGTGATGCTGGCGGTGCCCACGGCGCAAAAGCCGCAAAATCAGCAAGCCGGCTTGCCGCCTGCGATCCCGGTGCGGCTTTCGACCGGCGAGTTAGCGGTTTTGGTGACCTTAACTTAATGGCAGTGAGGGCTGGGCTGGGGTGCGTCTGCGTAAGATCAGTGATTAAGATGGCTCATGCACACTTTTACTGCTGTTGGGGTTTGCGCGCTCAAAAATGTGCCGTATCGAAATATTCGCGCCAGTAGACAATTTTATCATCTTGTAATTCAAAGATAATCGCGTCTTCGGCCATATGGCGCTTGCCGTCGCTCTGGCGCACTTCGCTCCACGTCCACTCGATTGCGCCTTGCTGGCCGTCTAGCATCACACGGGTTATTTCGACTTTGACATCGCTGGCCGTTGTAAAGAAGGCTGTGATCACGGCGCGGATTTCGGTATGCCCCTGCCAACGTCCACCGGGCGACATGAAAAGCGCATCGGCGGCAAAGTCGGCTACGCAGGCGTCAACATTGCCCTGTTCCCAGGCGCGCGCTTGGCGTTCAACGAGCGCGCGTACTTGTGTAATATCCATGAGTTTCCTTTCTTATGATTGACCCAGCCAGACCTCTCCCCCCGCCCTCCCCTGCTGGGAGGGAGCTTGTCACGGGGCGGCACACGACACTTCTTCCCTTCTTCCACCAATCTGTCCCCTCCCAGCAGGATTAGGGAGGGGTCGGCGTCGTTCCACTCCCGTTTTAGTCGCGCCGGTGCGCGTCGAGTACAATAGAGTTTTACTCTGCCAGATCGTCTGACTGCATTAAATCCGGTAATTACTGTTTATATTGTACGCTGAGCAATCACTGTGTTTCAAATTACACGGGAAGGCTGCGCAGCCCAGCACTTGAAGATGTATAACGATTCGCTCACAATGGACTAATCTCTGTCTAATTTAGCGGCGCTACAATAGTAGCGTTAGTTACAATCCACCGAACTATTCGCAGGAGATACTATGATCGAAGTTCATAATTTGACCAAATCCTATGGTCCCATCCAAGCCCTGAACGATGTAAGCTTTAATGTAGCCGAGGGTGAGATTGTTGGTTTGCTTGGCCCCAACGGCGCTGGCAAGACCACTATCATCAAAATTCTCACTGGTTATCTGCAACCGGATGAAGGCAGCGTCCAAATTGATCATTTAGATATCTTGACGCAAACCCAAGCCGCACAGGCGCGCATTGGCTATCTGCCAGAAAACGCGCCGCTCTATCCCGAATTGTCGATCCAGTCTTATCTAAAAATGATCGCCGATCTGCGACAAATTCCAACGGCAGAACAGCGCGAGCGGCTCTCGGATGCGATTTATGCCACCGGACTGAACGAACGCTTGACGCAACCGATTGGCCAACTTAGCAAAGGTTTTCGCCAGCGGGTAGGTTTGGCGCAGGCGATTCTGCATCGGCCGCGTCTGTTGATTCTAGACGAACCCTCGGTTGGTTTGGATCCGACGCAGATTGTCGAAATCCGCAATTTAATTCGCCGGCTGGCCAAAGTTAGTACGGTGCTCTTCTCCACGCATATTCTGCCGGAAGTCGAAGCGTTGTGTGATCGCGTGATCATCCTGATGAATGGCCAGGTGCGGGCGGATGCGCGGTTGGCCGAACTGGCGGGCAGCACCGATGCAATTCTTGTGCTAGATCGCACTGTGGATAACGCCGTGAGCGTGCTTAAAGGCTTAAAAGGCGTGCGTGCGGTCGAGACGCTGGCCAAAAGCAATGGCCATGTGACCTATCGCATTCTGGGCCGGGACAGCGTTGATCTCTGTCCGGCGGTCTACCAATTGGCCAGCCAGCAACAGTGGCCCGTGCGCGAACTGCGCAGCGATCGGCAGACCCTGGAGACAGTTTTCAGCAAGTTGGCAACAGCCTAAAACCCAAAGCAAAGATGACAGGATATACGCACGCAAAGGCGCAAAGAACGCAAAGTCTATAAGCTTCTCTGGTTTTTCTTTGCGGCCTTTGCGCCTTTGCGTGAGCATTCTGTTATTTTGCGTTAAAAATTTGCATTAAGACGGAGTTAACCTATGCGGCAAATTTTATCGATTACGCGTAAAGAACTGGATAGTTATTTCGGTTCGCCAATGGCCTTGATTTTCCTGGGCACATTTTTGGCGGTCACGCTTTTTACATTTTTCTGGGTGGATACCTTTTTTGCACGCGGCATTGCCGATGTGCGCCCTTTGTTTAGTTGGATGCCATTGTTGCTGATTTTTCTGGTGGCGGCTTTGACCATGCGCCAATGGAGCGAGGAACAGCGTTCGGGCACGCTAGAGATGTTACTCACCTTGCCGGTGCGCCCGTGGCAATTAGTCGTCGGCAAGTTTCTGGCGGTGATGGCCCTGGTGACCTTAGCCTTGGTGTTAACCCTGCCGCTGCCGATCTCGGTGGCCATGCTAGGCCCCTTGGATTGGGGCCCTGTGATCGGTGGTTATGTGGCCGCCTTGTTATTGGCGGCGGCGTACGCGGCCATCGGTCTCTTTATCTCATCACGCACAGATAACCAACTCGTGGCGCTGATCACCACCGGTTTACTGGGCGGCCTGTTTTATCTGATCGGCACCACGAACATCACTTCGTTTGTCGGTGGCTCTACGGGTAATCTGCTGCGCTCACTGGGAACAGGCAGCCGGTTTGAGAGCATTGAGCGCGGTGTGATCGACGTGCGCGATCTGATCTATTATCTCTCGTTGACGGCTTTTTTCCTGGTGCTTAACACATTTTCATTGGACGGCAAACGCTGGAGCAAAGGGCTGCGCACGCTCAATTATCGACGGAGCGCTTCGATCTTTGCTTCGTTGATTGGCATCAATCTCCTTTTGCTCAACACCTGGCTCACCCCCCTGAATGGTCTACGGCTGGATCTTACGCAACAGCAAGAATATAGCCTTTCGCAGACGACCAAGGATCTGTTGGGCAATTTGCAGGAACCACTGTTGATCCGCGGTTATATCAGCGAGAAAAGCCACCCGCTGCTGAATCCGTTGCGCCCGCAAGTAGAAGATTTGCTGCGTGAATATGTGATTGCGGGTAACGGTAAGGTGCAAGGTGAGGTGATCGATCCCGCCAAAAAGCCCGATTTAGAAACCGAGGCGAATCAGACTTATGGCATCCAACCGGTGCCATTCCAGGTGGCGGATCGCTACCAGAACTCGGTGATCAACTCCTATTTTGACATCTTGGTGCGTTATGGTGACCAGGATGTGGTGTTGAGCTTCCGCGATCTGATCGAAGTCGTGCCCAAAAATGACGGCACTGTCGATGTTCACCTGCGTAATTTAGAATATGATTTGACCAGCGCGATCAAAAAGGTTGTGTATGGTTTCCAAAGCGTCGAATCTGTGTTGGCTGCGATTAATAACCCCGTGACGCTGACCTTCTTTGTCACCCCCAAGGTGCTGCCGGGTGAATTAAAAGATGCGCCGACGACGATCGAGAAGGTCGCCCAGGACATTGCCAAACAATCGAATGGCAAGCTCGTTTATAAGCGCGTGGATCCCGATGATCCGGCTAGTGGTGTCACGCGTCAACAACTGGAGAAGACCTATGGCCTGCAACCATTCCAGGTTTCGCTCTTTTCCAACGATACCTATTACATGCATATGGTCTTGACGAATGGTCAGAATAACCAGTTGATCTACCCGCCCAACGACCTCAATGAAGGCTCGGTGCGCACGGCGTTGGAAAATGCCTTGAAGCGCTCCTCCAGCGGCTTCCTAAAGGTGATCGGTTTGTGGACGCCGCCGGCGACCCCACAACAAGATGCCTTTGGTCAACAACAACAGCCGCTCTCTTCCTGGAACATGATCAATCAGAAATTAGCCCAGGAATA